>JARGOZ010000231.1 GCA_029213025.1 Verrucomicrobiales bacterium
AAATTCCGAACCGCGCCAGCAAGCCGGTTCACGGAAAACCCAATGGAAGCAGGCGGGGGGAACATGTAAATCCCGCATTCCAGTCGCCGCCGCCGCAGGCTCAGGCACAACCGGCTCCGCCGCCGGAGCAACGCCCACCTGCCAATACCCCGATGCCCGCCCCCCGGCAGCAGCCCATCGCCCGTCAGGTACCGGCGCAGCCCGTGCAGCGCAAGCAAAGGGTTAGCACTTCTGTGAGTCCAAACGTAGTGCCGGCCCCGGTTCAACCGCAACCGGCTCACCCCCAACCGGCCCCGCAGCAGAATGTGTCTGCGCAACCACAGCAACCGGTTCAAACTGTCGTGCAGGCTAAACCGGCGGCAAGCCCGCCAGCCAAACCGGCAACTCCGGCAGCCGAACCGCAAAAATCGACGATTTCGATAGGAAAAGAACGCCCAAAAGCTCCGGCCGACAACTCGACCCACTCCTTTGTTTCGGGCTCCAACGGAGTCAAAGCAGATCCGAAAGATCTGCTTCTCGATACCGACGGACTGGTAAAAATCTATGACGGAAGAACCGTGGTCAACGGAGTCAACATCAATGTAAAACGGGGCGAAATCGTCGGATTACTCGGTCCCAATGGAGCCGGTAAAACCACCAGTTTCTATATGATGGTCGGCCTGGTTCCGCCCAACGGGGGAAGAGTGGTGTTCGATGGACAGGATGTAACCAAACTGCCCATGTACCAACGGGCCAGGCTCGGCATGGGTTATCTGCCACAGGAGGAATCAATTTTCCGGAAGCTGACTGTCGAAGAAAACATCATGGCAGTCATGCAAACCATGAAATATTCCCGCAAAGAAAAGAAAGCGAAATGCGATGAGTTGTTGGAGCGGTTCAGCATCACTCACATCCGCAAAAACATCGCCATGGCGTGCTCCGGGGGAGAAAAACGCCGGGTAACCATTGCCCGGTCACTGGTCCCTAATCCCAGTCTAATCATGCTCGATGAGCCATTCGGCGGAGTGGATCCGATCGCGGTGGGTGAAATCCAGGGAATCGTAAAAGATCTTCGCAAAGACGGTCTCGCGGTCCTGATCACCGACCACAATGCACGCGAAACTCTCGACCTTGTTGATCGGGCCTATCTGATCTGCGAAGGTAAAGTCCTCCGCGAAGGGCCTAAAGAATTTCTAGTGAATGATCCCGTAAGTCGGCAACTCTACTTAGGAGAACGATTTAGCATGTAATATGCCAATTACTAACTCTAAAAAGGAGTTGTTTTTCTATTTCATTCTTGCTGATAAGCGGGTTAATTTGTTAGTGTAAAAATGAAAGTGCCCGGGTATAAAGCGCTAAAATGCACCCGGCACTCTTAACCGTCTTATAATTATGCAAACAACAAAAGTTGATCTACCGATAACCATCACAGGACGCCACGTATCAGTCACTGATTCCATGAGGGAACACGCTGAAAAGAAGATATCTCAATTAAACTTCGACTACCCCAAAGTTATTGATGCTAAGGTACTTCTGGACGTGGAAAAAGATCGACATAAGGCGGAAATCATACTTCACTGCGCCAACCATATCGTGATCGAAGCAGACTCGACTACGCCGAATATGTATTCAGCGATAGATGAAACAATTCATAAAGTAGCGCGTCAAATGCGCAAGCAGAAGACACGCATGCTCAAGTCCCACCGGCCGGACCGCTCCACACTGCGCAAACTGAAGGAAGGCCCGGTTGATATGGATACAGGCCTAGTCGAGGCGCTGGATGAACAGCAGCCTGACTACTATGAAGATCTTCCCTTTCTTTTACATCGCGAAACTGCATCACTAAAGAAATTGACTGAAGACGAAGCTGTCGAGGCGCTGGAATTGAGCGATAGACCTGTGATCGTTTACAGCGATGCACGCAGTGAAAAAGTTTCCGTTCTCTATCGCAGGGAAGATGGTGATTACGGGGTAATTTGCCCGGCCAATCATTCCTGATTTGTGATATTCTGACGAAATCCTATGTCGTCAGATTATATTTTTCCTCTGGCGCGCCCGGTTCTGCCGGGCCCGCATCTCAGGGTCATTGCTCCGGCAGGCCCATTTAACCGCGAGACCTTCGATGCGGGCATTGCTTGGCTTCGGGAGAGGTACGAAGTCACTTTTTCCGACGCTATCTATTCCCAAACCGGCTATTTCGCCGGCTCAGACGAAAGGCGGCTCCAAGAGCTGAACGAGGCCATCACTGCGACAAATGTTGATGCCATACTTTGTGCCCGGGGTGGATTTGGCTGTACCCGCCTTCTCCCCGGAATTGATCTGCTTTCCATAGCGGAGGCTAACAAAACCATTATCGGGTTCAGCGATATTACCGCACTTCATTCGCTCTGGGCAAAAGCCGGGGTGCGATCCATTCACGCGCCAATGGTGGCCTCTCTCGGCCGTGCGTCTGCTGAGATCCGCAAAGCCTGGATCGAATCCATCGAAAACAGGAACGAACACAGCTCCTGGGAGTTGGAAACTCTTTCCAGCCATCTCCCGACCCACGCGACCGGTCGGTTTTTCGGCGGCAATCTGGCGGTCCTCGCTGCACTGGTCGGAACCCCTTATGCACCTCCCCTGCAGAACTGTATCCTTTTTATTGAAGATGTCGGCGAGCGCCCGTACCGGATTGACCGTATGCTAACAAGTCTGCGCCACGCCGGTTGGTTCGACCAAATCTGCGGATTGATTCTCGGAACATTCACGGACGGCAACCCCGGTCCGGACGGAGTGACTGTCGACGAGGTTTTCGAAAGCCATTTTTACCACGCCCCTTTCCCGGTCCTGAAAGGACTTCAAGTTGGGCATATCGATGAAAATCAGCCCGTTTCGTTTGGCGGACTTGCGCGAATCGTGGAAAATCAATTTCATCTCATCCACTAGTCACTACAATCTTGCCATGCAGTATCGAATCCTTGTTGCCATCTTATCCCTCCTGGTGGTAAACACGCACGCTGAAAAGCCGAATATCCTGCTGATCATGGCTGACGATATCGGCATCGAAGGACTTTCCTGCTACGGTGGAACGTCTTACCGAACGCCCCGACTCGATGCTCTAGCAGCAGAGGGAATCCGCTTTACTCACGCCTATTCCCAACCCCTATGCACTCCGACCCGGGTCCAAATCATGACCGGCAAATATAATCACCGGAACTGGCTGTATTTCGGGACTCTCGATCCTGAAGAGAAAACCTTTGGCCACCTCATGTCAGATGCAGGATACCGGACATGTATCGCCGGAAAGTGGCAACTCCAGTCCTACGATCCTCCGGATTTCCCCAACGCTGACAAGCGCCGGGGACAGGGAATGAAAGTCGGCGATGCCGGTTTTCATGAATACCAGCTCTACCATGCCTGGCATACCGAAGACAAAGGCTCCCGATACGCCAACCCTACTTTTGACCGCAACGGCGAATTAGTAAAAAATCTCGAAGGCCGGTACGGGCCGGATACCTCAGTGGATTTTATACTCGATTTCTATAGTCGAAACAAAGACAAACCCACCTTTGTCTACTACGCCATGGCGCTCCCCCACTGGCCGGTAAATCCTACTCCCGATTCCGAAGTATGGAGCGAACCCTCCCGCCGCCTTGAGGAAGACAGCAAATATTTTCCCGATATGGTTGCCTACATGGACAAAGTAGTTGGCCAATTGATCGACGGACTGGAAGAGCTGGATCTCAGAAAGAACACCACAGTGATTTTTTATTCCGACAACGGAACGGATCAGAAAGTAACATCCGGATTTCGTGGCGAAAGAATCCGGGGCGGTAAAGCGACACCTTTGCAAACCGGCATTCGGGTTCCGCTCATTGTCAATCAACCGGGTAAAATCAAAGCCGGACAGATATGTAGTGACTTGGTGGACGCTTCCGACTTTCTGCCTACTCTGGCTGACCTGGGGGAAACCAAAATCCCCGACACATGGTTTCGCGACGGCGATAGTTTTGCGCCGCAGATTAAAGGCAAAACGGGAAAGAAAAGAGATGCGGCCTTTTTCTGGTACGACCCCCGCCCGGGCTGGGATAAAGAGAAATTTTCCCGTGCTGTTTTCGCCCTGGATCACAACTACAAACTTTTCTCAGACGGACGCTTTTTTGATATATCCGGCGAAGGCTTCAAAGAAGAGGAGATTACTATAGAAAACCTTTCCGATGAGGCAAAATCAGCCTATAGCAAACTCGACTCCGTAATCAAAGCAACGATGCAACCTCCGATATCAAACGCCGCAAAAAAACTGGTCAATGCTCACGGCGAGGAGATAGAGTAAACTGTACCCTGTTGGGTCCGGCATCGTACCCTGTTAGGTCGATTCGACTCAACCTGTTCCACGGGGAAGAAATCCGCCGAATAAGTCCGAAGTGGCGGTGAAATTTTTTCCTGCTACAGTCGTCCCAACTTTCATGCGAGGCGGTCTATTTCATCCTTCGTTCCCGTTTGAGCCGAAGCGACTGCCTTTCTTTTACGGATGGCTCATAGCTTTCGGTTCGATGATGGGGACTCTGTTTTCCATCCCCGGCCAAACCATGGGCTTTTCGGTATTTACCGAAATCCTGATGGGCGAATTCCAGCTTTCGCGTGTCGCCCTGAGTAGCGCCTACTTTGTCGGCACGGTTGCCAGCGGACTAACTCTGCCATTTGCCGGGAGGCTTTTTGATTTTTGGGGAGCACGCAAAATGATCGTTCTTTCCGCTCTAGCGACCGGTCTGGTCCTGCTCTTCCTCAGCGAGTCAGCGGACCTCGCAAAGGGCATCGCCTCCCGCCTGCCGGAGGGTTGGAGGACAGCGGTTGCTTTCATCGTAATCGGGCTCGGATTCTATCTGATCAGGCTGGCTGCGCAGGGCATTCTGACAATGACCTCCCGAAATGTGGTGGGCAAATGGTTCGACCTCCGCCGGGGACTGGCAATGTCCCTGAGCGGCGTTTTCATTTCCTTCGGCTTTTCGATCGCTCCCAAAGTCCTTGATCTCCTCATCAACCGCTTCGAATACGATGGCGCATGGAAATTTCTCGCATTGCTCACGATTTTCGTGATGGCCCCTCTCGGCTGGCTCATTTTCCGGGATAATCCCGAAGAGTGCGGCATGAAAATGGACGGCCCCAATGTGGAACGCCCGAAAAAAGAAAACCCGGACATGGTCATCTACCGCGAATACACCCGCAACGAAGCGGTTCGGACTTTTTCCTTTCACGCCTTCAACCTCTCTTTTGCCTTCTTTGCGATGTATTCGACCGCATACACATTTCACATCGAATCAATCGGCGCGGAATTCGGATTTGAGAAAGCTACCATCATCAATCTTTTCATTCCGATGGCGGCTATTTCGGTGGTGACGAATCTGTTCTTTGGCTGGATCAATTCCCATATTCGGCTCAAGTACATGCTTCTGTTTATGAATCTGGGAGCATTGCTCGGCACCATCGGGCTCTATCAGCTGGGGTCGTCGTGGGGAGTTCCGGCCTACGTGATCGGCACGGGAATCACCGGAGGCGTATTTTCAAGCCTCTCCGGAGTGGTTTGGCCGAGATTTTTCGGGCGCCGCTGGCTTGGCTCGATAGCCGGTGTGGCCATGAGCAGCATGGTGATCGCTTCCGGCATCGGTCCGTGGATGTTTGCGTTTTCTCAGCAAATCACCGGCAGCTACAGCCTGATTTTGATCATTTGCATATCTTTACCGGCCCTTTTGTGCGTTGGCAGCTTCTTTGCCGACAACCCCCAGCGAAGATCGTGACCTTGCTGACAAAATCGTTGTGGAATTTCCAAGTAATTCAAGTCGCCAGTCGTGGTTGGAGTGTTATATTCCCGCCCTTTAACCTGGGCAAAATTTACAATTCTTATGGAGTTAATCCTTTCAATTCTCAGATTCATCTGGACTATTTTCCTCGTCATTATGGTCTTCAATTTCATGATCCTGGTTCATGAGTACGGCCATTACATCGCCGCAAGATGGAGAGGACTCGTAGTTGACCGTTTTCAGATTTGGTTCGGAAAACCAATTTGGAAAAAGGAAATCGATGGCGTCCAATATGGACTCGGTTGCATCCCAGCCGGAGGATTTGTCTCTCTGCCTCAGATGGTTACCATGGAAGGAATCGAAGGCAAGGTAGAGGACGACGTGAAAGAAACCCTGCCTCCGATCACTCCGCTCGACAAGATTATCGTCGCTGCAGCCGGTCCGCTGTTCAGCTTTTTGCTGGCGATTGCGTTTGCTGTCATTGCGTGGGGCGTGAAATACCCGAAGGCGGAGAGAGAAATGACAACCACGGTCGGAATGGTGCAGCCTGGCAGCGCTGCCGATAATGCCGGTTTAAAACCCGGAGATAAGATCAAATCCATCGCCGGAGGACAGGTCGACAAATTCCTCGGAATGGGTAATTCGGTCAAGTGGCAGATCGTTTCCGCCCCCATCGGACCGGTTGATATCGTGATCGAACGGGACGGCAAAGAGCAGACTCTCAAGGCGGAGATCAAAAAACCGGCAAAGAGCGAAAACGAAGGAGTTGTCAAAGGGATCACTTCCGCCATCTTCAAACGTCCTGAACTGCCTTCCATCGGCGTTGATTCGCGGATCTCGCCTATAGTGGCGAATATTTCCGAAAACAGTCCAGCGGCCGAAGGCGGCTTTAAAAAGGGAGACAAAATCCTCACCGTGAACGGTGAAAAGGCCTGGGTGGATGAAATCAAAGCGCGCAAATGGGCTCCGGGGGAAGAAGTGACTTTTCAAGTTCTCCGGAAAAAGGAAACCCTGGATATCGTAATCACTCCCCGCCCGCCGGAGATTGTTGAGATTTCCGACAAAGAAAGCCTCGCGGCATTTGAGAAAAACCCTCCCAAATTGGGTATTCTGTTCGACTACAGAGGCGAAAGCTGGCTCGACAGCGACGACCCGATCACCATCGTCACAGACGGGGCCAAATCGATCTACAACACGCTTCAAAAGGTGTTTTCACCGAAGTCAGCGATCAGTGGAGCGCATCTCAGCGGACCGGCCGGGATCGGTGGATTGCTCTTCGATTTCCTTCGTCAGGAAAACGGTTGGAGACAGGTCATTTTCTTCGGCGCACTTCTGAACGTAAACCTCGCGATCCTGAATCTGCTACCTTTTCCGGTTCTTGATGGCGGCCACATCGTAATGGCAACAACCGAATGGATACGGCGGAAACCCACTCCGGTGAAACTCCTGTTTGTGGTACAAAATCTTTTCGTTTACCTCCTTTTCGGATTCATGATTTTCATTACCTTTAAAGATATCGGGGACCGTTTGCCGAGAGGCGAAAAAGAAGTCTACAAAGTAGAGTGGAAACCTTCCGGAACTTGAGACCTCTTCCCGGTCACATTTCCATGACAGCACACAATCTCACGCCCCTGACCATGACGAGGCGAAAGAGTCGTCCCGTCATGGTGGGCGAAGTCGGTATCGGAGGGGAAAATCCGATCCGGGTCCAGTCCATGCTGACAAGCGACACCCGGGACACTGAAGCCTGTGTAGCCGAGGCCATAGAACTCGCCGAAGCAGATTGCGAAATCGTGCGCGTCACGGCCCAGACCCGGAAGATCGCGGGAAATCTGGAGAAAATTGTCGCGGGAATTCGCCGGAGCGGGTCGGATGTTCCCATCGTCGCAGACATCCATTTTAAGCCGGATGCAGCCATGGAAGCCGCCAACTGGGTGGAAAAAGTCCGCGTCAATCCGGGGAACTACGCCGACAAAAAGAAATTCCAGGTCCGGGAGTATTCCGACGGCGAATACGCTGACGAGTTGAGACGAATCAAAGAGGATTTCAGCCCTCTCGTCCAAAAATGTATCGCCGGTGGAGTCGCGATGCGGATCGGCACCAACCACGGTTCCCTCAGTGATCGAATCATGAACCGGTTTGGCGACACTCCCCTCGGCATGGTGGAAAGCGCCCTCGAATTTGCCCGCATCGCAAGGAGTCATGACTACCATGACTTTGTTTTCTCGATGAAAGCCAGCAACCCGAAGGTCATGATCGAGGCCTACCGCTTGCTCACCGCACGACTTTCGGAGGAGGGTGAAGACTGGAACTACCCGATCCACCTCGGCGTCACCGAAGCCGGCGACGGCGAAGACGGCCGAATAAAGAGTGCTATCGGGATTGGCTCACTCCTCGCGGACGGGATTGGCGACACCATCCGCGTCAGCTTAACGGAGGATGCGGTTTGCGAAATCCCTGTGGCGAAAGCTCTGGTGGAAATTGTCGAAGAAGACCGGCTGGACAATCTCCCCGAGAATCTGAGTTGGGACGAAGTCCCGTGGAATCCTTTCGATTACCAAAGACGGGCCTCTTCCGTGATGGAGGTAAATGGTCACGCCCTCGGCGGATCGGAAACTGTACGGGTTTTCACCTGCCGGGAAAAGTGGAACGCGCTGGCTCATAAAATCGACAAACTCGGCGATTTTAAACCCGAAATCGTAGTTGAGGATTCCGGAGTTCTGGAGATAGATCCGCGCGATCAAAAAGCGATCGCACGATTGAACGAAAATCCCGAAGCCTGCCTGATCACCGTGAAGGACGGGATTGATCTGCCGGTTATTCCCGCTTTTCGCCTCCTCGCGGCCCGCATAGACGCCCGTCACCCGATCCTGCTGAAAGATACCTTTTTTCCTTCCACCGACAGTGGCGAAGACTTTTTGAAAACCCTGCTCCGCGCCAGCAAAAACATCGGTTCCCTGCTGTGTGACGGAATCGGCGATGCAGTCCTGATCCAGGGCGAGCAGGCTCCCGGCCAATCATTGCGCCTCGCCTACAACATTCTCCAGGCGGCGGGAACCAGAATTTTCAAAACCGATTATGTCGCCTGCCCGAGTTGTGGTAGAACCCTCTTCAATCTCCAAACCACGACGCAAAAAATCCGCGCGGCAACCGGCCACCTCAAAGGCGTCCGCATCGCTGTGATGGGATGCATCGTAAATGGTCCCGGGGAAATGGCCGACGCCGATTTTGGTTATGTCGGAGGAGCCCCAGGCAAGATCAATCTCTACGTCGGTAAAGAACCCGTAAAATTTAATATACCGGAAGACGAGGCCGTAGACCGCCTCATCGACCTGATCAAAGAACATGATCGCTGGGTGGAAGCACCTGCAGCGGTCGCTTCCTGAACAACCACCATGAATCAACTCGAACAACTCAAGCAATTTACCACCGTAGTTGCCGACACCGGCGACTTTGCAACAATGCGGGACTACCTGCCGCAGGATGCCACTACCAACCCGTCCCTGATTCTACAGGCAGCACAGAAAGAGGAATACCGGAACATCGTCGAGCAGGCGATTGCAGAAGCTGACTCTGCTGCCGGTGCTTCGAAAACTGAAGCCATCATGGATCGTGTGCTGGTTCTTTTCGGAAAGGAAATTCTCGACATCGTGCCGGGTCGCGTATCCACCGAAACCGACGCCAGACTCTCATTCGATATAGAGGGTAGTATAGAAAAAGGACGACGCCTCATCGAACTATATGAAAGCGAAGGAATTGATCGTGAGAGAGTGCTCATCAAAATCGCATCGACCTGGGAAGGGATTCGCGCCGCCGAAGCGCTCGAAAATGAAGGCATCCACTGTAATCTGACACTGCTTTTCTCACTTGGCCAGGCGGCCGCCTGTGCTGAAGCCGGGGTGCAGCTGATTTCACCTTTTGTCGGTAGAATACTCGACTGGCACAAAGCCAGCACCGGTAAAGAATTCAGCCCGGAAAATGATCCCGGTGTGGCATCGGTAAAAGAAATTTTCACCTACTACAAAAAATTCGGCTACGACACAGAAGTGATGGGAGCCAGCTTCCGGAACAAAGGGGAGATCACCGAACTCGCCGGTTGCGATCTGCTGACAATTTCTCCCGGGCTCCTCAGCGAACTACAGAATTCCGACGAGGAAATCGAATGCAAACTCCGCGCCGAAGACGCCGGAATCGCCGCGATGGGAAAAGTCCCCACCGACGAAAAATCGTTCCGCTGGCTCTTAAATGAAGACGCCATGGCCACCGAAAAAACCGCCGAAGGTATCCGCAAATTCGGGGTGGATGTGGTCAAACTGGAGAAGTTGATCGAAGAACTGCAGGAGAAGTGAGATGAATAGTTACTCCTCAAATTCTCATGTGCTTTGATTGTGGCCTACCGGAACCACCAGGCTCTCCTTTTATGGCGTAATGAAAGGAATGTGTTTTTTTTGAGTAGGTATTCGGCTAGACAGTTCCGGACAATTGCATAGCGGCCCAAAATCCATATGCTCCGAGGCCCAGAATAATCCCGTAGCCAATGAATAGTCCTAAAAGCGCAAGCTCCCGACCTCGAAGATTCGGATGAGCCCGAATTTTTGCCATTGCAGCGTGCCCTGTAATGATCGGAACAGGAAAAAGGAAGATTCCGGGCCCAAGGAGGCAAATGCAAGCGCTCACGGCTGACACTACCGACTGTTGACAGTACCGAGATTTTTCCGGCTTCGACTGAGTGTGATCGATCATTGATAGTCCATCTGCCACCACTATAGGTACTTACTGGCCGCCCTCACGCAAAGAGAGCCTGACTACTACCACCATTAACTTGGCTGTTCCCATCGTGATCATGTGGGTCCTGGATGATGATGATGACCTCCCTGATCAATCCTCAAATTCAATCTTTTCGTAAATTTCACGTAACGTCAGACTGACATGAATTGATTCGAGTTCTATTTTGTCGTCTTGATCGGTGTAGCTTTCCGAGGTCCAGATTTTGTCTTCTCCCTTCCTGTGAAGAATTGCCTTGATCATTTTTTGCTCGATGATCAGATATTCTTTGAACGAATCGATGAGACGATATTCTGCAAATTTCTCATTCTTGTCAGTCCGCTCTGTACTCGGAGAAAGGACTTCACAGATAAATTGGGGATTTGTATAGATATCTTCCTCCCCGTCGTAAAAGTCAATTGGGCCACACAGGGCAGAAACATCGGGATATCGGAAAACGTTCGCTTTCTCAATCCGAACTTTCATATCGGAATTGAAACCAATACAGGGTCTTTTTTCGAAGGCATTGCCAATTCTGCGAAACACATTCCCTGCGATAATATTGTGACGGTAGGTAGCTCCTGCCATGGCCACCACGATCCCATTCAGGTAATCACTTTTGGTTTCAGCATGTCGTTCGACCCGGAGATATTCAACCGGCGAAAGATAACTGAGTTCGGGAAGAGCACTCATAGCTGAGATTACAGCAGAAAAGACCTGG
>JARGOZ010000232.1 GCA_029213025.1 Verrucomicrobiales bacterium
TGCGGGATCTGCAGATCGAATAGGGCATAAAGCAAAACATCGTTCCTGCCCCCCAATCACCTGTCTCCACCGCGCCCAATCCAGCGCGGGTCGAAGCTACTATTACTTTAGCTGACGAAAATCACCACAGCCGGGTGAAATATGCCATTTCCGGGCCTGCTGCCTCTATTTTCAACGGGGCAGATTCATAGTTATCTTCTATGGCCCGGAAAAATCTAATCGATCACACAAATAGGAATTCGCTTTCCAACGGAGGTCTTCTAAATCCGGGTAGTGTAAAAGGAATCGATATTTTTGTTGTCGTTCGGATTGGTTTTGGGTTTCAATTCAAGTTCATAAATTTCCAATTGCTCAGCTAAATCCAGGCAAAGCCCTTCTGTGAGTTCGAGCTTATCCAGGTAACCTCTGTTCACTCAAGGTATGATGAATGGCTCACGGATGAGAACCACTACGATCCCGAAATTGAGGTGTAGTCGAATCAAACGGGGATGTTATTGAGGCAGCGATGCGACGCAAGATGGCACCAAGTTATCCGCCGCATATCGAACACGGGAGACCCTCTAATTTGGAAGATATAAACCCACCTGCTGTTTTTTTGTAGTAACGACAAGTCGGATTGTGCCTTTTACCTTGTTTTGTTATCCAATACTCGCTGTGCACTACTGATCCACCAGAGAATAATTGATCGAAGAAATCCGATTGATTTACTGTAATTTTGTCTGTGACCTCAACTGTGTTACGGGCGCTTTGATTTTCCGGAATCCAAATTTGGCTTTTCGGATTCCATTGTTTAGTGCAAACCCGCCCTTCAAACGCAGAGAGAAGAAGCGGTAGTAAAAATGTTCTCAATTCTTCTACCATTGTATCAAAAGCAAAATTCTGCCCTTTGTCTGAGATATTCTTTTTTGCAAATGCCCTCCAACGAAGTTGCACACTTTTATCCGACCAAAACTCATTTGTGAGCCCCATGGGCTCAAGCTCAATTTTTGTTTTCCTTCTTTGAAACGTTTGAATTATGGCTTCAATAACTTCCGATGAATCAAGCGAAAACGTTCGTGACATCGTCCAAATATCATAGAAGTCTTTAAGTCTGGAATTCGCAATTCCCAATGAAGTCATCGCTTCAGTCTTTTCCGCAATCGCTGTGGCTTGTGGATAGCTGTTTAATATGGGTGAAGGCAGTGATACATCTTCAAGGAGTGTGGGTAACGTCAACTCTATCGGGGCAGGAGTTACCGCATCACCAAATCCTACATCTATTTGTAGGTTAATGCGGGCATTTGCCAATTCGGCTGTTAATTTCACCCTTACTCCACCATATTCGACTTCCTCTCGAATTTCAGAAGCGTGGATTGATTCTATATTAAAATCAAGACCATCGTTGGTTCCGTCCGCATTTTCGGTTTCACTCAGAATTTTGCTGATTCGATTCGCTACATCTTCGGGATCAGGTGATCCATACCCAAGAAAATCGACATCCTTGGTTGGTCGGTGGAGTTCCCCGGTCCACGCTGCAAATAGATGAGCTCCTTTTAGACAAAAATGGCTCGCTTGACTTGATATTCCAATTCGATACAAGAGGCGCTCAATTCCATACCTGGTAAGCAAGCTGTTAAAATTTTCTTCATTTTCTCTTGCCCGATTGAGTAGGCGCTGGCGAATTGACGCCGCAATGTTTGAAGGTGCGTTTTTCATTGGATAGATTCAAGATATGGGCGAACAACGTTCCAAATTCGTATCGATTGAGCTTGTATTGCAAATTCGTTACGGGAAAACTGTTTCTTTTTCAGCCCGTCACGCAGTGCTTCGATTGCCACATCCAAACCAACGTCGTTTCGAAATTTAAAGCAGTCTGCTACGGATCGTGGAGGCGTAGTTATCGATACTTCCACGCCATCAATTGTATTTGTCTCTATTCCGGTTTCAAGAAATTTAGGCGACATTTTAACTATCCTTACAGGAGGATAGCTTAACTGCGGGCTTCTTCGTTTATTTGCAATGGCAACCCAGACGCATTCTGGAATTTGAGTGCCAATATTGTGAAAAGCCAAAGCGGATAAAACACAGATGACTCCACCTGGGATTACGCTTGCGACTTCAGCGAGCGAATGATGTTCGGAAATCTCCAAAGGTGACGCCAATTCGTAGACCCCCCTGGAAACCCGCACGATCCTTCCCTTTTTTATTAAGCGAGACAGGTACACCCTCGGGATCCCCGCCTTTACCACCTCACACGTCCTGACCAATCCGCGTGATTCAATTAAGTTAAGGAGCTTTTCTTCCATGTTCCGATTTGTTATAAGATATCACTAAGTTGTGACATTTTGGAACAATCTCAACGGCATTGCAAGGGACCTTTCCCCATTTACGCATCGGTGGAGTCGCTTTTCTCCGAGACAAAACGACAAATATTAGGCAAAAGCTGGTTAAAATGGTTACCGGAATTGTTAACAGATTCAGATACAGCCCTTTTCCTAATTGGGATTGAGCCGATTATTTGCTCGGTCTTCTACAACTAGCCTGACTATAGCCTGACTAATTTTTCATAAACACAAAATTAGGCAGCTACTGATAGTAATTTTATTATTCAAGAGAAAAAATCAAGCCGCTTCGGCCTTCGGCTTGGATGGGGTGCAGGGAAGGAAGCATGAGGAAATGGATTCCCGACTCATTCATTGTTAAATACTTATGGTTTTTTTTGGGGGGGGGGGAGTCAAGATTGGCTGACTTCTGATTGGTTTCCGGCCATTTCCCCTTGAGTCGAGACACGACAGTCCATAACCTCTATACAGAGGCTTTGCGGTTAGACGCTTTTCGAACCAAATTTATCAGCAATCAGCTGGTCGAGTAAAGGGTCAGGCATGCTCATTCCTAACTCTTTAAAAATTTCTTAATGTTTAGGTCTTCAATGGCCCTGATCGTGTGATTCGCCTGCATGCCGTCACTCCGGTCAGCCCATTTTCCGGAACAGCCAGGCGCGGGCGTAGGTCCAGTCGCGCTTGGCGGTGGCGGGAGAGATGCCGAGCGCGTCGGCGGCTTCTTCGATGGTGAGCCCGACGAAGTAACGTAACTTCACCAGCTCGGCTTTGCGGATGTCGTGCCCGGCGAGGGAATCGAGGGCTTCGTGGACGGCGAGAATCTCGTCGTCCTTTTCGGTCGGAGCGGCGATCTCGAACTCGTCGGCGTCGACGCGCTCGGCACCGCCTCCGTGTTTCGCGGCCTGTTTGCGCCGGGCACTTTCGATCAGGATGCGGCGCATGGCTTCGGCCGCGGCGGCGAAGAAGTGGGCGCGGTTCTCGAAACGCTGGTCGCCGAGCCGCATCCACGCCTCGTGCACCAGCGCGGTGGCCTGCAGAGTGTGCCCGGGCTTTTCGCGGGCCATCTTCGCACGGGCGAGTTGCCGCAGTTCACCGTAGACCAGCGAAAGCAATTCAGCTTCGGCTGATGAATCGTCGTTCCGGACGGCGTCGAGAAGGCGGGTGATGTCACTCATTGTCTACGTTCGAAAAAGATGTTTTCCCTGCGTCGTAGGCCTCCCAGAATTCCGCGACGGTCTGGTCGGGAATCCAGGATTTGGGAGCAGCAGCGGAGAAACTGAGACGTTCGAGCCCGGGATAGGTCCGGAGGAAGTCAATATCTTCCGGATTTGGAGGCAGAGTGAGCAGCGTAAGTTCCCTCGTCCTGGCAAGGGGCGAGAGGTCGGTCAGTTGTCGACAGCCAATCAATCTCAAACTGGTCAAGGGCATGCCACGGAGAGCCGAAAGGTCACTTACCCGCGTGTTGATCAAATTGAGATACTCCAGCGGCATCCCTTCCAAAGGCTGCAGATCGGTAATGGTCCCGATTGAAATGCCCAGATGTTTGAGCGGCATCCCCCGCAGCGGTTCCAGGTCGGTAACCAGGGTGCTATTGAGCTCCAGCCTGGTGAGGGGAAGTCCGCGCAGTGCTGAAATGTCACTGATGGAGGTCCCGTTCAGGGTCAGATCCTCCAGACCCAAGCCTTTAAGGGGACTGAGGTCTGCCACTTTGGTGCCCCCGAGGTTCAGCTTTCTGAGCGCCATACCATGCAGGGGAGCTAGATCAACGACGGCGGTATTGCTCAGATTCAGGCTGCCGACCGGTGTTCCCTGGAATATTGTGAGGTCACTTAAATCCTCGACTCCGCTGAGGTCCACCGCCCACATGCCATCACGCTGCTTATCGAGCCGCATACCGGATTCAACCAGTTGAGTCATGGTCGCCTTTCCGGCACGCTCGCCCAAAAACTCTTCAGCTTTGGCCGCCGCCCTCTGCGCCAGCAATTCGCTCAGTTCCCGGTCCACTTCCTGCGCTTCGTCCTCCCTGCCCAAAGCTGTCAGGGTCTTGAGCAGTCGTTCCCGGCATAGCAAATAATGCTTATGTCCTACGGGCAGTCCCGCACGAGCTTCTTTTAAAGGGGCAAGGGCTTCCTCGTACCGTTCCTCTTCGAAGAGAAGCTCGCCGAGGAGACTTTGCACGTAATAGCTCTTCGGCGAAGCGCGCACCGTCTTCGACCAGGCTGCGATGGCTTTCGCGGTTTGTCTGGGTTTGCTGTCGTAGTAAAAAAAACCGAGTTGGCTGACGGCCCTCGGAGAATCGGGAAGAGCTTCTAACATTTTGATGGCGTCCTCTCTGAGTTCAGGCCGGGTTCTGTTGGAGTAAAATGATTTAAACGCTAACGAAATCGTCGTCGAGAGAGTGTCGGGGTGATCAGGACCAAGCATCTTGCGGTTTAGAGCCAACACTTGCGTTCCCGTTTCGATCGCATCATCGACACGGCCGACCTCGTGGAAGTAAGTCGCCAGATTATGCAATGCATGGATCGTGTCGGGGTGTTCCGCGCCGAGCACCTTGCGCCTCAAAACCAATGTCTCCTCTTCCAAATTGAGCGCTTCGTCGAGGCGGCCTTCGACACTGTAGTAAGCCGCCAGGTTGTTCATCGCCGTGAGCGTTCCGGGGTGCTCCGGACCTTTCACCTTCCGGCAAAGCGACAGGACCTCCTCGCGCATATCGAGAGCATCATCAGAACGGCCGCTAACGTAGTAGTAAGCCGCCAAATTGGCTAACGCATCGATGCTATCGGGATGCTCTCTGCCAAGCGCCTTGCGGGTAAGTTCCAGAACCCTCTCCTGAAGTTTTACCGCTTCTCCGATTCGTCCCGCGCTTTTATAGGAAACAGCGAGGTGGGCTATTGCAGAAAGCGTATCAGGGTGCTCCGCACCAAGCTTCTTGCGACGAATTTGGAGAACTTCCTCCCGCAGTTTGAGCGCTTCGTCGTGGCGACCCATGCCATTATAGAAAACCGCCAGATTTCTCTTTGCCGTGAGCGTATCAAGGTGCTCCGGACCAAAAGCAGAAAGGTAGTAGTCCAACACTTGCTCCTGAAGAGAGATCGCCCGGGGATAGAGGCCGAGGGCATAATAGGTACCGCTCAGCGAGGCCTGCAGCTTGGCTCGCCGCCACGGCTGGTCGACCAATTCGGTCTCCAACTTCTTCGTCGCATGGTCAAGAGTCTCCGCCACTGTGACAGTCCGCCCGTCGCGCGCCGGATCCGGACTTCGAAAAATCCCGGTTAAAAAAGTGGTGACTGCTTCGGCCTCCTTGAGAGCTTCTTCCTTGGCATCGCGTTCCGCGGCCACTTCCTTGAGGATCTCGGCGGTTTTTCTCTCGGCGAGAGTCGCCCGCACCGCCTGCCAACTGCTCACCGCCGTAGCCACCACCAGCAACAGAACGATGGCGGCAGCCACCCGCAGAGCCGCTTTATTGCGCCGCGCGAACTTCCGAAATTTGTATCCCGCGCCCGGCGGCGAAGCGCTTACCGGCTCATCCGCCAGAAAGTGCCCAATGTCCCTGGCGAAGGCATTGGCCGTCTCGTAACGCCGTGAGCGGTCCTTCTCGATCGCCTTCATTACAATCCAGTCGAGATCCGGCTCGACGAGACGGTTGAGTTTTGACTCGTCGGCTTTCCGAGCCTTCGCCAACCGGGAACGCTCCTCCCCAAAAACCGAACTTAGTCTCGATGACGGCTTTAGCGGCTCTTCTTCTCTGATAATGCGCCGCATCTCATCGTAACCGGCAGAGATCAGTGTCTTGCCGTCGAAGGGTGGCTTGCCGACGAGCAGTTCGTAAAGGAGCACGCCCAGAGCGTAGATATCACTGCGGGTATCGATGTCCAGCCCGCTCAAACTGGCCTGCTCCGGGCTCATGTAGACCGGCGTCCCGATGAATTGCTCGTAGCGTGTGAATAGCGTTTTATCCGTCAGGCGGCCTTGCGTCGCCTTTGCGATTCCAAAGTCGATCACCTTCACCACCGCCTTGTCCCCGTGCAGGGTCACCATCACGTTGGACGGCTTGAGGTCGCGGTGGATGATTCCCTTTTGGTGCGCGTGGTTGACCGCTCCGCAGACATCTCCGAACAGCTCCAACCTCTTCTTTGTCCCTAACCCGTGCTCGTCACAGAACTCCGTGACAGGAATGCCCTTCACCAACTCCATCGCGAACCAGGGGCGCCCGGTCGTCGTCGCTCCGGCATCGAGCACCTTCGCGATATGCTGATGGTCCATCATCGCCAACGCCTGCCTTTCCGCCTCGAAGCGGGCCAGCACCTCCTTGGTATCCATACCGGCCTTGATGACCTTCAGAGCGACCTTCCTCGAAATCGGCACACTTTGCTCCGCCATCCACACGGTCCCGAAGCCGCCCTCCCCGATTTGCTGAAGCAGTTTATAGGGACCGATTACGTCGCCTTCTTTCTCGGTGAGGCTCGGAGTTCGTGTCGTCGTGACCTGCAGAGGAGTTGCCGGTTTACCAGAGGGACGCCCCGTATCTTTCGCATCGATGGTCGGGACCAGGTCGAAGTCGTTTCCGGCCATGTTTTCAGGGGCGGGGGTAAGTAGAAATTGAGTCGGAGCTTCCTCATGAGCGGCAATCAGAGCCCGAATCTCTTCAAACAGGGCGGGATCGTTTTCACAAGCCTTGACGAGGTGGGCGTCCCGTTCCGAAGGCGGCAATTCGAGGATGTCTGCAAAAATCGCGGCGGCGCGATCCTGTGGTGTCGGATTCATTGGATGATCCATCATATTAGCTCATGCGAATTTTTGCGGAAAATTGGATCATCTGTTTTGAAAATTGAAGATGTTCCCCTGATACCTGGCTAAATCATCGCGAATTGGAAATCTACTTATAAACTAAAGCCGAGTTGATTGAGAATATTGAGATGATTAATTTTGGGCAGGAGAAGATGGGGTTACTCAGCTCTTCACGCACGATTCAGTTCCTCCCGAAGAGAAGTCGCTCCCTCTACCCCTTTTTCCATCTTCGGTTTCAAGATCATATTCAGTCAGGCAAGGCAGCGGCAATTCACCCGCTTTCTGTGTACCTTCCTGTTCGCCGAAACACGAGCCGATCCCGATCATACCAATCAACAGGAACGGGCATAACCGACTTACCATCAGAAACCTGACTTTGAAACTGACCATGGTGCATCCCTACGACAGGCGATTCGAATTCATGAACCATAATGGCAGGATCTGTTGCGTTTTCAACTTTACTCCCTCAGAAAAAAAACGGAATTATGGCAGACGCCCTTCCCGTTCCCCATCTAAAATAGCGAAATGATAAGCCGGAAAGCTGAACTGATTATCTATGGTGTTCTACATATGTGGAGAAATATGATCAAACTGACTATTCCGCTGCTCATCGTCGTTTTCGTAGCCACTGCCTGCAAAGATCGAGTCGAAGACGATTCCCCCGGGGCCGATGGATTTTCAGAAAACCAACCCGCTGATAAACCATCCGGGAATGAAGATCCGTTCCGGGCTGGCAGTAGTGAACCAATACCACCTTCGCCACCGAAACGTACAACGCCTGCCGATTTTGTGCGCGACTTCTCGCGCGAAACAACTTTATCCAAACTGAATCAGATTACCTTTGCCTCCTTTGAAACCGGGGATGACCTGCCTTTGAGTCTCGTATTGGCTATTATTCAGGCAAAAACAATCGAGTCGGACTTTTATGAAACTGAGCCGTTCGAGAAGGGTATTCATTTCGAAGTCTGGGATTGGAGAAGAGTAAAAGGAACGGCCGACTACAATCGTGAACTAAGTCCTTACCGACCACTTAGCATGGCCCATGATGATCCACGATGGGAGATGACCGGAATAAAAATCCGGGAAACAACTATCAATTTAGGCGATCTGATTGCGAAGGTGGCAGCCATGGCAAAGTTGGATGTATATCTATCGTCCGGAGGGATCATTCTCGTACCCGAAGGTCAGGAGCCCAACCCGGCGAAAAGAAAGGATGTGACGGTATGGCAACGCTTCCCGTGAACGATCATTTTCCCGCGGATTTTTCAGTCCCGGTCGGCAAAGAAATTCAGCGTCAATCTCCGTTCGCCGGGACGGCTGCCAAAGTCCTCGTTGTGAATGACGGCGGAATGAAAGATCTGACCATCGTAGATGATGAACCGATTGAATTTCATTTCGACAAAACAGAAGCGCTCCCATTCCGAATTTGATTCTGCTATATACCCCGGAGCATCGGCCTGAGACGGCGACATAAGCAGAGATTGCAGTTCCTCCAGAGACTTCAGCCCCGGCGCACCGATCAGCCCGGTGGGGACATCAGAGATTTTATCGGGATATCGGGCCAGCCCGGTGGCGCGATGGCGAAAAAAACCCGTGCCGCCCCGGCATTGTTCCGGAGGATTGAGATATACAAGCCCCCCGAAACATGAGCCATCAAAATGCGGGCGCCGCTGAGGTGGGGAAAGCTCGTCCTCCATTTTGGTGACCATTGAGAACATGACCATATCGGATTGCCGAAGCTGCCGGTTCAGCAACTTTTGGAAAAACGCAGCGAGCTCACCGATCTGTCCGGAGTCCGGCGCGCTCAGCAGTCCGGGATAAGCACTGGTTGGCGTGATCCATGATCGATTCGGGTCGAGGGCAGCTTCGCGAACCTGATCAGGATCCGAAAAAAAATCGTCGATCAAAATGATACGATGTTTTTTGTGTTCATCGATCTCAATAACCTGTGGTCGGGCGATTGACTCGGAATTGAGAGAGAAAGGTTTCATACCAAAGTGCAGGCTGCCAATTTGCCCTGATTTCAGACTTATGCACTTACGATCAGGACAATAAATCAGTCGTTCGGGGACGATCGCGATAAAAAGCCCTCACTTCAGCCCGGTAGAAATCCTGCTTGCGTGTGATCACAATGTAATTACAATCTATCCATGAGCACCACCACCGAAACGCTCAGGAACATTTTACAAACGGCTCCCGGTAACTGGTTTATCCGGATGCTTCTGGTGGAGGAATTGCTGAAAGAGCAACGCGTGGCAGAAGCCGCTCAGGCCCTTGAGGTTGAGGACGGACTGCCCTATGACCGACAGTTTCTCATCTATGCAGTGAAGGCTCATGGAATGGTGAATCCCGTACGCGGGCTGGAAATCGCTGAAGAAGCAATCGGCCGGTTCCCCAAACTCGCCAGCGCCTGGTTTGAAAAAGGTAATCTTTTGGTACTCACGGAAAACCGCGAAGAGGCATACCAGGCATATACCACAGCTCAGCAACTGGACTCCAGTTTAGTAAATCCCTATACTTTCCCGCCAACGACTCCCCCTCTTCCGTCGCACGTCGGCCAATCCATATCTTTGCGCGAATCTATAGCCAGCCGTAAGGAAAAACTCGCGGCAAACCGCAGGAAATGGAATACCAATGACTCAATCATTTCGCTGGGAACCGCCTGTATCGTACTTGCGATCATGTGCCTCCTGTTACTGTTGATAGACAATCCGGTTCCCAAACCGTCACCGCCCCAAATTGTGGCAAGCTTGATACCGGCCGAAGAGGCCTCCACGTGGGTGCAACCTAAAATCAAAAAACAGACTCAAAAAGACCGACCGGCACGGGCTTCATCCATGGCTATGAATCTGGTTACCTCCGTAAACGCCGCTGCCGTAAGCGTGATTTCATTCGATACTCCCGCCAAAGATTTCGGTGTTTCGATGACCGGTCTTACGTTCGGCAACAGCATGAACTTCGGCGGACGCGGAGGCGAAGCCAGCGTCATGTTCTTCGGTTCAAAATCAGTAGGCAAACGGTTTCTATTTATTCTGGATGCATCCGGGTCAATGACCAGAGACCAGATCAGACTTCGGGACAAAGAACTGAGGAAAGCCCTGTCGCAACTGGGCAGCGCCAACTATCATGTGATTCTTTTTGGTGCCGGAGCTCATTTTGTGGATAAAGGCTGGCGCCCGCCAAAGGAAGATTTCTATACTTATGAGTCCCCGCAAGGCCCATACACATTCGTCACAACGGATACCGGTTTCCAGCTGGAGAATCCGGAAAACTTTCACACTCCGGACTGGCTGAAACCGGAGAAGAAGCAACTGGAAACCTCGATCCGCTATGTCCGCCAGTCGGACACCCTCCCCGGCACAGACTGGGATAACGCGCTGCGGATGGGGCATATGATGAAGCCGCCACCCGATGTGATCTTTTTCATGTCCGATGGCCAGGACCTCCTTCTGGACATTGATAAAATCATCGAGAACAATCACCTCAAGGGCAAACCGAAGATCAACTGTCTCGCGATGCAGACAGGATTCGGCGCAGAACAATTCTCCGAAATATCAAAACGCTCCGGCGGGGAATTTTTTATTATCGATAAAAGAGGCGAACCCATCCCCGGCGATGACTACCTGATTGACCCCGGGTTGTACAGCCGCCGGTTGTAACGCTGCGACTTGAGAAACCAGAACGCAAGCCTCTATCTACTGCTGCAAATAGTCCTTACCCTCCCAGCTGTCATACACGGAAGACTGCCATTGTTCGAGTGCGGCTTTCATTTTCTCCACCCGCCCGCTTGCACCGGCAGCGAGATCTTTGGTCTCCATCGGATCTGTATCGAGGCGGTATAGTTCGAATACTACTTCGTCTCCTTTTTCGATCCGGTGCAGCTTCCAGGGCCAGTCGTTCCAGGCAGCGTGCCCTTCGTAGTCTCCGCGGGTAAGTTGGGGGAATTCATTTACGTTCTTCAGAATCCGGTCGGGATGCGGGTTCGGTTGCCCGGCCTGTTTGGCATCCATCAGTTCTTTGATGACCCGGT
>JARGOZ010000233.1 GCA_029213025.1 Verrucomicrobiales bacterium
ACTGAGGACTTGTCGCAGTATCTGTCTTTTTCCCGGTATCTGTTCGATAAAGACACGGAACTGAATTTGCACCGGCGCTATCTTAAAGGGCTGCGGCGAATGGAAAGCTTTGCCGGGGGACGATGGTTTGAGCGAACCGTTACCAAATTGCAGAAGGAAGCGCAACAAAGGCTCACCGAAGAGCAAAAAATTGAACTGGCCGAGTGGTTGGAGCCGGTGCAAAAGCCGGTCCCGCAACCGGCTGATGGCGATCCGCCGCAGTTTGTCAGCCAGTGGCGAATGGCGGATTTTGACGAAGCTATCGAGCATCCGCTGGAGGACCGCGACCTCGCCAACGGGAAATCTGCCTATATCAAGGCGCAATGCGCGACCTGTCACCGGTGCGACGGGGTGGATGCGCAGCCCGCCAGCCACCTCGGACCGGATCTCAGCGGCATCGGCTCGCGTTTTGGTGTGGCCGACATGCTGGAATCGATGATTCATCCTTCGCGGGTGATTGGCGACAAATACCGGAATCCGGCCGGGCCGAATATTTCGCTGATGCCGCCTGGTTTGATCAATGTCCTCGACCGGGAGTCGGTGTTGGATCTGCTCGCTTTTCTACAAAAAGGCAAAGGCCCGCTATGAAGTGGGAATCGGGTTTATTAGAAAAAAATCGGCGAAAAGGTGATTTTTTTGCATAAGCGGGAAGAGCGGTTCGTAAAACGAGCATCCTGATTACAAAAAACCGAACACTTTATAACCATGAAACTGCTCTCACTGTCTGCTATCGCTCTAATTGGAACGCTGTTTTCCATGTTCAATGATTCAGCGGTGACAACCAAGCATTATACACTGCATGCGAAGGGAAATCAGGGCGTGGTTACTCTGAACTGGAAAAACATCCGCGGCCTCGGTCAGATCACCGGTTCCATGGGCGGAGATCCGGTAGTCGGGAAAAATTATTCCTCCGGGAAACTGACCCTGCTCTGCAAGGATGTTTACATTGAGCTGACCAAAGTTCGCGACGGCAGCAGTTTTCAGTGGCAGGGAACAGGATACAGCGCCAAAGACTGTTCGGACTTCGAAGTCGTTCTGGTTCCGGAAAACAGCCGTCTTCCTGATCACCCCGCCCCCGTGTTTACTCCGGGTGCTGCGAACAGTCTTTCCGGGGTGTTCGACGAGTCTTCATTCTAAGGGCGACGTCAGGATTTCCGAAAATTGCCTGAGCGAGGTTTTCGAGGAAATTGTAGTCCAACATAAGGACCGGAGCTTGTCAGAATTCGGGCGTGTGTGTTAGGCTCCGCTCATGGAATCGATTCCGTTACCAATTGAAGAACCTGCCAGTCAGGAAAAAGACCGGGTTGCCGCTGCAGGAAAGCTTCATAACGCTTACATGATGTTTCTCGATCAGTTCGGAAATGTCATTGTTGGACTGAACAAGCCGATTGAGCAGATTTTTATCACGTTAATCTGCGGCGGGCATGCGATTTTGGAAGGGGTTCCCGGCCTCGCTAAAACCCGGATGATTTCCACTCTGGCTGAAATGACGGAACTAAGCTTCCGGCGGATTCAATTTACACCGGATTTGATGCCGGGGGATATCACCGGGTCCGATGTGTTGGAGGAAGATTCCACAACAGGCAAACGCAGCTTCCGGTTTATTGAGGGGCCGCTTTTCGGGAATGTGATATTGGCCGACGAAATCAACCGTACTCCACCGAAAACACAGAGTGCTCTGCTCGAAGCGATGGAGGAACGCCAACTCACTTCAGGGGGCAATACCTACAAGCTTCCCGATCCGTTTCTCGTTCTGGCGACCCAGAACCCGATCGAACAGGAAGGCACTTATCCCATGCCGGAAGCTCAGCTCGACCGGTTTATGATGAAGGTAATTCTCGATTATCCCGATATGGAAGAGGAGTTGGAAGTGATGAGGCGCACCACTACGGCCTATCACTACCAACCGGAATCGCTACTGGGTGCGAATATGATTCGTGAAGCCCGGAAACTGGTGCGGGATGTGGTGGTAGCATGGCCGATCTACGAGTTTACCGCCCGGCTGGTCCGGGCGACGCGACCGGGTTCACCCGAAGCGGCGCCCGCTGCGGAAGAGATGCTTTCCTGGGGGGCCGGACCGCGGGCGAGTATCAATCTGCTGCTGGCATCAAAGGCGAGAGCTTTGCTGAAGGGGAGGCATCATGTCGCGACAGAGGATGTCCTCGAAATGGCGCGCCCCGTATTGCGGCATCGAATCAGTCGGAATTTTCAGGCCGAAGCTCACGGGCATTCTCCCGACGACATTTTACTGAGAATTTTCGATGATGTACAGGTCGTCCACGGATCGCCCGGCGGAGCTGCTAGCTAGCTGACTTTCACTGCGGTGACTTTGGCGAGAGAGATGCCGAGGATTGAGGCGATACTTTTGTCATCGTAGCCGTTTTCGCGGGCGACTTTGACCAGTTCTGTCGTTGCGATTTCGAGACCTTTTCTCTCTTCATCCAGAGCGGCATTGAAAATGGTGTTGGCCGCTTTTCGAAGACTGATGGGTTTCGTTTTCTTCGTTTTTCGTTCCGTGTCGAGTGACAGATCCTGAGGCAGAAGTACGTTCCCGGTGGCGAGCACACAGGCTCTCTGAATCAGGTTTTCCAGTTCCCGGACATTGCCCGGCCACGAGTATTCTTCCATCACTGAAATGGCTTCAGCGGAGAGGGAAAGTTGACGGGATTTTCCTTTCGACACTTGTCTGTGAAGGAAGTATTCCGCCAGAAGCCGGATGTCTTCGACCCGTCTTCTCAAAGGCGGGATGTGGATGCGGACCACGTTGAGACGATAGAACAGATCTTCGCGAAATTTTCCGTTTTCGACTTCCTCTTCGAGCCTTTTGTTTGTCGCTGCCAGAATGCGGACATCGCTTTGCAGATTCTGATTTCCGCCTACCCGCGAGAACTCGCCGGTTTGGAGAACCCGAAGCAGTTTGCTTTGAATTTCGAGCGGCATATCGCCGATCTCGTCGAGAAACAAAGTCCCGGAATCACATTGCTCGAAGCGACCGACCCGCTGGGCTACTGCACCGGTGAAGGCGCCTTTTTCGTGGCCGAACAATTCACTTTCCAGAAGATTGCTGGGAATCGCCGCACAGTTGATCGCCACGTATTCACCTTTTGAACGGCGGGAATACTGGTGGATGGCATTGGAAACGACCTCTTTTCCGACGCCGCTTTCACCGGTGATCAAGACCGGGGCATCAGCCGTGGCAACACGACCGATCAGTTTGTAGACATCCTGCATGGCAGGAGATTGACCGATAATGATATCGCCGGACGGTTCCTGCTGGGTCGGCTCGGAATCCGTTTCCTTAAGATTCCTCATCTCTTCAGCGGTTTGCAGCGCCCGCTCCACGGCGCTTTTCAATTCGAAGTGAAGAGACTCCCGCCGCAGGACATCAAAAGCTCCCATTCTGGTGGCTTCGATTACGGAATTGGTGGAGAAAATTGTTCCGTTGAGAATCACCATCGCGTTGGGAACTCTCATTCTGATCTTTTTCAATAAGGCCACTCCGTCAAAAGGTAGGAGCTTTATTTCAGCAATCAGGAGATCAGCTTCTTTCTCAAGAAAGATTTTTTCAGCTTTATCAGCTGTATTTGTTCCGATAACTTTTACAGTTCTGGCACCAAGATGTCCGCTGATCCAATCCAGAAAATCAGGATCGGGATCAGCTACGACGATAGTTTGACTTTTGGACTCGGCCATTGATTGCTGAATGGAAAATTCGGGCGAATATAATGCGGTTTCGCCATCGTGTTGGTTTTTTTCCCATGAAGTATTCAATGATTCCTAATAAACTGTTCAGTGAAAATAGAGATCGAATTCACCAGGCCCTGCCTGAGAACGGATTTGCGGTGGTTCACTCCGCCGATCTGCCCTGGCTGAGCGCCGACGGGCATCTCAATTTTGTTCAAAACAGTGATCTTTTTTACCTCACCGGGGTTGATCAGGAAGACACGGTTCTGGTGCTGTGTCCAGGTCATAATGACCCTGCGAAGCGCGAAGTTTTGTTTGTCAGGGAAACATCTGATCTAATCAAAATCTGGGAAGGCCAAAAGCTTAACAAAGAGCAGGCTAAAGATGTCTCAGGAATTGAAACCGTGGAATGGAATGACCAGGTTGATGAGTATATCCGTTCGCTGGCTCAGACTTTCGACCGGATTTTTCTCAATTACAATGAACACGCGCGGTCAGGAAGTCCCATCGGCATCACTCCGGATGATCTGTTTCGGCAGAAGATTCAGAATTTGTATCCCAACCACCGTTACGAGAGGCTGGCTCCCCACTTGCACAGAGCCAGAGTGGCGAAGTCACCTCTTGAGATTTCGCTGATCGAACGGGCCTGTCAGATCACGGGGCTCGGATTTCGCCGGGTCCTCGGTTTTGTAAAACCCGGTGTGAAGGAATATGAAATTGAGGCCGAACTCATCCACGAATTCAAGCGCCACGGATCGAGGGGCTTTTCCTACGAGCCGATTATAGCCAGCGGGGAGAATGCCTGTGTGCTTCATTATCTGCAAAACGATCAACCCTGCAAAGACGGTGATCTTTTGCTGATGGATGTGGCGGCGGAGTATGCCAACTACAATTCGGATCTGACCCGGACGATACCTGTGAACGGAAAATTTACCGACCGTCAGAGAGATGTCTACAACGCGGTGCTCCGGGTTTTCCGGCTCTGTATAGATGAATTGATCGTGCCCGGCAAAAATATCCGCAAACAGTTTAATCTCGAAGTGGCGCGGGCCATGGAAGAGGAACTCATCGGGCTGGGCCTTTTGGCGCGCGAAAAGGTGGAGGAGGAACGCGCTCAGGGAGAGGATTTGAAAGAGGAAAAAAGGGCATACCGGAAATATTTCATGCACGGCACATCCCACAGCCTCGGGCTCGATGTTCACGACGTTGCACCTGCGGAACCCGAATTTGTCGAAAATATGGTGGTCACCGTAGAGCCGGGGATTTACCTGCCGGATGAAGGATTCGGCATCCGGCTCGAAAACGATATTGTCGTTAAAAAATCCGGCAACGTTGACCTGATGGCTCACATACCAATTGAGGCGGATGAGATCGAAGCTCTAATGGCGGGTTAAACTATTGCGTTTGCGGAAGCTCTTGATAAGGTTATCACCATGTCTGATCCGATATCGATTATCATATGGGTGCTTCTGGGATTTGTAGCCGGTTTGATCGCAAAGTTTCTCATGCCGGGGCGCCAGGGAGGCGGGATCATTCTCACTACGATTCTAGGCATTCTCGGAGCGTTGCTGGGCGGCTTTATCGCTGATAAAACCGGTCTGATTTCCGTTGATACCGGGAGTTTCTCGCCGTGGAGTGTCGTTTCTGCCGTAGTTGGCGCGATGATTATTCTGGTGATTTTCGGAACGGTTTTCCGGAAGCGTGTGTGACCCGTGTTGATCACGAATTCGTCCTGATTGACTCGAGCCGCTTGATCAGGTTTAAGTCCCGGTCGGTGACAAAATTTATCACCGTTCCTTTGCGACCCGCGCGGGCTGTTCGTCCGGCGCGGTGGAGGTAGTTTTTCATTTCCCTCGGCAGGTGGTAGTTGATTACCCGATCTATATTTTCCACATCCAGGCCCCGCGATGCGAGATCGGTCGAAATCAGGATTTCCAGAGTGCCGTCTCTGAAGCTTTTCAGATTGCTGCGCCTTTCCTTTTTGTCCATATCGCCGCGATAGATCGCGCAGGGGTAGCCGCTGTCCTCCAATTGTTCAGCCAGTGCATCGCATTGCTCCCGGGTGTTGGCGAAAATGAGGGTGCCGCCCTCGACTTCGTCTCCGAGAACCTCCTCCAGCAGCGGGAATCTTTTTCCGTTCGGTACATTGAGGTTTTTGGTGATCAGAGATGAGACGAGCCGATGACGGCCCGGGGTCTCAATCATCTCGGCGTCAGTGAACATTTCCTGAATTAAGGCGAGCACTCCGTCCGAGGCTGTCGCAGTGAACAGAGCCAGCTGCGGTTCGCCCGGGCAGGACCGCAAAATGCGCTTGATAGCGGGCAGAAAACCCGCATCGAGAATTTGATCCGCTTCATCGAAAACAAGGAAGCGAACATCCGTCAGGCTCAGTAACTTCAACTCCAGCAACTGCTCAATCCGTCCAGGCGTAGCCAGTAAAACCTCAAACGGACCGCCCACATTGCGTCGGGCGATGGCCATGGCTGTGCCGCCAAGTGCCGACCGAACCCTGAGCCGGGTCTCGTGAGTAAAATCTTTAAATACCCTGGCGACCTGTTCTCCCAGATCACTGGAAGGAACCAGGATCACCGCTCGCGGCTGACCGGCCGTTGAAACCGCATCGCCCGATTCCTCCAGTTGTTTTAGTTTTTGCAAAACAGGCAAAGCATAAGCCAGCGTCTTGCCGCTGCCGGTTTCCGCCACCCCGACCACCGAGTTCCCCTGTAGCAGCACCGGCAGGGCCCGTTGCTGAATTTGCGTAGGCGAATCAAATCCCTCTTTTTGTAAAGAGGACTGGATCGATGGAATCAGGTCAAAACCCTTGAATGAGGACATAGCTGCTAACATACGATTGATAAGCAGAAAGGCATTGGAATTTCCCTGCTCTCTTTCGAAACCCGGAAAAAACCGCTGCTGACCGGTTTTGATCGTTATCAAGCTGTGGCGGGAATGATTGAGAGTTATTCCGAATCATTTAGACAAGGCTGAATGACTCTGCATCTTGTCGCGAGTAACCAACCAGACCGTATTATGAATAATCCCGATACCGAACCTGATTCATTTATCCCGTACCTTTTAGACGACCTGGTCGAAATGTGTCTCGAAGAAGGCACGCTTCCGGACGAAGAGCAGCAGGATTTTAGAGAGTTTACTTCGTTCTTTTCCGCGATGGGCAACTTTCTGTCTCATCAGGAACTCGATACTCTGGACAAAGATTACGCCTATTTTAATCCCGATTCCGAAATGAAGGTCCGCCCCTGCAGTCTCGAGAACCTGGCAGAAGCCGGCGAGAGGGTCGTGAACACATTCCGGAACATGGCGGTCAATGCGAACTACCGGAAACTGACTGACGAAGAGCTGGAAGAGTCGTTCGTCGCCATGAGTCTGATCAAATTTAAAACCGATGTTGATCTCGAAGAGTTTGCCCAGGTAGAATGCTACGTGAGAGGCTCCGGATTTCAGCCGCATGTGTCGAGGGACTGGAAATTCAAGGAAACCGAGCAGCAAGTCGAGATCTGGCGGCGTGTGCTCCTGCTGATGGAGTTTAAGAAGGACGAGGATTTAAGCGAGGAGCAGTTGATCCGCCGCCAAAAAGCGAAACTGCCCTATCAACCGGGGAAGATCTATATCTACCAGTACAAAGACGTCCCCAAAGCCGATCTTGAGATCCTGTTCCCCAATGTGAGGGTCAGCATGAACCGGAAAGACCGGATACTGCTGGGGATTCCGGCTCTCGTTGCCGCTATCGGGACGGCTGTGAAACTGGGCGTGAAAATTGTGCTGGTTGCCGGCGTGATTGCCTGGGTGTTTTTCGGAAAAGAAATGTTCGGAGTCGACGCATCCAATAAAGAAATGGCGATGAAGGCGGCGGTTGCTTTCCTCGGTATACTTGCCGCTTTCGGCGGTTTGGGATTCAAGCAATACACTTCGGTGAAAAACAAGCGAATTGGTTTTCTGAAAGAAGTGTCCGAGCATCTGTTCTTTCGGAATATCGCCATGAACAAAGCGGTATTAAATCGAATCATTGACGATGGCGAGGATGAAGACAGCAAAGAAGCCATACTTGTATACTACCATCTACTCACCCACAAAGGCCCGGCATTGAACCGCCAACAGCTCGACGAAAAAATACAGAACTGGATGAAAGAATCATTCGCAACCGTGATCGATTTCGATATAGATGGACCGGTCAATAAACTGAAGAAATTTGCAGGCGTCACCAATGAAGGCGAAAAGAGATATCTTCTCTGCGAAGCACCGGACGGCGCACTGTCTATACCATCCCTTGATGAGGCAAAGGAAATTATGGACTACCACTGGGACAATGCTTTCCAATATAGCCGGTAGAGCAAAACAGAGTGCCAGTATACACTTGGGGCGACGCTTTCATTGCCGTCTTCAGGTTGAAGTTTCTTTTGAAAAATCTATTTCGTCAGCCGGTTAATGGTTTGTTGTGTCCGCTGGTTTTTGAGCGGTATAAATCACATAGTGCCAGAGTTCTTTCCTGAGGGCAGGAAGGTGCGCCAGCGTGCCTATACCATTTTTGATTCGGGTTGGACTGTACACTCCAAATGGTGACAACAAAATAGCGAGAGGGACTATACCGAGAGCTGCGCGGAAAAGGTACTTGGCATACGGAGCGATATTCATGCTGATATCCCGTGTTTTAATCGATCTGAATCCGGCTGTGGTAGTTTCCATGATAAATTGATCGAGAGGGTCAAGAAATATGACCCAACCTTCCATCCACCATTTCCATAGACATCTTTCCCATCTGTTCCGGGGAAGGTTTTTTACAAAACCATCGCCAATGACGAGGCGACCTCCGGGTTTCAACAGCCGCCAGGCTTCGGCGATGAAACCTGTCTTGTTATCGGTGTGACAGAGAGATTCGTTTGCCCAGACGACGTCGAAAGATTCAGCAGGGAGCCCGGTATCACAATAGTCGGCGACGATAAAATTAAGACGGTTACCGAGCCCCCGGTTCGCTGCATCGGCATTCGCATGATCACATTGGGCCTGTTGTATGGTCACTCCGGTCCCCGTGGTATTTCGGTTCTCCGCCAACCATATTGAGGAACCGCCGATACCGCAACCTGCATCGAGGATGTTATCTCCTTCCTTTATCGCCCCGGCATCGGCCAGCGTCTCATTCATTTTCAAAACGGCTTGTTTGCGATCACAGGTGTCGTTCTCAAAAAAGCCGTAGTGCATACCGGAATGATATTCCAGCGAGAGGTATTTAAAATAGTCGGGGAGAGTCTCTTCGTAATAGTGATGAACCCGGTCGATAGTAGAGCCCGGTTCAGTTATCGTGGTGGCGATCGGGATAGTATTCCCTGCTTTTGATTTCATATCTTAGGGAAGTGAGGTTAGGAGGAAATCGACCGGAAGATACCCTGCAACGAAAAAATCGAAGCCGGATTTACGCTCTGGTCTGCAATCTGGGCGACGGCATCCCGCAACCACGGGCTCTTGCTCATCCTGCCGGCAATTAAGTTGTTCAAGCGCCGGTCTGACAGCCAGCGTTGTGACCATTCGTATTGGCGATAGAGCTTGCGATACTTCGAATGCATTCTGTCGGGAAACCGGCAAAGGAGATCGAGCTGATCGGCGGTAATAGCTTCATGAATCACCTCGGCAGCGTCCTCTCCGGTTTCCATCGCTTTACCAATCCCTTCTCCGGTGAGTGGAAGGGTGGCTCCCGCTGTATCGCCAATAGCGAGGGCGGGGATTCGGGGGTTCCCGGTGACTCCCTTAAAGCTGCAACGAATTCCGGCACCAACCGGTGGCGCCGTTTCAATCTTTGCATCGATGACATCTTTGGCCGCCGGATACGACGTCACGAAATCGTCAAGAATTTTGCGTAAATTTGCCTTTCTAAAATCCCTGGTTACGATTCCGCAACCTATGTTGTATTCGCCGTTTCCCATTGGGAACAACCATCGATACCCGGGTACCGTCTCAGGGTCGTAGCTGAAAATCAGAGATTGAGTTTCGATTTCAGATTTAACATAGTAACGCAGGGCCACGCCATCAACGGGGGACCTGGCGGCGAGTCCCAGCCGGAAAAGTAAATCGCGGTTCGCTCCTGTAGCGATCACCACGGTTCGTGCCACTAAGGGGAGGGCAAGGCCGTCACAGTGACATTCCACCAATCCATCATCACGAACCCGAAGGTTCTGCACTTTTGCCCTGGCAAATTCGGCCCCCCGACGCACTGCCTCACGGGCGATCAAACCATCGAGCGTGCTTCGGCGAATGGAAAAACATTCCCGGGGATTTACCTCACATTCAATTCCCGCCGGGCTCGAAATCGTGATACTGGTTTGGGGAAAACCGTTTTGCCTGACTTTTTCAGACAGGCCCAGCCGATCAATGGCTCGAATTGCATCGCCCAGTAAGATATCACCGCAGGCTTTGTCTCTCGGAAACCAACTTCGGTCGAGAAAAAGAACCTGATGCCCCTTCGAGGCGAGGTGGGCGGCTGCGGTTCCCCCTGCCGGACCCGCTCCAACGATGATGATATCGCGCTTATGACCGGGGAGTTCAGTGACCTCGAGTTGTTGAAATTCATTCATAGCATTTTACGAATTCGGTAAAGGAATGAGAGAGTTTCCGAGTTTACCGGGATTCGGGATCGATTCCCTGTCCCAGTATTTGGCGGCGTCTTCCCATAGTTGATTGGAATCCTGAGTGTTGTCAAGGTTCGCGAGGACCTGTCTTGTTGCCGCAACGTGCAATGCCATATTTGCCTGATCATAGAGGGCCACGGCACTGCGCAACAGGTCGTCGGATTCAACTTCATTGCCCAGCGCTATTTCAAGCCCGGCGCGGATCGAGTGGCTGAAAGCTTTGCCATATACAGTGTCAGAGTGATCTAATTCCTGGCAGACCTTTAGTATCCTTTTGAGGTGCCGGGGATCGCCGTCTTTTTTCCACGCCATTAGCGAGGCCCGCCCCCGCAGGCTAAGTAACACGTTATGGGGATACTGGATCCGATGATACAACGCTTTTTTATACTGAGGCCATTGCTGCTTCATAAAATCGAGCGCCATCTGCGGCGCGCCGAGATAGAGTTGAGTTTCGCAATAGGAAACCATCCCGAAAAGATGTTGCGCGTAGAAGCCCTCTTTCGACCAAGCTTCGATGGCATCTTTCCTTTCTTTCAGGGCACGCTCCGGATCATCCCGGTAGGTCAATAATATCGGAATCACATAGGCCTGCAGATTGGTGACACTATACTGATCCCCCCTTTCGACAGCGTCTCCGTGCAGTTGCTCAGCCAGTTCGCTCAGTTCGGTTAACGCTCCCATG
>JARGOZ010000234.1 GCA_029213025.1 Verrucomicrobiales bacterium
ACCCGGTAGCGTTTGCCCTGGATGACTATTTCAGTGACCGCTACCCAACCTATGTGATGGTATTTGAGTTTCAGGGAAAAACTACAGCTGACGTAGTCAGTTCAACAGGAGCCACGATTGCCGATCTTGATTTCCCCGAAAAGAAAGATCTACAACCTGCCGAATAACGGGTAGACAAAACTCTTTCGCGGGAGCTTCAGAGACCTGGAGGAAGATGTCATTCGCGACTGATTTGAGGTTAGGCAAACATGATGTATCTTGATCCATGAACCTGCTGGATCTTGATGATCAGACCAGAAAGTTAATGGTTGAAGAGATAAATCTCGATATTTCTTCAGAGAAGCTATACCTAAGTGATCGCCTGACACCTACCGGGGCGGGAAAGTGGCGTGAAGTACTGCTTTCAGCAGTAGAGTCTGCTGATATTGGCTGGCTAGTGGATCAAATCAACAACCTAAATCTTCTTCGCAAGCAGACTCCCAGGAAGACAAAAACGGGGGCAACCATGGTTAAAGTGCCTTCGAACGCATCACAAACGCTGGCGGAAGGTGAGTTCAACCGGTATTACATTCGCGCAGTATGTAGACGTGCTATTGAAGCCGGGCAGGATGTATTTGTTTACCGGGCAAAAAGTGTGAACAAACCCCGACCTCAATCAGAATCTCTCATTGGCAAATCATTCGATCCGGAAACGCTCCTTAACGATCTCAGGGAAAGTATTGGTTTCGATGCGGCGATGGGACTTCCTCCCGGACCCAATTCCTGCCTTACTGCGGGATTGAAGCCATACAGTTAGCCGACCGGCAATGTTTGGACAATGCCCTCCACAAATTCAGGGAAGGAGGAATCGGCTAATTTGCGCCAAATTGATGTTTGCGGTATCGCCCCAACTGTTTGAGAAGTCTCGATTCAACGAGTCTGCGGTGTGCGGATGTGTCACAGTAATGAGTTTCCGGATCCCAGCTGAAACCTTCTCCTTTTTTATATAGCCGGAAATTTTTCGGGAAAGCGCTGAGCCGTTCCGGGGCTATGATTTTTTCCTTCACGAAAACCACCGGTTTTCCCATGCCCAGTGCCGGCATGGCCGCATGCAGTTTGGAGGTTACAACCAGACGACTTCGCGATAGCAGTTCCCAGCGCCGCAGACACATTTCCCGGCGCTTATGAAAAGGAATGGCCGGTGAAATCATATTGGTAGAATACCGTATGGATCTCTCCGGCAACTTCGGCAGGGAGCGGGGATCAACATCAACAAGCAGAATATCGATATCCTGTTTCACGTCGGCAGGTTCGCAGAGAATGGTGGGGCAGGCCGAAAAATAGGCAGGGATACCGCGCTCAATGCATCTCCGTCTCGTGATTAGGTCACGGCATCCCACGGGAGCCGCCCTGGTAAGCTGTTCGAGTTTGCCGGGGTCTTTGTCAATGACATACAAATGAACCGCCACGAACACCGGGTCAATTTCGAATCCTCCACCCGAATAGACGGGCAATGCTCCCCCGCCGATAAACCCGTTGATAAGCAGAGTGATATTTTCATCGCAGGTTCCGGTGATCGTATGTCTGTCTCGGTCGACGAATACAACTTCATTCTCCCGGTAGTTGAGCCATCTTCGCAGGACCAGAGATTGTATGTCATCCCCGATGTTGTTGCTGGAATAAGAATAGAGACCTATCATTTGTTTTGTGATTTTCTAAATAGTTTGAGTTCGTCGTTGTAGATCAATTGAAAGTGATTTGCCAGCAACCAGGCTGCCGCCTTCGCTGTTGTGTTCTCCCCGGCTATTCCCCCCTCTTTGCTGCCGTTGATGGCGATCAGTCCGCCGGGATTGAGTAGTCGGTTGCCGAGTTTTACTTCTTCAAGACAGTGCAATGCGGTGTCCCGCTCTTTGCACGGGATACAGTCCAAAAAGAGAGCATCCACCTTCTTCGGAAAGTTTTTGAGGAAGGCAAGTGAACCGCTGTGAACCAATGAGATATGTTGCCGGTAATAACGCAGGTTGATCATCGCGGCACGGCATTTTGCCGGATCGATGTCGACCGAGTATACCATGCTTCCAGTTTGTGATGCCAGCAGAGCAAACAGCAAAGTTGAACATTGTTGTTTACTCCACAATTCCGCAGGACGCATTGTTCCTGTTTCGATGAGGGAAAAGCGGCTCTTTTCAGTGAGGTGTTCACAGAAAATTGTCATCCCCCGCGACTGATTGCGATCCAGAAGAAGAGACTGAAACTGAAGATCCCGCCCCGGTTGTCCTTTAAAAAAACGGCACCCGGCGAAATATCGCTCCACGGTTCGGCTGATTGAACCGGGTGAGACAACCGGTTGATCAAATTCAATAAGATTATAGAGGTGCCGGCAGTGACGGTTGATCAGGGTGGAATACCGGTTCGACACCAGATGTATGTTATTGTCCCGCGGCAGGCTGTATGCTGCCGGATGATGATTTTTCCATACCATCACAACCGGGAGACCGGTACAACGGGCGAGGTGAGCCGGACCGCTGTCGATTCCGATTAACAGATCCGACTGCCCGTATAGAGCGATGAGCTGTCGCAGGGTTAACAGCCGGGGAAACAAAGTCTGTAGAAAATACACATTGGGAATATTGATCGGGGGGATTCTGTGACTCCGGTTAAGTATCACGATACTGCCTCCGGTTTTGGCAACTACCTGACGACAGATCCGGAGCACTCCGGCCCAGCTGATATTTTTGGATTTCTTTAACGAAGTCCCGAAAGAATGCAGTAAAATCACCGGCCCGGGCAGGAGACGGAGTCTTCCCACAATCATACTGTGTTCACCGGGTGGAACAAATCGGGTCAGGTTCAGGGAAACTCCGCAATATTCATTCCACAGATCCCGGTCGATCAGACCGATATCAGGCATCGGCGGCTGCGAGATGTTACCCGCCGGCTTGTTGGCGAGATAGAGATATTCCGGTTCGGTTTCGCCGATGCGTGCAGCCGGAACCCATGGGTGCTTCGGGTAGGAATCCCCGGACTCAACTGTTACATTGTCGATGCCCCGGAAAACGAACTCTCTCTCAGAAGAACATTGAATCCGGAAATGCCAACCTCTTTTTGTATAGAGAGGAAGTTGATGGGCAAAATACACGCAATCCCCGAGACCGTGGCGGAACTGGAGATTGACGTGCTTTGCCATCGTGAATGTTTGTGAAAGGTTTTTCCCCGGATGTTACTTCTTCCGGGATGCAGCGCTGCTTTTCGGTTTGACGCTTCCCGACTCGGCGAGCACCTGGCCTGCGGTAAACGAGGCGGCTGCACCGGTGAGCAGGGCGGTGCCGGTTTCGACCTGACCCATCAGGATCAGGATGACTCCGACCACTTTCATGAAGATCGTGTTGACCAGTTTCCGGCTGGCCAGACTGGCTGCGGAATCGCTGCTGTATTGCGGATCTTTCCCGTCAGCCAGGCCCTGGAAGATATTGAATACCGAGCCGGAGCCGCCGATCAGGATCGAACCGAGCTGCGGATTACCGGTGGCGATTAACACCAGCCCGATACCTTTGGAAACGATATTGAGTAAAAACTGTTTCTTAAACCATTTGTTCTCTTTCATACCAAAGGTCCGGTGTCAAATTGAGGAGATTCCGCATCTCTTCCTCCATTCCCGGACCCACAAAAAATCCGCCGGAAACCGGCGGATCTGCTTTTCCCAAAAGTTGTGAAGTGACACCGACCGGTGCCGGAAAGACTTATCGTCACGATCGCGAATTTCACGATCCCCCGGACTTACTTTTCGAACCGGAAGAGGCAGCACTTTTCGAACCGGAATTTCCTGCTGAACCTTTCTGTTTTCTCCACGGCCCGATTGGTTCAGTTACCGGTGACTCACCAATGATGGGCGGCAGCTTAGGTAGAGATGCCCGGTCTTTTTTGCTGTCATCGCTATACCCCCAGTCAAGCGACTGTGGCCCCGGCGCAGGTTCCACTGCTTTACCGGAGGTCGCAATCTGATTTCCCTCGATGTTGCCTGCTTCAGTAAAGAAATAGCCATCATATTCATCGGCTTCCGCTGAAGAGGCATCAGCTCCTTCATATGCCGCTGAATCGCCATTTTGCAGGATCTCGCGGATCGCTTCAAAAGTGGCAAAAGCATACTCCGTTTCGTGAAAGCCTTTGTAGCTGGCTCCTCCTGTTCCCCGGTTGCCGTGGTGACCGGCTGACAACACAATGTTTTCAATCGAGGAAACTTTTTTTGCGGCATCAATGGTAGCGCGGGCAATTCGTTTTTGTCCCTCTTTACTTTTTATAAATTCACCGATCTTTTCGCGATTGACCCGGTCGTCGATAAAACCGAACTCGCCGATCACCGCCGCCATATTTTTCTGTGTAGCCAGTCGCAACACCGCAAGTGTATTGGCCCGGTTGGTGACAATCAGATTGGGATGATCGTAATACCAGCCCTGTTCATCATAGACCTTCTTGAATTCCGCATTCAGCGCGGCAGCCAGTTTTACACCCTGTTGATTACACAACATCAAATGCCCGCTGCCTTTGCCGCGGTAGCTGTTGAAATGCCGGTCTATGATTGCGGCGCCTTTCACCTTTGCTGCCTGATCAATCAGAGCAGTAAAGCTGTGGGTCTTATTGCCGATGGCATAGAGATTCGCTCCGAGGTGAATCGTTTTCGGTGTCGAAAAATCACTGCGGATCGGATCGGGTTTGCTGTTGCCGGTCGCATCCGCGCCATCACGCCCCCAGGTAAATGGAAACCTGCCAACATTCGAATTCGCCGAAGATTTTCCTTCAGGTTCAGACACAACATTTCCGGATGAGCTACGGTTTTCTGACTCTTTACCGTCACCTCCCGGAATAATGGTAATCGTTTCAAATACGGGGCGTGATGAATCGGGAGAGTTGTTTTTCACTGCCGTAGAATTGAGAAAATCCGATTTAAAGACAGAGACAATAAACCCGATAAGCATTACCGGATATATCAGCAGCAGCGGCCAGTTTTGAATTATACTTTTCATACGCTAAAGCGCATGATGTCAAACTGGAGATGTGGGGAACGAAGCAACCCGATAGAAGCGTTGTCTCCCGTTGGCGTGTCAATGAGCGATCAACAGGTGAGGAGTTCAGTACCGCGACTCTGGCGATGAGAAGTGAGAAGCGGAATATGTACCAGGTACAATTTGAGAGTGAACCTGGTACGTTGGTGCGAAAAACAGAATGGATAACTCCGGTTTTCGGTAACTTTTGTTCAATATCGTTTGAAGCGTCGCACGAATTACTGAATTCGGATCAGGATCGGGCTGAAAAAGGCGGAATGATTCTATCGGTTAACCTGGACACCACATTTGCGGAGGGCTTTGTGTTTTCATGTTTAGTCAGAGTAGGCTAACTTTCTTTCGCTAAAGATCGGCGTGATGTGTTGGGATTGACCGGGGAAGAGTTAGATGGAATGAAAGGAGAAAGCTCCTCAACTGCGTCACCCGGAAGAAAGGGGTTCAACAGCTGAGAAGCTCTTCAAACTTCGATTTTAGTTATGCGGTTAGCATGGAGGCTTGCAACTCGCTATGGTTGGCTTGTGGGTTCTAACTGATTCTATCTTTTAATGACGATAGTATCTCCCTCTATTGTCCATTTTACAGAGTAATAGAATCCGATGGTATTCAGCAGATCTTTGTAATGCCATTTTCCAGAAAATGATACTGTGTCTGTTCCTGCCAAGTTTAGAGGTGCATCTTTAATTATCCATCTAATTTTCGTCGGAAGATGATTGTTGGAAAGATAATTCGAGTGTGCCAATTTTCCTCCTAGGAATTCTCCAAATTCATCACTGTATACCAATCCATTCTTAATACCGCCAAATCCAACAGGTGTCATTCCGTGAAACGGAAAATTATTTTCCTGAGATTTAATTAATTCGTAAAAATCTGTTTTCGATTCTTTACTATTTGTTGGAATAAGGACTACCCCCCACCACAATGATGCCACTTCGCAGTTCAGTGCATTGCCGATTTGTTCTATGGTCGCTAAGTAGGTATCGTCGGGTTGAACTTTTACGATTTTTGGTTTTTCAAGATTTATAGTTGGCCAAGCCAGGCAAGGATAATCTAATTCTTCAGGTTTGCTGTTCTTCCACTCACTTTGTTTTTCTTCTTCAATCTCCTTAAATAATTCATGAAGTGAGTCCGAACCATATATCTTTAGTTTTCCGGTTGTTTTCACTTTTCTTGTTTTTAAGAAGTCTAGGTGGGTTTCGCCACCTACCTTTCCGGGTAATTCGTGTCCTTCTGTGAAATAAAACACCGACAGTAATAACCCTATCAAAAGATGGTGATAGTATTTTAAGTTTTTCATGATATTTGTATTAATTTTCGAATGTCTTTTTAAGATCATCGTTACTCATTTTTGTAGGTTTTTCAACTTTGATATCTGATCGAGGGTAGAGCAGTCTTTTGGGAACTTCACCGCCCTCTGGGAGGATAATAAATTCCTGATTTCCTTCAAACCGAGAATTTAGGCCCGCAGGGGTTCGGGGAGATGCAGATGGTTCGGGAACGGGGCCGAATGAGTTAGTTTCAGGGTTCCATTGTGTAATAGCTCCGACCTCCTCACGGTTCGCTTGACTAAGGCGCGAGCGTTGCCTGCTTCCCTCTGTCGGCTCATGTTTTTTTACAATCACCTTGTCTGTATTCTTATCGTAGGCAGCGAGCCCTAGTGGTTTTTCGTTTACATTTGACCAGACGACATCGCTAGCACCATCTTCATTAGGTTTTACGCTAAATTTAGTCGGGTCTGAGAAATTCGTAGTGTGATTATGTCCCGCCCCACTGAATTCAGTATCTTGAGGTATATTTTTTTTATCTATTGAGACGGATGATCTCTTGTTGTCCGTGTAGGGCTCAGTGTATCCATGCTTTCTGGATTTTGGATCGTAGAAGGTATTTGATGCATATTCGATAGAGATTTTTGGCGTTCCGCCTGGATTTTCATTTGCTCGATGGAATGAAGCCATTGACGCCCGACGCAAAGCTTCATCATGACTGTATTTGGCGACTCCGGTTTCCAGCCCCAGCGGATCAAATTTACTCCACGGATTCTGCCGGACATAAGTATACAGATTCGGACCATCCACAAACCCCGCAGGGTCTCTGGTAATGAAGCTTCCCGTCTCCGCATCGCGGTACCGGAAGCCATCATTGATCAACCCATGCGGATCCTGCTCTTTGGTATTCGCTTTCTGGCGGTCTTCGGTTTCACCGGCCTCGCGGCTGATGTCTCCGAATGCTTTGTAGGCAGATTCGTAGCTGACAACATTTTCGCTGCTGCCGTATCCCCCATATCCATAACCGCCGTAACCATAACCGTAACCGACATTTTCGGCAGGTGTGATTTTAGCTGTGACGTCGCCTCTGGCGTTCATAGCAGATACACTGATCTGCCCGCCACGATTGCTGTAGAGCAGGGAACGCACAGGTCCGCCTTCTCCTAAACCGGGGGCGCGGACAAATTCCACTTCCACCTGGTTGGTGGCGCGGGCTTTCTCTATCACACTGACACCTCCGGAGTATATCACATCGGTGATCGCTCCCCGTTCATCGCGGCTCAATCTCCGGGTGCGGTGATCGTAGCTGTACTGGTAGATTCCGTTCACTGCACTTTCGCTGCCGGTGTGGTAGTCGAGATTTAGCAGACGGTTGCTGTAGTCGTAGTTGTAGGTATCGGTATTGCCACCTTCGGTGCGCGAGATGCGGTTGCCGTCATCGTCATAGGTGTAGGTAATCTGAGTGTTGTCGGGCAGGATCTGCGCTTTCAGCTGGTTGGCGGAAAAGCCGTCGGTGCCGTCACCATACTGACAGGTGGTGGCACCGTTGCCGCAGGGGTTGCCGTTGGTGGTCTTAGTTACGCGGTTGTTGGCATTGTCGTAGCCGTAGCCGGTGATTTTTGAGCCTGGTTCACCTGCTGTGACGATGCGTTCCTCCAGCAACCGGTAGGTTCGGTCATAGCTGTTTGTGACCACGCGGTCGGGCAGGGTGCCGCCCGGCCACTTCTCCTCCATCTCCATGAGGTTTCCTGCAGTATCATACTGCATGTCGCAGCGGTAGGTTTCGCCTTCGGTATCGGAGTAGACACAGGATAGCGGACGACTCTGCGCATCGCGCACTTCGGTTTCCTCTACATGATTTGGCAGGGCTTTGTGCACCGATAGACCGTTCAGATCATAGCGGAACTCGGTGATTCGCGGAGCTCCCGCCAACGGTGTCTCGATGCATTTGTCCATGCGGTTGCCGGCATCGAATGTGCTCACGATCTGCGTGCCGGTTGCCACGTAGGTGGTGGAAACACGGTTGTTGGACTTATCGTAACCGTAGCTGGTGGTTTCGCCGTTGTTCTGCTCGGAAATCAAGCGGTCGAGCTTGTCGTAGGCATTGACTACCCGGCGGTTGGTTCCCGGGTCATTCGGGTAATCCACCGAGATCAGTTTGCCTGAGTTATCGTAAGCCATCTTGCGGTCGTCGACCGACCTGCCGATATATAACACATCGGTCAAGCGGTGTCGGTTGGCGGTTGGTCCGCGCATCGCGCTGTTTGGAGGTGAAATAGGAAAAAGTGTACCAAGTATAGTTTGGAAGTGTACCTGGTACGGTGGAATTTCGGCTAACTGCCAGCCGCTAAAAGCCAACCGCCACAAATGCCGAAAGCTTCTCAACTGCGTCACCCGGAAAAAAGGGGGTCAACAGCTGAGAAGCTCTTCAAACTTTGGATTTAGAATTTAGTTAAGCGGTTGTCATGAAGACATGCAGCTCGCTATGGTTGGCTTGTAGGTTCAAATACCAAAGCGGTTGGCATGGTGGTGCCAATGCCGCTATCGTTGGCATGCGGGTTCTAATTTTTCGGTTCCGAAATATTATTCCATTCCCAAGCTTTCCGCAATCGTTCTTCCAGATAAACTGGCGGGGAACAACGTTTGGTTTCTAATACTATTACCTTCAAAAACTGGATTACGTCACTTGCAATAAAAAGGATTCCTTCAGAATCCGATGCGTAGAATCTCGTCATATCGTCTATCCAGATTATCGCTCCATCGCCTAGGTACGAACTTGATGCAATAGGGCAACAGTTTTCTCTAATTATGCTGCATATTTTTGCATGATCCGCTATCCCGCATTTGGCTTGGTCTGGGTAAATCCATAATCTTCCTGGTATCTCAAGCCCCCCGAATTCGGATACAAATTTTTCGGCGACTTCGGAAAATATGGGGCCCAGCGCGGATCTATACTCATTTATAACGTTTGTTGCAATCCGGTCGTTCTTCCAGCCAATCTTTTTCAAAGCTTTGCGTAATCTTTTACTTTCGATGTTCATTCTTCTTCAGTTTTTTTAGGTTTTACAGGAACCGGCACTATCGGTTCGGGTTTATAAGTGCCACTTGTGCCTTTAACTGCATCTCCGATACCTTTGGCTTTAAGCACTGGACTGCAGGCTTCACTGCAAGCTTCCATTGGTGTTCCAGCTCGCGGCGCAGGGCCCCGAGCTACAGTAGCGGAGGTCCCCCCAACCATATTCACGCCAACGGCTTCTGCGTTGGTAAGCATTCTTACCTCTCCACAAGTTGTTCGCGCGGATTGGCCCGCAATATTCTTGTAGTCATCAATAACCGCTTGAGAAGGGTGAGGTTTCAATCCTGTATTGCTTAAGCCTGTAGCCTTCTGGCTGGCACCCGCAACCACTTGAAAGTCTTGAGATACACCTACTGTGATCACTCCATTTTTTCCTGTGCCACTGGTTGCTTGCTGGATTGCACGCGCATTTTTTAACGCCATTCCTTCCCGAATTCCTTCCTTCAATTTCCCAACTGAATTCGAAGCTACCGCACCGGCTTGGTTTAATACTGCACCAGTCAATGCTGATTTACCGACGTTTTCGGAAAGCGAGGTTCCATTCATAGCGTTACTTGTTAGTTGGGAAGCAGCACCACCAGCGGCACCGGCAACTCCAGCGGCAGCCGTTATTGCTAGCATTCCCCCGCCTGCAGAAGCAACAACTGGTGCAGCGGCTCCGGCAGTTGCTGCAGTAACGACTATGCCTACAGCTGCTGCAACAACAACTTTTGCCCATTGCCTCATCTCGGGATTATGAGAAAAACTTTCGTAAGGATTTGCGTCTGATCCGGTCCCGTAATATAGACCTTCTCCAGTATATAACCCCTTCGGATCAAAAGCTGTCCACGGATTCTGCCTGACATAAGTATACAGATTCGGTCCATCCACAAACCCCGCAGGGTCTCTGGTAATGAAGCTTCCCGTCTCCGCATCACGATACCGGAAACCATCATTGATCAATCCATGCGGATCCTGCTCTTTGGTATTGGCTTTCTGGCGGTCTTCGGTTTCACCGGCCTCGCGGCTGATGTCTCCGAAGGCTTTGTAGGCGGCTTCGTAGCTGACAACATTTTCGTTGCTGCCATAGCCTCCGTAGCCATAACCGCCGTAACCATAACCGTAACCGACATTTTCGGCAGGTGTGATCTTCGCTGTGACATCACCTCTCGCATTCATGGCCGATACACTGATCTGCCCGCCACGGTTGCTGTAGAGCAGGGAGCGTACAGGTCCGCCTTCTCCTAAACCGGGGGCACGGACGAATTCCACCTCCACCTGGTTGGTGGCGCGGGCTTTCTCGATGATGCTTACTCCGCCGGAGTAGACCACATCAGTGATCGTTCCGCGTTCATCGCGGCTCAATCTCCGGGTGCGGTGATCGTAGCTGTATTGGTAGATACCGTTCACTGCACTTTCACTGCCGGTGTGGTAGTCGAGACCCTGCAGGCGATTGTTGTAATCGTAGCTGTAGGTATCGGTATTGCCACCTTCGGTGCGCGAGATGCGGTTGCCGTCATCGTCATAGGTGTAGGTAATCTGAGTGTTGTCGGGCAGGATCTGCGCTTTCA
>JARGOZ010000005.1:0-7562 GCA_029213025.1 Verrucomicrobiales bacterium
GCATTAAGCCAGACGATTGCAAAATTATACCGGAACGGGGTAAATCCCGACTTCGAAGCTATCTGTAATCCGGATAACAGACGGAGGTCTATTATTATACCTACTTACGCCTTTCAAAGGCAACACTACTGGGGACCGGAAAAGCCCGGAATGCTACAGGCAAAAGAAGGTACTCAACATCCCGTCCTCGGAACCCAAAGAGCCCTGGCAGGAGTGCAAAACGAGGTTCGCTTTGAAAGCTACATCTCACCGGAAAGGCAACGCTGGCTCAGCGACCACACTGTCTTTGATGACATCCTTTTCCCCGGAGCCGGATATGTGGAGATGCTGGTCTCGGCGCTCGGAAACCAGGGCACAATCCATGGTATATCATTCGAAATGCCGCTGATGATCGGTGCCGGGGCAACGATGCAAACGGTCGTAAAATCCGGGGATGCAGCAACCATGGAGATCTACTCACAGGCCGAAGAGAATGCCCCGTGGATCCGAAACGTTTCAGCGACCTTCTCGAATGATCGTAGTTCGTCCATGGCAAGGATTTCGATTCCTGCACTGGAGAACAACTGTACAGAGTCCGCAGACGTTGGAGAGTTTTACAAATTGTTTGCCGCACTCGGAATTTACTACGGGCCGGAGTTCCAAACCATCCAGTCACTCCGTTACAATGATACCGAAGTGCTCGCCAGACTGGAACTGAAAGGCGAACACCAGGGATTTCAACTACCTCCGATGTTACTCGACGGTGCTTTCCAGAGTCTCGCCGTGGGTCTGCTTCGTGATTCTGACTCCTCCCTGTTCCTCCCGGTCGGGATAGAAGAATACCAAAGTTCGGGCACGCCGACCCACGGCGGTTTGTGGTGTCATGGAAAATGGAATGAAACCGAAGGTGACAACCGGACCGCTAATTTGACCCTGGCTGATGATCGCGGCAATCCCGTCGCCCGGATCAAAAACCTGAAGGTTCGTGCCGTGAGCCGCTCAGCTCTTCGCCAAATGGTCGGTTCCACTACAGAAAGGCTTCTCTATACAGTTTCCTGGAAACAGGAAAGCCTTCCCTCTCCGGAGAGTTCGGCAGCCCGTTGGCTGATCGTGAGTGAATCAAAATCGGAACTTACCAATCTCCTCACCGCGAAAGGACACCATGTCACGGAAGCGATTCTCACGGACCTCGCCGAAAAGGAAGCCTTTTGGGCTCCTTATCTCACGGATTCTATAGATGGAATCATTTGGAACACGGGTATTCCATCGGGCGCCACTTATACCAAACGCCATGGTGCCGGAATTCTTTCCCTACTTCATGCGTTGCGCACTCACAAAGTGGAGTCGCTGCCTCGCGGGCTGCAGATCGTTACTTCGTCCGCCATTTCGGCTCTTCCGGGTGACCATATAGATCCCGACTCCGCCCAGTTCTGGGGTCTTGGTCGAGTTGTTAGCAACGAAAATCCGCCACTGCGGGGAAGACTTCTCGATTGTCCGGAAAAGCAGCTCGAATCACTGGTCGATATACTTCTCTCCCCTTCACCGGAAACCCAAATCGCGGTCCGCGAAGGTGAATCATTTATTCCCCGTTTGATCCCCGCAAAGGCCCCCGCACTTCGCGACGGACTTCCCGTCATGGAAGACGCGACTTATCTCATTACCGGTGGTCTTGGCATGCTGGGACGTCGTGCCGCAGAGTGGCTCGCATCGCGGGGAGCCGGACATATCGTGCTGGTCTCCCGTCGTGAACCGGATGAATCGACGAAGGATATTATTTCCGAAATCGAAAAAACCGGATGTAAAGTTCATGTCAAACCGGCGGATATCAGCAACCGTAAAAGCATCAAAGCTCTATTTAGCTTTATTGAGAAGAAACTCCCTCCGCTTCGCGGAATCCTACATGCGGCCGGTGTTCTTGATGATGGCTTACTTGCTGAACAGAACTGGGAAAAGTTCGAAAAAGTTCTCGCTCCGAAACGACAGGGTGCTTCCCTGCTTCACGAGGCGACAAAAGACACACCTCTCGATTTCTTTGTTCTTTACTCGTCGGCGGCATCAATTCTGGGATCCCCCGGCCAGGCGAACTATGCAATGGGCAATGCCTATCTCGACGGCCTGGCTCAACAACGGGTTTCCGAGGGGCTACCGGCGGTCAGTGTAAACTTCGGACCGTGGAACGAAGGCATGGCGGCGACGGAGAAAGTAAAGAAAGCCCTCGATATGCAGGGGCTTACACCGCTTACGGCTGAGGAAGCCCATGAAGGCATTGACCGGATGCTTGATAACGGCCTCGTCCAGGCAACCATGCTCGACGCCGATTGGGGCCAGATGCGACAAAGATTCCCGGCCGATCCGCCGGCGATCTTAGACGATTTGTGGCCGGATTCCTCGCTGGACAGCTCGGCAAATGCCGTACTTCTCGAAAAACTTCGCGAATCAGAAGATGATCCGGAATCGGAAACGTCCCGTGACGACATATTCCGCGAACACGTGGAGCAGGAACTCCAGCAGGTCTTATCACTCCCCCAGCCTCCCGGACCGGACGTTGCACTGGCCGAGCTAGGACTCGATTCGCTGATGGCTGTCGAATTTGCCACCCGGCTGCAAAGACAGGTTGGCAGCGCCTTTGCCATTCCACCTACCGTGGCATTCGACTACCCCAGTGTGTCGAAGCTGACCGATTTCTTATCCAACCTGATCAGCAATATTCCACTGGTTGGCGATATCACTTCCGTAAAAGAGACCCGCACAGTAAGCCCGGTGAGGTCAGAGGATGACGCGGTTGCTATAGTTGGTTTGGGATGCCGCTTCCCAGGTGCCGACGGAGTTGATGAATACTGGCGACTGTTGCGCAACGGTGTCGACGGAACCTGTGAAATTCCTTCGGACCGATGGAATGTCGATGAACTGTATGATCCTGTTCCGGCGTCTGGTAAAATCTATACCAAACGGGGAGGCTTCCTTCCGGATATCGCTGAATTTGATGCCAAATTCTTTGGTATATCAGATCAAGATGCATCGTGGATGGACCCCCAACATCGAATGATGCTGGAGGTAAGCTGGCACGCCCTGCAAAGCGCCGGGCTGGATCCCAAAAATCTGGAAGACCCTTCGGTAGGTGTTTTTATGGGAATCATGTCCACTGATTACGCCCAGATTCGTGAGCACTTTCGTCCCGAGGATATTTCCGGATCTCAGGGAGCCGGACTCTCTCACAGTGCCGGAGTAGGTCGAATCAACTACATGTTTGGTTTTGAAGGCCCTTCACTCGCGGTCGACACCGCAAGCAGCAGTTCACTCGTGGCAGTGTGTCAGGCGGTAAAGAGTCTGTTGGATGGAGAATGCAATCTCGCTCTCGCAGGAGGCGTAAACGCAATCCTCAGTCCGGTGAATTCTCTACTTCTCTGCAAAGGCAAAGTTCTTTCGCCGGACGGTCGCTGCAAATCTTTCTCGGCTGCGGCTGATGGCTTTGCCCGCGGAGAAGGCTGCGGCATAATCGCTCTGAAGCGACTGAGTGATGCCGAACGCGACGGAGACCGGATTCTCTCTGTGATTCGCGGAACCGCTATCAGCCATAATGGTCACAATGCCGGGCTGACTGCTCCAAGCGGAAAAAGCCAGCAACAGATGTTGGAGCGGGCTCTGAAAATCGCCGGGATTGAACCGGCGGATATCGACTACCTCGAAGCTCATGCCACCGGAACCGAATTAGGCGACCCGATCGAAGTGATCGCGGCTACTCAGGTTCTCGGAAGAGGTCGTTCGAAAGAGAATCCTCTGCTGCTCGGCTCGGCCAAAGCCAATCTGGGGCACCTTGAGGCAGCAGGGGGAATATCCGGCCTGATCAAAGTTGTTCTCGCGATGCAAAACGGCGTGATTCCCGGCCAGATCAATTTTGATGAACCCAGCCCACACATTCCATGGGATCAAATCCACGCGAAAGTTGTTACTACTGAAACAGCCTGGCCCAATCCGGCCCGACCACTGGCGGGAGTCAATGCTCTCGGAATGACGGGAACCAATGCGCACGTGATTCTCGAAGGCGGCTATTCACCGGGAGAATTCGAAAAGCGAATGCTGACGCAGTTTAAGCGAAAAAAATACTGGTTTCCCGTGAAATAGGCTTTTTACAAATCCGGTCCCGCCTAAGCAGAACCGGTATTTGTATAGAAAAGCAGGCTTAGCTGTAGGTATCACCTACATCAATCATTGCAGCGAGGATCGTGTTCCAGGTTTCCGGGGTTTCAAGAACCGCATTCGGGAACATGCATCCATCCCAGCAGATGTGTTTGATGCCCCGGTCCTCGTAATCTTTCAGCCAGTAGCCGGCGCACTTCGTGATATCCAGCTTACCGTTGGGATCATCAGCCGGACAGTGTTTCCCGGTCTTATCGTGGCTACCTGCACCATGAACTTCGCCGTCATTTTGAGCGACGTGGAAATCAATTGTCCAGGGACGAAGTTTGTCAGTCATTTCCTCGTACTTCGCCCAAAACTCATCTTGCCCGTACCCTTCCTGCAGAAGCGCGTATTCCGGCGCGTTATAGCCCATCAGGTAGAGGTAGGTGTGAGCGAGATCGGCCTGGAAACCGAGCGTCTCCGGCATGCCGACTTCTTCAAGAAGATCGAGCATATCTTTCCAACTGTGCATCCCGGCCCAGCAAATCTCACCTTCCGCAGCGAGGCGTTCCCCGTGATCAGCCGCGATTTTGGCAGCTTCTCTAAACGTGGCTGCGATTTTTTTGGTGTTCGCGGCGGGATCTTCGCGCCATTTGTCCACTCCGAACTCGGCAGAGTCGATCCGGATTACACCGTATTCTCTGACACCGTGTTCATTAAATTTTCCGGCAATCCGACACGCCATTTTTACGGCATCGAGAAATTTCCCGGTCGCAACTGAATCACCCATCGCAGAGTCGCCGACAGTTCCACCCCATACCGGAGCCACCAGAGAGCCTACTTTAAAATCAAGACCCTGAATTTTGTCAGCAATACGGATCAATTCTTCGTCCGAAGCTTCCGGATCAGTATGAGGTAGAAACAGAAAGTAATCGATCCCGTCGAATTTTCGGCCACCAACTTCGGCGTTGGCAGTTAACTCGAGCATGCGCTCCAGGCTGATTGGCGGTTCCTGACCTTCCTCATCTCCCTTTCCGACGAGTCCCGGCCACATGGCATTGTGCAATTTTAGTGCTGACATAACGTTTCAGTTAAATTAGAGCCTAGATTACAGATTGATGTCCCTTAAGCAAGGTTGAAAACCCTGCGTTTTTTGACATGATTCCGGCTTCCAAATCGTATTAAACAACAATGAACAAATCTCTCTTTCTTACTATCGCCGTATTTGCCTTCGCAGCGTTCAGCACCATTGCAAAGGCCGATGACCTGCCCCGGGTATTTTTCGATATCGAAGCCGACGGGGAAAAAATGGGTCGCGTGGTTTTTGAACTCCGCAGCGACGTCGTTCCGAAAACGGCCGAAAACTTCCGCGCTTTGTGCACCGGAGAAAAAGGATTCGGTTATAAAAACAGCACGTTTCACCGCGTTATCCCCTCTTTTATGTGTCAGGCAGGTGATTTTACCAACCACAACGGAACCGGCGGAAAAAGCATCTATGGTGAAAAATTTGCAGATGAAAACTTCGAACTGAAGCACACCGGAGCAGGCATCCTTTCTATGGCCAATGCAGGACCAAACACCAACGGCTCCCAGTTTTTTATCTGCACAGAAAAAACCGAATGGCTCGACGGCAAGCACGTCGTGTTCGGCAAAGTGGTTGAGGGTATGGATGTGATCAAAAAGGTCGAAGCCTTCGGATCGCGAAGCGGTCAAACTTCCAAAAAAATCGTGATTGCAGATTGCGGTGAATTGAAGTAAGCATCCGCTACTACTGAATCAAAAGACGGTCCGCCGGTGCGTCTGCAACGGCGGATTTTTTGTATCTAATCGAAAAGTACGTGTACTGTCTGAATCCAGTTAAATAGCGGACTGTACCCTGTTCAGTCCCAAATCGTACCCTGTTAAATAAAGAAAGACCTGTGATGAGTGACGAAAAGAAAGACCTACCCCGAGTATATTTTGACATGACTGCTGATGATGAGGCGATTGGCCGAATCGTTATGCAATTGCGCTCCGACGTAGTCCCGAAAACAGCGGAAAATTTCCGGGCTCTCTGCACCGGCGAAAAAGGTATTGGATACAAGAATAGTACCTTCCATCGCGTCATTCCCGACTTCATGTGTCAAGGTGGCGACTTCACCAACCACGACGGAACCGGTGGGCAATCCATCTACGGCCGCAAGTTCGATGACGAAAATTTTGAACTCAAGCACGAAGGTGAAGGCATTCTTTCCATGGCAAATGCCGGGCCAAACACCAACGGATCTCAATTTTTCATCTGCACAGCGGAAACCGACTGGCTTGACGGCGCTCACGTGGTATTCGGCCGGGTCGTCGAAGGCATTGACGTAGTAAAAGAGATCGAAGGCTTCGGCAGCAGAAGAGGCCGCACAACCAAGGTGATTAAAATTGCCGACTGCGGAGAACTGTAAAATATCCGTACAACGGCCCGGGGAGACCACCCTGACAATTTTGTTAAGAAAAGTTGATAATCTCTCTTTTCTGTCCTAAGTGGGCTCCGACACGAGCCATACCAAGTGACTTCAACAGACACAAAAGAGGAATCCCGGGCTACCAATCGCCGCAGAGGCTTGTCTTCTGCCGGCATATTGGCGGAAATTGATCTGGGCTCCCCGCCTTTCTCCGGAACCTCCACTGCATACTTTGGAGAAGCGACTTTGCGAAGAGCCGCCCTGATGGTCAGGGCGAACCTCGTGGAGGTTGAGGCGGTGAATATACAGGATAACGTTGCCGCCTTATCCGGAAATGTCAGAGCCAGCAAAGGCGCCGCTCCGCTCAAAGTCAGCGCCGTGGTTCAGAAAACGCTTCCGGGCGACTGGCTGATCGACGGAAAAACCGGTGCCGAAAAGTCCGAAGACCGGACTCCGGAAATTCCCGCGCTGATGATTGCCGCCATGATCGAAGTGGGCGCACTGCCCGCTTTTGCGGACGAGGGAGTGGACGGCCTGCCCACCATGCGGCTTTTTTGCACGGATGTTCGCAACGGCATCCTGCACTGGGACGAAACCGAATTGCGCGCGGTTCTCGAAAACCTCTTTCTTATCGAAGTGGAAAACCCCACCGAGGAGATCCTGCGAAAATTGAAAGGAATGGGAATCAAACAAGTCGCAGCGATCTATCCGTGCGACGAGATCGTCCCCGAATATCTCGATTGTTACGCCTATACCGGAGTCAGACGATCCACTCAGGATCTATTCTGGGCGGATTTTCTCGCCAATCGAAAACAGGAAATCGAAGAACTCGGTTGCGAAATCAACATCGACCCCGGTCTCTCGCTGGATGTTGTTGAACCCAAAGAATGGTACGGCGAATTTCAGAGCGATGAAACGCCCGAACAGGCCACAGACTGGTTTCATTTCGAGTGCGGCATCGAGATTGAGGGAATAAAAATCAATATCATCCCCAGCATCGTGAAGTACCTGGAGAGTAAACCGCCGGGCTTT
>JARGOZ010000005.1:7572-71160 GCA_029213025.1 Verrucomicrobiales bacterium
AATTCGACCAGCTTCCTGAAGACGCCAGGGTGCCTCTCATGATGGAGGAAGGAAAGTTCATCGCAGTTCCGGCAAAGAAGCTCCATACCATCCTGGGAATCCTGACCGAACTTTTCGACCGCACCCCACTTACCGACGACGACAAAATTAAGATTCATCCCGTTCGCGCCGCACAGATCACAGCGATGGACGGGGAGGAAAAAATTGTCAGTAAAGCGCCGGAAAAATTGAAGAAACTGGGTCAGGACTTCGAAGAGCTTTGTCCGAAAGCAGATCCACAAGCACCCAAAGATTTTCAAGCCACTCTTAGACCCTATCAGAAGGACGGATTTGAGTGGCTGCAATTCCTTCGCGAACAGGGTGTCGGCGGGATTTTGGCCGATGATATGGGACTCGGCAAGACTATCCAAACCCTCTGTCACCTCCATTACGAGAAAATCTCAGGGCGAGCCGATCTTCCTACCCTGATTCTCGCGCCGAAGAGTGTTGTTCCCGGCTGGGCGAAAGAAGCTAAGAAGTTTGCCCCGTCTCTCACCGTAATGACCCTGCAGGGACCCGACCGGAAAAAATACTACCCGATGATGGGGCACGCCGATCTTGTCGTTACTTCGTATCCGGTGTTACTAAGGGATGCAGAGGAGATTTTGCTGCAGCCCTTTCATTATGTTGTGCTCGACGAGGCTCACACCATCAAGAATTCGGCGTCCCAAATCACGCGGGTAGCCTACCGCATCGATGCCCGCCACCGGCTGTGTCTTTCCGGCACCCCCATCGAAAACCACCTCGGAGAACTTTGGTCCCAGTTTCACTTTTTGATGCCGGGGTTTCTCGGTTCGGAAGAAGCCTTTTGTCGATGCTTCCGCAACCCGATCGAAAAATACCGGGACGAAAGCCGCCGGAAACGTCTTGCCGAAAGAGTCGCCCCTCTGATGTTGCGAAGGACCAAAACTCTGGTCGCTACAGACCTCCCCGAAAAGACTGAAATCATCAAAAAAGTCGAGTTAAACGACCAGCAAATCGAGATTTACGAAGCTGTGCGCGCCAGCCTGCAAAATGAAGTGCGGGAAGAGATTGCGCGTCACGGCGTCGAAGGCTCACAACTCCTCGTGCTCGAAGCACTGATGAAACTGCGTCAGGTTTGCTGCCACCCGAAACTGGTGCTTCTCCCCACGGCGCAAAAGGCCGATACCTGCGCAAAATTCGAAATGATGATGGAATGGCTTCCCGATATGGTTCGGGAAGGCAGACGAATTTTGATATTTTCGCAGTTTACCAGGATGCTCGACATCATGGAAAAACGGCTCGATAAAATGGGGTTGAAATACCAGACTTTGACCGGGCAGTCCAAAGATCGCGGCGGCATGGTGGATACCTTTCAATCCGGGCAGGTTCCAATCTTTCTGATCAGCCTCCGGGCCGGAGGAACCGGCATTACCCTGACGAAAGCGGACACCGTGATTCATTACGATCCCTGGTGGAATCCGGCCCTCGAATCCCAGGCGACGGACCGGGCCTACCGGATCGGCCAGCAAAATCCGGTTTTTGTCTACAAACTCATCAGTGAAGGCACAATTGAAGACAAAATCCTGATGTTACAGGAAAAAAAGCGCGCTCTCTACGAAGGGATTTTCGAGAACACACCGCAGAAACTCTCCTTTTCAGAAAAGGAACTCGATAATCTTCTGGCGCCGATTGGCTAAGCTTACCGTTCTTGTTTCCCTGGAGCTTTATCCTTCCAGGACATTCTTTGAAAGCGCTTGTCATCCTGGCCATCCTTGTACTCGGCCAGCATCTTATCGCCTTTATAGACTCGAATGATTGCACCAATCACTTTGTCCTGCGCAGCTTCATCAGTCACTCCTCCGTCCCTGTCGATGTAAAACTCCGTGCTGAAGTCTCTTTTCAAATCAAATCGACCTTTTACGGGAATTGACTTCACGCTCTCCTCTCCTGCGATGACTTCTAATTTTTCGGTTTTACTATATCCGTAGGCCATCTTGGCATAACTGTCTCCTTTCATAACCACGAAATCAGCTACGTAGATTTCATATCGCACGCTAACGTCGATAACCTCTGTTTCACCGTTGTTGTAGACAATGAATTCGTAGAGGTTGTCGTTAAACTTAACTTTGTCATCTACCGCTGCTCCATCACGCTGCATGGTTGATCTTTTAGTTTCTACATCTGCAAAAAACCTGAATTTGTAATCCAAATCAATTTTGTCGGGATTTTCGTTAATCCACGCCCTCACATAAGTGCGGTCTGCCTCTGAAAACATGGAAATCGGAACAGCAAATTTTTTTCCTCGCCTTAAAATGACCACTTTCTCGCCAGCGTGAGCGACCAGTTCGGCGTCTACTTGCCTCCCTTTGGCATCAGTAAATATTCTCGCTCTGGAAATCTCTGTCGAAAAGACAATGAACAAAATGTAAACGATTCCTTTATTCATCAGTTTGTAAGGTTAAATTTGCGAAAATATTCTGGCCGATTTGGGCCCCACTTCCAAGAAAAAAATCGAATGACAGTATCGATCTGTAAGCCCTTTAGCACTGACTGGAAGCCGAATATGATTGCAAATCTTGCATTCATGGTCGATCCGGATCTGGACCGGGTGCTCCTGATCCACAAAAAAACCGGACTGGGAGCCGGAAAAATCAACGGTCCAGGTGGCAAGCTCGAAGCCGGGGAATCAGCTCTCGAATCCGCTGTACGGGAACTGCAGGAGGAACTCCATATCACTCCAACGGACCTCGAAGAAATGGGAGTATTACATTTCCAGTTCGTTCAGGGTCTCGCACTGCATTGCACGGTGTTCCGCGGATTCCACTTCACCGGAACACCTACCGAAACCCGCGAAGCAAAGCCGGAGTGGTTCAATTTCGACAGGATCCCTTTTGACCGGATGTGGCAGGACGATATCTACTGGCTTCCCAAAATGCTGGAGGGACAAAAATTCGATGCCTGGTTCCATTTCAACGACGAAATAATGACCGGGCACCGAATCGACTGGCGAATTTGCGATTAGAGTTCCTTGATTTTGATATTCCGGAATTGAACGAGACTGGAGGCCCCGTTCCACTGTTTCTTTTGTTCGTCGTATCCGCCGTGATGCTGCAAAGCTATGGGCCCTTTTTCCGGAACTTCGGGCAGTTGAGCGTTTTCAATCACAGTCGTGCCGTTGAGCACCACAGTGAGCCGGTCTCCTTTCATCGTAATTTCAAAAGTGTTCCACTCACCGACCGGCTTATCGGCCTTTACTTTCGGAGTCACCCCGGCCCGGACTACCGGATCTGTTTGTTTGTTGCGGTATCCGTAGACTTCCCCGGATCCAATCGGCCAGCACCAAATATTGATCTGAGCCTTGCCTACACCTCTAAGATACACACCTGAGTCCGCACCCGGTTGCTCGTTAACGACCCGGTTGCCTTCCCCGTCCAATTGGTAACTCCCGTCCGGCAATACAACCGGAACCGGGTAGAGTCCTTTTTTGTCCTTGATCCGCCACTCGAGTTGAAGAGTGAAATCTTTAAACGATTCGTCACTCCAAAGGCTTTTATCGCCTGATGGCTTCAATCGCGGCTGGCAGTCAATCACCCCGTCCTTCACCGTCCAGATTCCTTCGAGCCCGTCCGTTTTCATATGCCACCCGGTCAGATCTTTTCCGTTAAACAGGGATTGCCATTCTCCGGAGAAAGAAAACGCAGGAGCCAGGACCAAAAGGATTACAGATAAAAATTTCATGCCGGAAATTGTGATGATTCCAGTTTTCCGTCAATTCCCTTTCTGCGGATTGAATTTTCGGAAATCTTAAACGTTGCACCGCTGTCAGTGGGTCGTAGAATCTCCTTTATGGTATCGCCGAAAACATCCGGTAGGGAGGAGTTGGCTGCAATTCTCAGTATTGCAGCCAAACAGGATGGTCCCGTCCGCTTGTTTCACCCGAAGGATTCGAAAATGCGCAAGCGCAACCCCGGCTTGTTTCCTTCGTCGAAAGGCAGTCACGGCAAGCTGATTAATGAACTTCTCGGCACCATGCTGGAAGAAGTGATGTCGCTTCCCAAAATGGTCGTGCTGACCGGATTCGGCATCGAAACGCTGTTGAGAAACACTCCGCAGAAAGACCGTAAGCAGCTTATCTCGGACAGTTCAAAATTGTATCGGGACGAACTTCTGACCGCGTGGTCGAAATTTGCAACCCGGGGAGAGGAAGTATTTCTCGCCAAGTCAATCCGGGAACATCACGGCCAGTGGTTTCCCGAAGCCAAAGACCAAAGCAATCTGGAACAATTCCGCGAATACCTCGCGCAGGAAATTGCCGATTCATGGAACAAAGCCGACACCGTGGAAGCCCGAAAAAGACTGGGACATCTCTTAAAAGTCATCGGAGCGGAACCTCTCGGTAAAATCGACGAAAAGGTCGAGTTTTCCGGCCTGACGCACCAACCGGTGGAACCACTGTTCCCTGGCGATCCCGCTTTGATTTCACGCGAAGGCTGGATCTTCCCGAAATCACCCTCGCCGATTCTCCTCGCGAAAGCTGAGGTCGTACCGGCAACCACTTAGACAAAAACAACACCAACCAAAAGCAACCACACACCACAACAACAAAACTTATGGAATCACCCGCCCTATGTATCGATCTCGGAGCTTCTTTCACCAAAATTGCAGTTCGACCGGATCCCAACCAGTCTTCTGAACTACTCCGCGATTACACCCTCATGACCGGGCGGGACGATGCCGACAATCAGGTTTGTTTCCCTTCGGTGGTTGCTCACAACATCAAATCCGGACGGTGGGCTTTCAGCTGGGATGCCGCCAATCTTCTGTCTTCCCGGGATATTCTGATTCTTCAGGACTGGAAATCCGTGCTGTTTCACGAGCGCTACCTCGACGAGTCCTACGATCCGGAACTGGACGGAGAACTTGATCCGGTGGCAATTTTCCTCGAAAGGAAAGATCCCTATTACATCGCTTTCGGCTGCGCCAAAAACTACATCGAATGGTTGTTCGAAAAGCAAATCCCCCATCTACTCAGCCAGCATCCCAAACTGAGCCATCTCAAGGTAAGCGACTTCGATACCCGGGTCTGTGTGCCTGACTTTGTGCTCGGAACAGCAGCGGCTGACACCATTGAGGAGTTTCTCTACGAAGCCGGATTCGAAACCACCGATACCTATTGCGTTTCCGAACCGAAATCGAGCCTGGTGGGCATTTTGACCGAGGGCAGAAACCAGCAGGTTACCAATGGCGCAATCAACCGCGCCGCGATGTTTGGCGATCACAAACTTCTCGATCAGTTGAAGAACTCCAACGACTCGATCTTCTTCCTCGATATCGGCTCTTTCACTACCGATATGGCACTGGCCAATTTGAATTGCTACCGAACCAATCATTTGGCCAAATCACCGGCCAATTCAATTCCACTCGGGATCTACAAGCTGGATGCGGTCATCCAGAGCCAACTACCTAAGGATGTGGCTGAAAAAATCAATCTCAACAACCTGCCCGATACCGAGAAATTTCATCGCACGGTTTATAATGTGAACCGGATGAATTTCGACACCAGCGATACCATCTCACTCGACAGTGGTGCGGAAGTCCCGCTCGAAATCGTCGAGAAATGCATCGACGATTTTGCTGCCGCGATCATCTCCGCATGCGCCAGCTTTCTCTATCGCAACCGCAATGGCGAAATTCACGCCGCAATCTTAACGGGAGGCGGTAGTCTGCCCACCCGAATTTCGGACCGGATTGTGAAAGGACTCGAAAACATGAATTTCCCCCTGCTTCGGGCCCATAAAGACATCGAATCGACGATGCATGTCGACCCAATCGATCAGGAACTTGTCCGCGGTGCCAGCGCCATTGGCGGAAATTCGGTGCTGTTTGTGCTGGCCAACGATTTCGCTGTTGAGGAAAAAGCATCCACAGCCGAGGTGGTTCAGAATTTGTTTGGATCGCTGTAACGTATGGCGGGAACCACTACAGGACGTGCTGAACTGGCTGCCATCCTCGATTTGGCCGCCCGGCAGGACGGACCGATTCGGCTGATCCAGTCGAAAGAGCCCGACCCCGGTGAAAGCGCGTTGTTTCCCTCATCAAAAGGTCGCCATGCTGAATTTCAAAAAGAGTTGGTCGGCCCTTTGCTGGAGGAAGTCGTCAAGCGCCCGCGCATGGTGAAATTAACCGCGAAAGGAATCGAAATCCTCGTGCGAAACACCCCGCAGGACTCGCGCGCTGAGTTGATGAAAAGAGCATCACCTCTGTATCTTCCGGCTCTGATGTCGGTTTGGAGACGAATTGCGATTCCCCGGGAAAAGGCCATGCTGGAAGCCTCGATCGAAGAGCACTTCGGTGAATGGTTTCCGGGAGCTGAGCCGGACAAAACATCAGAAATCGATGAATTTAAACTGCACCTGGCCCGCGAACTTGCCGCTTCATGGAGCGAAGCTGATTCATCTGAGACAAGGAAACGATTATCTTACTTTCTGAGAATGGTTGGAGCCATACCTTATGAAGAAATAGACCAGGTGGTCACTTTCAGCGGTCTCACTCATAAACCAAAAGCCCCTTTATTTAAGGGGGATTCCGCGCTAGTCTTGAGCCCCGGATGGAAGCTGGAGCTGCCCGCTCAACCACCGGTAATCCTGCTGAAGGCGGAGGTTACGACCATTGCCTGATCCCAATCTTTCCAATTCGAAATTTATGAAAATTCTGCCCTCTCTTTGCATCGATCTGGGAGCTGCATTTACGAAAATTGCGATCCGGGCGAATCAAAATGATACCTCGATTCTGCTCGGTGATCCGGGACAATCAGGCGATTACCAAATTTGTATTCCCTCCCTCGCGTTACAACGGGTCAGCACCAATTCGTGGTTGTTCGGCTGGGAACTACTCGATCTTGATCCCGCAATCTACCTGGAATCAGACGATATTCGGATATTTCAGAACTGGAAAAGCAACTTATTCCCTGCCCCCGGAAGCGGGATTTCAGTTGAAGAACATCAACAGGCGATAACCTGTTGCCGTGAATTTATCAGAGCTCTTGGCGGGGAATTGATCCCTATGATGTTGACTCTGCATCCGCAGTTTCAAAACTTGAAACTGGCAGACTTTGAAGCTCACATTTGTGTTCCCGAATTTGTTCTCGATTCCGGGCAGGCCAAAATCATCGACGAAATCATGGCACACGCCGGATTCAGGAAACATGGTTCCTATTGCATTTCCGAGCCAAAGTCGAGCCTCATCGGTATCCTCACTGAGGGGCAAAACTACCTGAACAACGACGGCACCCCCAATGTGAACTACATGTTTCGGGAGTTTGATTTACTCGAAAAACTGACTTCCAATGAAGAATCCGTTCTGTTCCTTGATATAGGTGCTTTCACGACCGATTTTGCCCTGACAAGTCTTGACGGCAAACACAGAGCGAAAGTCAACGAAGCGGCCGCGGCGTCGTACCCTTACGGTATTTTTGAACTGGATCGAAAAGTCATACTTGCACTCGGCGACGACTTCATGAAACTGATCGACGAATCCGAGGCGAGCTTCCGGGAAAACTTCCACCGCTTTGCCTACAATTGCGCAGAGGACGATGAAATAATTCTCCGCGATGGTACAGAACTCGATAACTCCGCGATAGGGAAATGCATCGACCATTTTGCCAACTCTATCATCACCTCTTGCGAAGAATTTCTCAAAAAGTATCAAAGCGGTAATATCGAGATAGCCGTTTTGACCGGCGGAGGAACGATCTGTTCGCGAATTTCGTCGCGAATCGCATCCGCATTGGACCGCTTTGATATCCTCGTAGTCCGCGCCCACGAAAACGCAAATGTGAGCAGTCTGGATCCAATTTCCAGCGAACTGGTCAGGGGCTCAAGCGCTATTGGAGGCACCTCTGTCCTGTATTCCCTGAAATAATCCAGCTATGCTATTTTGAAGCCGTAGTCCACTGGCTCGGGCAGTTCGCAAATTTCTTCAATCGCTTCGAACAACTCATCGAACTCTTCTACAAAGAGATCCCCTATCAACAGATCTGTCAAAGGCGGGCGGAGGTGAGGATGCCGTCGAATCAATTTCGCGAAACTGAAGTCTTCATCGTAAAACGCATAGACAATTTTCCGCATCCGCTCCATCGCTTCACATAGCGTTTTACCATATTCCTGAAACCTCTCCGGTTTGGTATCTCCTTCTTTCAATGCTTTATCAATCGCCTCAGCAGCCAGTTCGCCGGACTTGAGAGCGAGAAATACTCCACTGGAAAATACCGGATCAAGAAAAGCAAACGCGTCGCCTACCAGAATAACGCCGTCGGCAGCACAATATTCCGCCCGGTAGCTGTATTCGCCGGTTACGTTATACTCACCCACCTGTTTACCGGATTCCAGGTGTTTCTCTATCCACACATTCTCGTGAATTTCCCGCTTCATGATTTCGGCAGGATCACGGGAATCTCTATATAAATAATCGCGATCTGCAACCACTCCCACGCTCACCCGGTTATCCCGCATGGGAATATACCAAAACCACCCCTTATCCGGGAGATAGGCTACAGTGGTGGCACCGGCATCGAGACCAGGGTCCCGCATAGCCCCTTCGAAGTATGTCCAAATAGCAATCTTGTTCAGTGCCGGGTCGCGCCGTCGCCACTTGCTTTTGCTCTGGACAAGAGCATCACGGCCTGAAGCATCCACTACCAACTTGGCGAAGTGTTGCTCACGACCGTTGCTGTTCTCTACTTCGACGCCAACAACTTTGCCGTTTTCATCTCGTATCACATCGAGAACTTTGTGATTTTCCCGTATTTCCGCACCGTATTCTCGGGCTTTACCGGCCAGCATATTATCGAATACAGCCCGTTCGACCTGCCAGGTAACAGCGGACGGACAGTCTTTGTGTTGAAAGAAATAGAACGGCTTTGATATTCTGCCATCTGTAGTGACAAACTGCACACTGTGCTTTTGCTGAAAACCAATTTTGTCCATTTGGTCAGCCAAACCCAGCTTTTCCAAAGTATAGTAACAAAACGGCATCATCGATTCCCCGATATGATAGCGCGGAAACTGGTCCTTCTCGAAGATAAGGACATCGTGCCCTTCTTTGGCGAGAAACGCAGCTGTAGTTGCTCCGGCGGGACCACCGCCGATTATGATTACATCATGTTCCGGACTGCTCATTTGATTCTCCAGGGAAGACTTAACAGGGTACAATGCCCGACTTAACAGGGTACAGTTTTGCTAATGCTGCTTCGGGCTTTTTGTTACTTTACGTTTTCGATCCACTTTTCAGATTCGCAGTGACGCGGTAAAATCTCGACGATATCTGCAATCGCCATTCCGTCATCGTCCAAAAGTTGATTACAGCGACCGTAGAGTGTTTCACCTACTTCCTGCTTTAATGCAGTAGCGATTCGGTCGTCGGCAGGAACCGAGAAAAAAGCGGTCGGACTGCCGGAGTGTCGCACGCCGTATTCGCCAAGAATTCCTCCGAGGGGAATTTCCCCTTCGATAATCAATTGGCTGACTTCGGGAGGAAACCCATCAAGGTGAATCCCTATGGCGCCGTATTCTACAGGGGAATTATCCGTCACTGCGTGAAGTGTTACCAGACGCATCAGGTAGTTGTCGGTTCGCTCGTGCTGGTGGACTTCCAGGTAGAGTTTGGAGTGGTGAAACGCCGCCAGTGTTGGAGTCATGTCGTTTTCATGAACCAACATGGACCGGTAGGGATACGGCATTTCCGATTTCTCCAGAAAGGTGAAATCCGGTAACGGTTTACCGGCCTTTTCGTAAAAATAGTGGAACGGCATGAGCCGATGAAGAGCATCGGCAAGTTGCGAGGAAGCCTCCCGGGTGTCGACAGTCTTTTCCATGGAATTCTAGGTATAACGCTCGAAGTCGCGATGCTGCGGCATGAAAAACTCATGGAGTTGCTTATCGATTTGCAGCATCCCGTCGCGATTGATCCTGATTTCGTCACCCTCGATCGAGAGAAATCCCCGTTCTTTGATCACTTTGATCGGCTCGGCAAAAACTTCGGTCACGTCGGCGTCATACTTGTTTTGGAAGTAGGAAATGTTGGTCTTCCCGAGCTTGAGCTGGAGAACAAATTCGCGCAGCAGACGTTCATCGTGATTCGTCGGGTAGGCGCGAAAAATCGGTAACCGGCCTTCATCGAGCGCCTGCATGTAAGGGCCGACATCGGCCTGGTTTTGGTAATGAACTCCGCCAAAGTGCCCGAAACTGGCAACCCCCACCGAAAGCAGATCAGCCCCGGCCCAGAGACTGTCCCGGTAGACAAATTTTGTGGTTTCCGGGTTTTTCACGACCGTGTAGGCACTGTTAACTGTGTAGCCGGCTTCCTCGAAACGGTTGAATGCCCAGTTGACCCAGTCACGCTTCTTTGACCAGTTCGCCACCGGCGCAGTGACTTTCCCTGCTTCAGCCATTTCTTTGTAAATGGTCGTATTGTAGGGGATTTCCATCTGATAAATCGTGACGCAATCCGGATCCTGCTCAATGGCAATGTCGACACACTTCTTCCAGTTGTCTTCGGTCTCATCCATCATGCCGGCGATGAGGTCTATATTCACCTGATCAAATCCCAGAGTTTGGGCAAAACCGAGGGCGCGATACGCTTCCTTCGAGCGGTGGGCCCGTCCGTTCACTTCGAGAATGTGGTCGTCGAAATTTTCAATCCCCAGGCTGAGCCGGGTCACTCCGATATCGCGGATTGCTTCGAGCTTTTTCTCCGTAAGCGTTCCCGGTTCAGCTTCGAAAGCGACTTCTTCGGTTTCATCCCAGGGAAACAGATCTTTCATCCGGTCAGTCAGCTCCTGTAGCTGGCCAATCGACAAATAGCTGGGCGTGCCACCGCCAAAATAGACAAATTGCGGCTTTCTCCCTTTTAAATAGGGCTTGTCCGCATAGACCTCCAGTTCCTGCAGCGCTGCGTCGAGATATGCCTTGATTTCGTTGGCATTTTTGTCGGTGTAGACCCGGAAATAACAGAAGTGGCAGCGCTTGCGGCAGAACGGGATGTGCAGATAAACGCCCAGATTAGTGTCCTCCGGAGTGGGCGACATCAAAACCGGAGCCACTTCGTCGACCATATCCGGTTTCCAATAGGAAAAAGGCGGGTAGTTGGAGACAAAGTAATTACCGGCTTCGGTTTCGTCGCCGGTTTCCAGTGGATGACTCAGCGCTTTGACTCGTTCGCTGAGAGTTTCGGTATTTTGCTGGGCCATAGTTGTGTAAGTAAGACGATACACCGAACAAATCCTGTCGCAAAGGAGCGTTAACCCGCCTGAAACCCGTAAACAACTCCATCCTCCCCGCACAGAACGAGGATTCCGCGTGAAATGGCGGGGGATGCTTTTATTTTTGCGCCCACCTCCCAATTCCAAAGTTCGGTGCCGTCCTCAGGATTGATCGCGTAGAGAAATCCGTCCACTCCCGCCTGCCACACCGCGCTTTTGGTCAAAACCGGGGAGGAATCAAAAGAGCGCCGCCCCTGGAAGGCCCAGACTTGCTCTCCGGTCACCCGGTCATAGGCTACCAGCTGCTTATCAGGGCTCGGGACATATAGACGTTTTTTTCCTACCGCCGCTGAGCCGCGATACTCCTGCCCGGTATCGACAGTCCACACGGTCTCTCCGGACTCTATTTCCACTGCGAGAACCTGCCCCCCGTTGTGGGCTACGTAGGCAATTCCATCGCGGACAGAAGAGGAGTTGGCGATGTAGGAGCCTACTTCGATTTCTCTCGGTTCCCCCGTTCCATCAGCGGAAATAATGTGAAAAATTCCGTCGCAGCCGCCAAAAGTCACCGCCTGATTTCCTCCTGAATTCACGATAGACGGGGTCGCCATGATATAATTTTCCGTCTCATGTTTCCACAACAGGCTGCCGTCGCCGGCGTCGAGACAGTACAAAAAATAATCGTGGCTGCCGAAAAACACTCTGATCTTGCCATCCTCCGATTCGAGAATATTTACGCCGCCCTCGATTTTGTCTTCCGCTTCAAACCGCCACGCCTCACTTCCGCCTTCCACATTGAGAGCATAGAAAATTCCGCTGGTGTCACCAAAAAACACTCGCGCGCCAAAAACTGCCGCCGGACCGGTGATCGAGGATTCAGCCTCAAATTCCCAGATTTTGGTCCCTTTTTCCAAATCGATGGCAAAAAACTTTCCTTCCTGGTTGCCGACATAGATCACACCATCGGAAACGACCGGACTCGCATCGAAAGGAAGGCGCCTTTTACCCTCTTCAACAGTGGGTTCAAAAGACCAGGCCAACTTGAGGGGAAATTTCAGGTCCTCCAGAGATTCGCCCTGCAGTTCGGCGTCGCGGCGAAAGATCGGCCAATCCTGAACCGTATTTTCTGCAGACTCTTGTTCCTTTTTTTGACTTTTTTCCTTCTTACTGCGGTCACAACCGGTAAGCAGAAACAGTCCCGCACCGAGACATAACGCAATTGAAGAAAAGTTTAGCCAAGACATGCCCGTTCCAGTTCGTTTCATAATACCAAGTCCTCTTCTAATTAAACGCAGTGTCAAATCAACTCAGACGAATAATTTTTAGAGAATACTGGAATTTTTCCTGCCGGAACAATATTGTTATCAATTATTCGATGAGAAATACGCGACTTCTCTGCATCTGCTTTCTGATCTTGGCTTCTGTTCTATCGATTGAGGCTCAAGACTCGAAGACATGGTTGGAAAATGTCAGTTCTGAACCTCCCGGGCCGCATACCAATCTCCGCCCCGTAGCAATTTCCTACGGATTAAGCTGGAAGGGACGGATGAACGCCGGTCAGATGCAGTTTGTCCTCACCGAGCCCTACCCGGATGTTTACCTCGCCAAGGCGAGCGGCCAGAGCGTAGGACTGCCGCGGGCACTGTTTCCCTACAACTTCAGCGGTTCCTCTCAAACCAACGCAACAACGCTGAAGCCGCTGACTTTTAATTTCAGCGACAAAATGAAAGCGAAATCCTACAACTACTCACTTTTGTTTCAGCCTAACCAGATGGTGAGCCACACCAATTTGACCGATCTGAAAACCGGCAAAAAGACTCCGTATCACCGGGTATACCGTTTTGAAAAAGATTCGGCCCGGGATTTGATGTCCTCCATCCTCTACCTGCGCAGCCAGCCGTTAACCCCGGGGCAGAAAATTTCCCTGATCACCGCTACGTTCAACAAGCCCTATTTGACTGATTTCACAGTCCTCTGCCGCGAACAAAAAGTGGTTAACAGGAAGAAATACAATTCGATTAAGCTGGATCTCAATATCAAAAAGATAAACAGGGACATGACGGTCGAGCCTTATTCCAAAATCGAACAGGCTACGATTTGGCTGTCCGACGACGAGTTTCGTCTCCCGCTCGAATTTCACGGCGATATTTTCGTAGGCTACATCTCTGCGAAAATGACCAGCCGCAAATGGCTGTAAGCCTCACGGAGCGAGGTAGCGCTTCATTTCCGAAGCGAACAACAGAGCCATCGATCCGGATCTGTCGTCATAGCCGTTGATTTCTTTGCGAGTCAAATACGCTTCGAGACTTTTCTGTTTTCCGGTTCCGGTGCAGGCTCCTCTCACTTCCCTACCGTCGGGACTGATTCTTGCATCGATCGCTTTCCACGATTTTTTCAAAACATCGTCCCACTGGTTTTTTTCCAGAATCCCGAGCCGGATACCAACCAGCGCAGCGTAGGAAATCATACAGGTACAGGTGAACTCCGGGTAAGACTGCGGATGATCAATCACCTGATGCCACATACCGTCAGAATCCTGAAATTTTTTAAGCGCTGTCAGATGATCCCGGAAACTGCTCACCACAAAATCGCGCCGGGGATAATCTTCCGGCATTTCCTCCAAAACCATAGCCAGACCGATTGCCGGAAAGCCGTTGCCCCTTCCCCAGGCTGATTCATCCAGCGGAGAGTGGCGATAAATCCCGTCTTTTCTCAAACATTTCCCCTGAATAAACTGCAAGTGCTTTACGCATTGGTCAAAATATCGGGACTCCCCGGTCAAAGCACCCGCTTCCGCCAGGATCGGACAGCTCATAAAGACAGCATCACTCATTTCGTTGTGAAACGGCATCGCTTCGAGTGGCTTGCCGTCTTTTGCAAAACCTAGATTTGCCGCTTCCAGCGTGAGTTGTTTCGCTTTCGGATTTTCCGCCGACAGCTCCGCAAAAATCAACCTTCCCGCCACCTGGCTACCCGATTTCAAATCGGCAGGACTGGACAGCTGCCCGGCCACTACCGGTTTTGCTGCATCGGCCCCAAGCTCGCGCGCCCGGACAACCACAGCGAGCGCCTCCACATAGCTTCCACCGAACTTTTTCCCATAGTGATCGAGAAGCTGATTAATAAGGGTTTGCGGATCTCGTTCGGAAGCGAAAGACGACGAAACAGAAATCAGAATGAAGAATATCAGAGAGCGCATATTAACAGTGAATTAGCCGATCAACGCCTTAGCAACTCAACCGGACTGTGGCAAGGTGTTTCTCGCCATGAAAAATTTGCTCACCGCACTTGTCATTCTTTGTGCCTACTCTGCCACAGCCCGTTCGGCAGATCAGCCCAACGTCCTGTTTATCGCGATTGATGATCTGAACCACTGGGTGGGCCATCTGGGTCGAAATCCACAGGCGAAAACGCCGAATATCGACCGGCTCGCGGCGATGGGAACCGCGTTCACCAATGCTCACTGTGCCGTCCCCGCCTGCGAACCGAGTCGCTGCGCATTGATGGGTGGCCAGCGTCCCTGGACAACCGGTTGTTACAAAAACGGTCACGTCTGGAAAAAATATCAGCAATCAGGCAATGGCCTGAGTGCCCAATTCCTCAAAGCCGGTTACCACGTCGCCGGTGCCGGTAAAATTTATCACTCGATGGGGTATCACGAAGATGAGTGGACCGAATACATGTCCAAATCCGGCAAATACAGCAACGGCCCGGGAGTCGACAAATACGACGGTTTCCACAAAGATGTAACCCATCCCGACCTCAAAGACGAAGACATCATCGACTGGCACACTGCGGACTACTGCATCGAAAGGCTCAAAAATCCCGATCTGACCAAAGGCAAACCTTTCTTCATCGCCTGCGGACTTTACAAACCCCACCTCGCATTCGTCGCCCCTCGTAAATACTACGACGATTTTCCGCTCGATTCGATTGAGCTGCCTCCGCATATCGAAGCCGACCTCGATGACATTCCGTCTGCCGGAGTGAAGATGGCCCAACCCCAGGGTGACCACGCCAAATTCCTCAAAACCGGTCGCTGGAAAGCGGCGATTCAATCCTATCTAGCCACCTGCGCCTACACCGACATGAATGTTGGCCGGGTTCTCGATGCTTTGGAATCCAGCCCCCACAAAGAAAACACCATAATTGTATTGTGGACCGATCATGGCTGGTCACTGGGCGAAAAACAACATTGGCGCAAATTTGCCCTCTGGGAAGAAACCACACGCACTCCGCTGGTCTGGGTCGTTCCAGGCATGACTCAAGCGGGAACCCGCTGCGATCAACCGGTGGACCTAATGAGTATTTACCCGACGGTGTGTGAGTTGAGCGGAATTGAAACGCCCTCTTATGTCGAGGGAATCAGTATTGTACCACTTTTGAAAAATCCGCAAGCTGCCTGGGATCGCCCCGCCATAACCACCCACGGGAGAGGGAATCATGCCGTGCGCACAGCAACCCACCGCTACATCCGTTATGCGGACGGAAGTGAAGAACTCTATCACGATGCCGAAGATCCTTACGAGTGGAAAAATCTCGCGGGAGATCCGAAATATTCTGATGTAAAAATGAAAATGGCACAGTGGCTTCCCACCTCGGAAGTCCCTGAACAGAAGCTCGGCAAAGGCAAAAAGAAAAAAACGAAAGCCGCGAAGAAGGAATAAAGTGACCATTGTACCCTGTTAGGTCGGAGACTGTACCCTGTTGAATCCTCTTAGATGAAACCCATTCTTATCTGTCGGGCGATATGTTTTTTTGCCCTGCCCCTGTCCATCCTAACCGGGGAAGAAATGCCTCACGGGGTCATGCCGGACAAGCACTTCAGTGTATTCGAAAAATACTGTCTCGACTGCCATGATGCCGCTACAGAAAAAGGCGGTGTGAATCTCGAAGACTTATCATTTAACATGGACAGCCTCGAAGCCGCCGAAATGTGGCAGAAGGTTCTCAATGTCACCAACTCCGGGGAGATGCCGCCCGAAGACAAAACGCAACTCACCGCCGAAGAGAAAACCGACTTTCTTTCCGACCTTTCCAATCAACTCGTCATCGCACGCGATGCCCTCAGCGACAGCGGCGGGGTGATCACCATGCGGCGACTCAACCGCCGGGAGTATGAAAACACGATCGAATCTCTACTGGGTGTGAAGATCAATGCAGAAGACCTGCCCGATGATGCCAACTCCGGTGGTTTTGATACTTCCGGCTCGGCTTTATTTTTCTCCAGCGACCAGTTTGAACAATATATAAAAATCGCCAAACTCGCCCTCGACAAAGCGATCGTTTCCGAAGAAAAACCGAAAAACAGAAAGGTCAGGACCGAAGTGGAAACCTATGCCACACCCCGAATCATCAAAGTGGCGAAAAGTCTTCAGGAAAGTTGAGACCGGGCCGAAGCATGGAAAAATTCCGGTGGAAAGCCACCTACCGAATTTGGATTTATCGACGCGGACAGGGTGAAGTTTGAGACGGGTAATTACGAGCGCTTCCACCCCACTTACCAGGCCTATCTGAACCATCCGGCCGCGGCTACCGGGATGCCTCTCTTTAACTTTTTCCGCGGATGTTCCGGTCCGCAAATCGATCTGCCAAAGAAGCAATCCGGAAAATTCATAATACGCGCAAGGATCGCCGTTTTGAATACAGAAATTCCGGAACATCGCCGCTACGTCGAGTTTGGTTCCCTGTCAACCGGCGCCAAAACCGGGGAAATCAACGTAAACGGTTTCCGCCATATCACCGGCACGATGGAAGACCCGCAGATTATCGAGTTTGAACACACGCCACTGGACCAGGACGACTACACCATAATGATTCGTGAGCGGCATATCAATCAGGCCGAAGCCGCGAAACGTTTCTATATCCAGAGCTTTGCAAAAACCAAACTCGGTCCACCTCCGGCTCTGTGGATCGACTGGGTGGAATACGAAGGCCCCATAGTGGAAAACTGGCCACCTGAATCAGTTGGCAAAATCTTTCCACCGAAAGAGGAACAACAACCGAACTGGAAATACTACAGATCGGTAGTCGAGAATTTCGCCACAAAAGCCTTTCGGGGCAGAAAGCCCACAAAGCCGTTTATCGATCAATTAATGGCACTATACAGCCGACAACTAAAATCCGGTTCCAAACCCCGCGAGGCAATCAAGGAACCTCTATCGATCATACTGGCTTCACCGGGTTTTCTCTATCTCAATGAACCGGTTTTTGATCAAAAACGCCGCGAATTGACCGACCGGGAACTGGCGGTGCGCCTATCCTACTTTCTGTGGAGTGCTCCTCCCGATGAGGAACTACTCAGTATCGCATCCACAGGGAATCTCAAGGACAACGCCACACTGAAAAAGCAAACCGTACGTATGCTCAAAGATCTGAAGGCGGACGAATTTCTCAGCGGATTCTCTCACCAGTGGCTGCACATGGAAAGACTGGATTTTTTCCAGTTTAACTACCTGAAATACCCGCTGTTTGACGACAGTGTTAAAGAATCCGCGCGACGCGAAGTGTTCGAAACGATCAAAGACGCGATTTTACATGCCCGCCCGGTCGGCGAGCTTCTGAATTCCGATTATGTAGTCGTGAATAACCTGCTGGCTGAATACTACGGAATCGATGGAGTAGAAGGCAATCATTTCCGCAGGATCAAGGTTCCGGAAAATACGCCCCGTGGTGGCTTGTTGGGAATGGCTGCTGTTATGGCTATGGGCTCGGACGGTGAGCGCTCCTCGCCCGTGGAACGGGGCGCGTGGATTCTCCGTTGCCTGCTAAACGATCCCCCGCCTCCGGCACCGGCCAATGTGCCACAGCTGAGTCGTCTCGACGGGGAACTCTTCAGCGCCCGGGAATTGCAGAAGGCGCATCAGGAAGAGCCGCAATGTGCGCAATGCCACCGCAAAATCGATCCTCTGGGATTTGGGCTGGAAAACTTTGATGCAGCCGGCCTCTGGCGGGAGGTTGAAGTGCTCCAACTACCGAAAAGCCAGCTGAAACAGGCAAAGCGCAAAGGACGCCCCGGTTCAAAGAAATTCCCCGTTGATTCCTCCGGCGTAATGCCGGACGGGACTACATTTGCCAACTTTTTCGAAATGCGGGAGAGAATGGCCGAAAAAGAAGAAGCCTTTGCCCGTGGTTTTGCCGAAAACCTGATCGAATACGCTCTCGGTCGCCCCTTCGGTTTCTCCGACTACAACCTGGCGGACCGCGTTTTGAATCGGGCCAGAGCGAAGGATTACGCAATGAATGAATTTATTCTGGGTGTCGTTCAGTCAAAACCATTTAAAATGAAATAAACCACCAGGTATTATGAAAATATCATCAAGAAGAGCATTTATTGGAAGCAGTTCAGCGCTGATCGCTCTGCCGGCATTAGAATCGATAGGATTCACGAAATATGCAAAAGCGGCAACCGTAGCAAAGGCTCCGAAGCGTATGGTGTTCCTTTCCATGGGTTGGGGTGTAACCAAAGAAACCTGGTTTCCGGATAGAAGCCGGACCGGCACTGACTACCAGCTTTCCCAAAACCTGAAGCCTCTCGCAGCTCACAAAGATGACATCACCCTGATACAAAATTTGGAGCACCAACATTCCAATGAAGCCCACTGGGGAAGTACATTCTGGCTGACAGGGGCAAACCGCTACGGTGTCCCGGGTCAGAGCTTCCACAACACCATTTCTGCCGACCAGGTCGCAGCGGAGCAGTTCGGAAAAGATACCAGATTCACCTCGCTTCAGCTTAACGGCAGGAATGCCGCCGGCCACGGTCCCGGACTTTCACTTGCCTGGAATCGACAGGGCAAACCGGTGTCGGGTCTCGATACTCCTGTCGAAATGTTTCACCGGCTTTTTTCCGATGATAAAACTCCGCTGGAAAAACGCCAGGCGCTGCTGCTGCAACAACGCAGTGTCCTGGATACAGTGCTTGAAGATGCCCGTTCGGTTCAGAAAGGACTCACCAAAACAGATTTGGATAAACTCGACGAATATTTTCAATCAATCCGCGAAATCGAAGTTTGTCTGGCCAAAGAAGAAGAGTGGCTGGAGGTCCCCAAACGCGTTCCCGCCGATCCGGTAAAAGAACCACAGGCGGCTCTGAAAGGATACGAAGAGATCAAAATGATCTATGATCTCATGGTCGCAGCCATGCAGGTTGATGCGACCCGGGTTTTTACCTACCGCATGCCTACCGATACATTGATTGCAAGTCTCGGAGCAACGATCAGCTCTCACAATATGAGCCACTACTCCAGCGGAGAACGTCAGGAAGTTTCCGAAATGCGCGATCAGAGCCACGTAAAACTGCTCGCTTATTTTATATCCAAACTAAAGAATTCCAAAGAGGCTGACGGCTCTTCTCTATATGATAATACATCCGTGGCTTTCGGGAGTAATATCAATTCGATACATCACCTGACCAACTGCCCCACCCTGCTCACCGGTGGCGGTGCCGGAGTCAGACACGGTAGACATCTTGTTATGGAAAATCCGAAAACACCGCTGTGCAATCTTTGGTTGAGTTTACTAAACGGATCAGGAGTAAAGGTCGATTCCCACGGAGACAGCACCGGTCAGATTGATGAATTATTTACCTAGTTTCCTTCTCGCTGTTACGGCACTTTATTGCCTACCTGCCCTCGGGGATGATTCCTTATTCAACGGTAAGGATTTATCAAATTGGGAAACCCGAGGCAAAGCAATATGGAAAGTTGACGATGGTGAAATTCTCGGTGGACAGGACGGAGACCCGAAACGCTCAGGTCTTCTAATTTCCAAAGAAAGCTACCGGGATTTTGAACTGTCCTTTGAATTCAAAATCGACGAACACGGCAAATACAACAGCGGCGTGTATTTTCGATTTCATGCCGACAGAAAGGGCCCCCGACTGCAACTTAATTTAGGCCGGGGTGCAGCCGGCGAACCGGTAGGACTGTATCTGGATGACTGGTTGGATAAAGGCGACGAAAATGACGAATACCGACTTCCGGAAGAGTGGAATCGAATCAAACTTCGGGTCACAGGGGCCAAAATCGAAGCCTGGTTGAACGAACAAAAAATCGTCGAATTTGAAGACGCTGACCGTCTCAAACACTACCTGGAACCGGGCCGGATCGCTTTCCAGACCTACGGCGCAGAGGACCACTCCGGATGGGTGAAATTTCGCAATATAAAAATGGCCCGGCTATAGAGAAACCCCCCTTTTCCAGGGAATAAAATCGTCCTGGCCCAATTCCTGAGCCTTACTCAGAATTCGGCCGGAAGCGACTTCAATAGACAGATCCAGTAAATCTTCGGCAAGCTGCTCAATCGAGGCACTGCCATCAATGACGCCGCCGGTATCAAAATCGATAATATCCGAGAGTCGGGTCGCCAAGTCGGTATTCGAAGAAATCTTAATCACCGGACAAACAGGGTTCCCCGTTGGGGTCCCCAGGCCGGTCGAGAACAGGATCAAATTGGCGTGTGCACCGGCCAGACCGGTCGTTGACTCGACATCGTTTCCGGGCGTGCATAGCAGATTCAGGCCCGGTTTGGTTACTTTTTCCGGGTAATCAAGCGCATCAACTACGGGTGAAGTTCCACCTTTTTTCGCAGCCCCGGCTGATTTAATCGCATCGGTAATCAAACCGTCCCGAATATTTCCCGGGCTGGGATTTTGAGAGAAATGACTGCCTACCGCTTCCGCTCTCCGCGCGTAGCGTCCGGTAATATCGGCAAAACGATTGGCCACTTCGATGGACACACATCGCTCGATGAGCTCCTGCTCCACGCCGCAGAGTTCCGGAAATTCCGACAAGATTACCTTTCCGCCCAGCGCAACAACCAGATCGGCGAGATGCCCGATCACCGGATTGGCTGAGATCCCGGAAAAGCCGTCACTGCCGCCACACTCTACGCCGATACACAACTCGCTGAGCGGAAACGACTCTCTTTTCACAGAATTCGCCTCGATGAGCCCGGAAAAAGTCTTTCGAATCGCCGATTCCAAAAGCGCTTTCTCACCGGGGAACTCCTGTTGCTTGAGGATATGCAGCGGCTTGGAAAAATTCGGAGTGCGGCGGTGGATTTCTTCCAGCAAATCCTCCGCCTGGGCATTTTCACAGCCGAGACTGAGAACCGTCGCACCGGCGACGTTCGGGTGAGTAATGTAACCGGCCAGCAAACTGCACAGCGCCCGGGAATCGTCTCTTGTTCCGCCGCAGCCCATTTGGTGGTTGAGAAACTTGATGCCGTCAACATGGGGGAATAAATCCGAGCGGCCCATCTTTTCGGAAGAGTCGCCGCAAACCGCCGAGTCGAGACTTTTCCCGTCGCGATGACAGGCTGCCAAATCCTTTACAAAAGCCTCGTAATGGGAAGTTCGACCGTAGCCCAGGGCCTTTTCGAAGGCATTTTTCATCGCCTCGATATTTCGTGTTTCACAGAAAACCAGCGGAATTACCAGCCAGTGGTTTGCCGTGCCTACAGACCCGTCACTGCGGCGAATTCCCTGAAAAGTGGTGCTTCGCAGATCACTGACATCCGGTCCCTTCCACTCCGGCTTTTCATCGGATTGACCGCCCACCGAGTAACCGTCTGCAGCGAAATTCAGATTTTCTGTGGTGATTAAGCCGCCTTTTTCGATCGGTCTGGACGCCACTCCTACCGTGACTCCGTATTGAATGGCACGATGACCTTCCTCGAAAAATTCGGTCGCAAATTTGTGCTTTACCGGAATCTCCTCAATCACTTCCACAGTGATCCCGTTTACCGAAATCGACGATCCTCTGGAAATGGTTTGAAGCGCCACCGCAAGGTTATCCCGCGGGTCTATTAAAAGGGCTCTGGACATCCGGGAAAAAGCCACATCACGTTGAGAATGAAAGCAATTTTTCGTGGTTTCAAAAACACTATACTAACATTTTTCAAAAAATAATGAACCATTTCCGACGCGATTCGTCTAAATCGAACCGGAACCTTTTTGCTACGGTTCCTGTCACCCTTTTACCTATCTACCACTCCCGTCTATTTACTTTCGATGATCATTCCCCGACATCTCCCTGTAACCGTTGCCGTGTCGGTAACGGGGGTTTCAGCCGTACTGCTGGTTTCGTGTGCCAGCAGTAAAACGTCCGCAAACATTTCAGCGACAAATCAAAGATCCACCTCCCGCACCTTTGATTTTGTGCCAAAAATCACCCGGGATTTCATTCCACCGGGCAATTTGAACCGGAGAAATGAAAGGAAAATGAAACCCCGGTATATCACAATTCACTCCACCTCGAACCAGAGTCCCACCGCCAATGCCGAAGCACATTGCCGACTTCTTCACCGGGCCGGTCTGGGAATCCTTTCGTGGCACTTCACCGTGGACGAAAATTCGATATACCAAACCCTGCCTACCGATGAGCGGGGACAACACGCCGACTACGAAGGACCAGGCAACCAATATTCCATTGGTATCGAAATGTGTGAAAATGAAGGCAACTCCCGCGTTAAAACTCTGGACCGAACAGCGCGCCTTGCCGCATGGCTGATGAAGAAACATGATATACCGATTTCCCGTGTCGTCCCTCATCAACACTGGCGCAGAGTACGGCAGGACGGCAAAGATTTCGGGCACAAAAACTGTCCTCATTTCCTTATGGACAACGGAGAACCGGGCAGAAAGTGGAACGCGTTTCTTAAGCAAATCCAGAGCTACCGCGAACCGCTACCCTAACATTCGCCTAATTTGTTCGTTATATCTACAGATAACATCAGTTGGTTATCGGTAGAAATGACGTTTACACGAATAACTCCGGTAATTACTGCCGGAGTCACGATGCTCGTCGTTTTCTTTAGCATTCTTTACCTAAGCGGAACAATCAAGTCGCAAAGCTTGACCATTGGAATGGCGGCTATCGGCAGAATACCGACTGCTCCACCTATAGAGAAGTTCCTGATTCCTGAAGGCAAGTTTGGTCGTCACAGAATGGCCAGGATGGAGCCGAAATACATAACGATTCACTCCACACAAAATTATTCAGCAACGGCTGATGCCTATGCTCACGCCAGAGCACTCGCCAATGGAGCCCTCAAAAGCAGGAGTAACTCACTGGGCTATTTGACCTGGCATTTTTCGGTAGATGAAAAATCCATTTACCAATCTCTACCTGTGATTGAACGGGGCGAACACGCGGATTACAACGGCCCGGGAAACCGCAATTCAATCGGCATTGAGATGTGTGAAAACAGCGGTAACTCGCGCGAATTGACCATTGAGCGGACTGCTGAACTGGCGGCCTGGCTTATGACCCGATACAATATCCCGATCTCGAACGTGGTGCCTCATCAACACTGGAAAAGAATTCGCCCGGGCGACCAAAGAAATCTCGGTCACAAAAACTGTCCCCATTTTCTGATGGATAACGGAAAACCCGGACCTAAGTGGCAGGCATTTCTTGAGCAAATCGAATCCAAACTATAGTTCTCTGCACTCCAGAAGTGAGCCTTCTTCCACCCGGTCTCCCGGATGCAATACCACTATATCCCCTTCGGAAAGCCCACTGAGAACTTCAGCTTCTATTCCGTTGTTCATTCCTATATCCAGAATTCGGATCTCTGCTTTATTGCGGTCGACGATATACACTGCCCAGTCATCACCTTTACGAAACAGTGCCCCTTCCGGAACTAACACGGCATTTTCTTTCTCTGACACGACGATCCGCCCCTCCACGCGATAACCATTTCCCAGATTACCCGCCTTTTTTACCGAACCATCGAAATCAGCATAGACATAAACTCTTTGCTCATCGATTCCGAGAGCCGACACCTTGGTAAAGGCTGACGGTTCGATCCGCCGAACTATAGCGGAAAGCGATTCATCCCCTCCCCACCTTTCAACAATCATTCGCTGTCCCGGTTTGATCTTTACCGCATCCTGCGACAGCACGTCCAATTGCACCTCCAGATCCCCGGGATCTCCGACTTCCAAGATTTCCTCTCCCGGAGAAACGATCTTCGAACTTTCGAGAAATCTTTGCAGAACGACTCCACTAACGGGCGATTTAATCAGAAAGTTCTGCTCCGCATCCCCTGACCGGCTGTACTGCAGGGCTGATTTAGCAAGTTCCAATTCATAGTTGGCCGCATCGACTGCAGCTACTCCGGCATCCAAATTGATCTGTGCTACGCGCAGAGAATGGTTGGTATCTTTCAATACCGGTGAGGAAATATGCCCCCCAGCCAGCCGTCCGGCATCCCGCTCTGCGTAGCGCTGCCACTTTTCGACTTCTGCAACCAACCGCTCCTTTTCTGTAGTAAGTTTCTTCACATTTGCCTCTGCCACCCCGATCCGCGCTCTGGCTTCCGACTCCGCCCGGGCATCCAGCAGACCGGGTGCTACGGCGTCAATTTCCGCTACTGTCGTTTCCTTCGAAACCGGGTCACCCGGCTCCAGAGTGACCCTTAGCAGCCTGCCCGCAAGAGGTGCTGAAATTACATACGGATTCTTTACCATCGTCTCACCGTCCTCATCGACCGTCACCATCAGGGAACCGGTTTTGATTACCATCGTATCGACATTTACCGCCTTCGGCTTTAGACCAAAGTGAACAAAGCCTGCGACTAACAGTCCAATCAATGCCCAGAAGGCCGGTTTTCGATATTTCTTCATCAGTGTAGTAAAAATTATTCCGAAGATTTCAAGACAGACACCAAATCAAGGCGATCCACACCCCGCCGGACAATTAATCCTGATACTATAGCGGCGGAAGCTATGACAAGTGCGGCAAACCCATAGGTTGAAGAGGATAACACCAAAGGGATTCTGAAATGTTCAGTTGGCAGAGTTTTCACCATCCCCCAGGACATGCCGTACCCAATCAGCCATCCAAAAGGAATCGCTACCGATGTCAACAGCGCCAACTCACCCAGCAAAATCCCCGAAACCTCACCTTTAGTGAACCCAATTACCCGAAGGGTGGCCAGTTCCCGGCTTCTTTCAGATAACGCGATACGGGCACTGTTATAGACCACCCCGAATGCGATCACACAGGCAAAAATCGCATTAATAAACTGAAATTGCAGCATATTCTCGGCAAAAGATTCCATAAAACCCTCGAAAGCCGCCTTTTGCAAATTTACCGCGCCAATGAACGGTACTTCCTTCAACTCTTCAAACGCCCTGTTTTCCAATAGAGAATCGAGAGTCATAAAAGCACCGGAAATCGCAGGTGGCTCGCGCATCAACCGGTTCAGAGCTTCGATATGCATATAGGCGGAAGATCCGGAATAGTCGTCCACCAATGCAACCACTCTACCTTTTCGGACCGGCCGTTCTTTTTCAAGAACTTCGATAGTAATTTCGTCTCCTACACCAACATGCAGTATCCCGGCGAGATGTGAAGAAACCACGAGTCCTGACCTCGGCACTTCCACTATTGATTCATCTTTATCGAGAAGACGGAATAGATCCCGACGTTCCGACAAACCGGTAATACCGATTTGCCGCGAATATTGACCGTTCCTGAGCCGAACCGGCACCGCCCGAAACGTTTCAATTTGCCGAACTCCGCTTATTTGCTTCAAGCTAGCAACCACACTCGCCGGAACCGTTTCGACGAAATTCACCGTCACATCCTGGCGCTGTTGCAGGCCGAATCCACCAGATAATCAATCGCATCTTTGCCGAAATTACCGATTACAACTACCGCACAACCAAAAGCGATTCCGAGAGTCGTGAGTGATGCTTTCAGCGGCCTCCTGACGATTTCCCTCACGATCATCCTTGAGGAACGGGACATCCAATGGTGTAACCCCCACTTTTCAAAGAACATAAGCTTATACACAGGTGGCGGTTCGGGACGCATTGCTTCCGCAGGCTGAATCTTCACAGCCTGGCTCACCGCTCCGAATACCCCGACGAACCCGGCAATAAAACTGAGTGATACGCCCGTGACATACGCCATCCAATCAACCTGAAATACGGTTCCAGGAAACCGGTAAAATTCGACATACAGATTTGTCAGGCCCTGACCCATTTTTGACCCGACAAGGCAGCCGAATACGGCACCACCGAGGATCACCAACCCCATCATTTTGCCATAGTGAATCCCCACCTCCAGACTCGAATAACCAAAAGCCTTCAGACTGGCGATCTGAGTCCTTTGCATACTCAAAATTCTACGCAGAACTACATTCAATAAAAAAGCCGCCACACCCAAAAATATAGAAGGGGGAATCAAGGTCATCGCCTTCAGTTGTGCCAACTCGTCGGATATAAAGCGATGGGAAAGCTGTCGATCCCGGTCATTGGCACCGAGACTCCCATACTTATCGAGAAGTCGATCAAGATGCAATATCACCTCATCGCCGGAAGCTCCGGGGTGCAAAGAAATCGCCAAATCATTTACCGATCCATCCATGTCGAACGCAGTCTCCATTTCGTGACGCCGCATCCAGAAAATGCCAAACCGCTTATCATCCGGAAAAGGACTCCCCGGTTGCAGTGTAGTGAGGTATTCGGGCGACATACCGACTCCGACAATGCGAAGCTTTTGCATACGGCCATTCATAACGGCCGTGACGGAATCACCGGTAGAGAAGCCGTTTGCATTAACAAAAGCCTCTTCAGCAACAATTTCGCCCGGCTTCCCGTATTCAGGAAACCGACCCTGAACAAGGTGAACTCCGTTTAATTTTGAGACACCCCGGTCCGGAAGAGAAATCAGCCTGCCTACAGCCGGTTCACTCAAGCCTTCAATATGCAGGGTGACCGATTCCACAATTCTCAAATCCACAGCCGCCACTCCCGGTATATCTTTCACCCGACTCTCTATTGCAAGAGGTGCCCGGTTCATGGATGTAAATACATCGGCAAACCGTTGCCTTTCGTAGTAGGAATCGAGTCCGTTTTGAAGAGATACCGAAGTAGTTTGCCAGCCGATGAAAATGGCAATTCCGCAACCTATCACCGCCGCGATGGCTACGACCTGACCTTTCATCCTACCAAGATCACGGAAAATCTTTTTGTCGACCGCACGCATTACCAGTTTAGCTCTTTTGCTGATTTACGTGTTTCATTGCTCACGACTGACTCGATCATTCCATCGGAAAGACTGATGACCCGGTGGGCCATATCGGAAATCACCGAGTTGTGGGTGATCAAAGCAGTTGTCGTTCCCAAATTTCGGTTAACCGATTCCAGAGCTTCGAGAACAAGTGTTCCGGTATTCAAATCGAGAGCCCCGGTGGGTTCGTCGCAAAGCAGAACATCAGGCTGTTTTGCGATAGCCCGCGCAATCGCTACTCTTTGCTGTTCGCCCCCCGACATTTGGGAAGGAAAGTGGTCCACCCGGTCTACCAGACCCACAATATCAAGCGCATCGACTGATTTTAGCGGATCAGCTGCTATTTCCGTGACCAGTTCGACATTTTCCCGGGCGGTCAAACTGGGAATCAGATTATAAAACTGAAACACAAACCCGACATGCTCCCGCCGGTACCAGGTGAGTTCATTTTCCGAGAAAGACGACATATCCTGCCCGCGATAGAGAACCTCCCCGGCAGTAGGTACATCGAGACCACCGAGGATATTAAGCAGAGTGGATTTACCACTTCCAGACCTGCCCAGCAAAACTACGATTTCACCTTCGTAAAACTGCACATCGATACCCCGCAACGCATGAACGGATACTTCGCCCATGTGATATACTTTTGTGACGCCTTTTGTCTCGAAGACTGTAGTGGCAGCGGCTTGATCCTTTCCCGGCATTTCGCCCCGCAATATACAGCCGCGAACCGGTTTCGTATATCTACTTCCGTAAATCGTAACAAATTATCCGGGGCGGACCCGAATTTTCCACATAATGCCCCATTTCCGTTTCGTGCTGGGAGATATAGAGAAGACCCCGGTGAAGAACCGGCAATGACCACGTCGACCGGGCGATAAATAACTGGGCGCGACTGGTTTCTTCATAACCTTTTGTTGATAGTTTCATCATAGCCAGCGAGCCGATTTCCCCGAGTATAATAAATTTCGAATCCGCGTGGAGTATACTTCCCCTGAAATAACTCATGTTATACTTCCGCTCCCCGGAATCCGCCGACCAGGTAATATCCTTTTTCCAATTTTCTTTCCCCGTTTCCAGATCAAAACTCCCCAGATAGGCATCCGGTTCATTTCGCCCCAAAAATCCGTAAAGTGCACCTTCGTGTGTAACCGGAGTATTCCAGTGCAAATTAAAGCCGGGAGCTCTCCAGATTTCCTTCCATTTCAACTCCGGAGTCAGTTCCAGCATGACTCCCCCGATTTGGTAGCATTCGGTGATGAATACCCGGTTTTTTCCGACTGCAATTGGTGTGGAACCGTTAACACTTTCATATTTGTCAGCCCGCCACGGAAACGCATCGTGAAGCTCACCGGTTTTCGGATCGATGCACAGCAATCCGCCAAACGGCGGTCGACTGTCTCCGCCCGCAAAAACCAATAATCGGGGCTTACCCTGAAGATTCTTTACTACCGGGGAAGCGTAGCTGGATAGCCACTCATGCTCTGTCCCCCAAACCTGTTCGCCGCTATTCTGATCAAAAGCGGCCACACAAAGGCCCCCCTTCCCGCCGAGATTGACAATTACCTTGCCGTCGTAGACAAGAGGACAACTCCCGTGGCCGAAGAAGTAGGAGGCCACTTCGTATTCGGCATCGAGATCCCGCTGCCAGATTTTTCCCCCGGTTTCGAGACTCAAACAGGTCAATACGCTGGTCACACCGAGCGTATATACTTTTCCCGAATCGAGAACCGCACTGGCTCTGGGGCCGTTCTTGAAACCGTAGCGGTCGGTGTACTCAACCGGATAGGAAAATCTCCAGACCGGTTTTCCCGTCTCCGGCTCAAAACACTCGATCACTTCCTCATCACCATACCGGTCGAACATGACCAGTTTTCCCTCAGCAAGTACGGGGGAAGTGTAGCCGGAGCCTTTTGCCATCTCCCAGACGACAGGCGGCCCGGTTTCAGGGAATGAATCTACCAGATGCGTCTCCGGAGTCGTGCAATCATCATTCGGCCCCAGAAACCGGTGCCAGTCCGCTGTCACAGCTTCTTCTGACAGAGCTTTGGGTGCGGCATGAAAGGTTAATCTTTCACCGTCCTGTGCCGGGCCGACACCCGACAGAATAAAGACGATGGAAATCCCGGAAAGTACGATTCGCATCGGGCAAATTGCCGCATCGCACCGAGTCATCAAGGCCCATGTTTCAATGCGGTTCTCACTGGCAAATTCCTCATTTTCGGTTAACGGCTTGTTTTCGATGTATACTCTGCTCCAGAAGGATTCTGAGACTGCGGCGCGGCGCGGTCGACTCCATCTCGCCCACGGCGATGTAGAAACGCCTGTTTTCATGCCGGTAGGCACACGGGGAACAGTAAAAGCGGTCCATCCGGCGGAATTGATCGATCCTGCGCTCGATTGTCAGATCATTCTCGGCAACACGTACCACCTGAATCTCCGGCCGGGAACTTCCATTCTGGATCACTTCGGCGGATTACACTCCTTTATGCAGTGGGACAGGTCGATCCTGACCGACTCCGGCGGTTACCAGATCTACTCCCTCGCCAAATTGCGTAAACTGACCTCCGAGGGAGTCTCTTTCCAAAGTCACATCGATGGCTCGCCTCACCTGCTCACGCCGGAATCAGTTCTCGAAATTCAAAAATCCATTGGCAGCGATATTTGCATGATTCTGGATGAATGCCCGCCTTTTCCCTGCGAACGGGACTACGCCGAAAATTCTCTCGCTCTTACCCAGGGTTGGGCGCAACGAGCGAGAGACTGGATCGAAAAACACCGGCCTGAAGGGCAGAAATACTTCGGCATCGTTCAGGGTTCCTGTTTCAAAGACCTCCGTGAAAAAGCGGCGCGCGATCTTGTTGACCTCGATTTTGACTCCTACGCGATCGGGGGACTTTCCGTTGGCGAACCTATTCCCGAGATGCTGAAAGCCGTTGAAGCAGTGGCGCCGATTTTGCCGGAAAACAAAGCCCGGTATGCGATGGGCCTCGGCCAGCCCGATCAACTCCTCGAACTGGTGAGCCGCGGAATCGATATGTTCGACTGCGTTCTGCCGACCCGTGTAGCCCGCAATGCCACTGCCTATACGGCTTACGGGACCATCAACCTGAAAAACAAACAGTGGGAAAAAAGCGACCTGCCGCTTGCGCCCCCGGGACAAACCCACCCGCTTTGCGACGGATTCAGCCGGGGCTACATTCGGCATTTAATCAAAAATGACGAAATACTCGGTTTACGTCTGCTTTCCCTTCATAACGTCTTCTTTTATCTGAACTTGATGAAACAGGTAAGAGATGCTATAGAGCGCGGCGCGTTCGCCCGGTTTAAAGAGGAGTTCATCCTGAAGTACCGGGCGGGAAAGTCCGAATAGACGCGTAACTCCTTTACTTTTTCATAAAATGACATTGCTACACCACATTCTTGCCGAAGGCGCCGCCGCCGGCCCAAGCCTGTTCTCCTCACTTATGCCGATGATTGCGATCATGGGTATTTTTTACTTCCTGCTGATCCGTCCTCAGCAGCAAATGAAGAAAAAACAGGAGCTTATGAGAAACAGCCTTTCGAAAAACGACAAAGTGATCACGGAGTCCGGGATTCACGGAATTATCACCGGCCTGACCGACAAAACCGTGACCCTGAAAGTCGCCGAAGGCGTCAGCATGAAATTTGAACGCTTCGCCGTCGCCCAGGTTGTCTCAGAGAGTAAGAGCTCTGAAGATGGAGAATGAACGATTTCCGGAGATACAATACTAAAATCGTACCCTGTTTGGTCGCCGACTGTACCCTGTTGAATCGGTGACTGTACCCTGTTAAGTCCTACAAACGACGCCTACTACTTTACTCATGCAAGCTCAGAACGATTCTGCCGCTCAGAATAACGCCGAAACTGTTGAAGAAACAGTAAATACCGCAGCCGACCAGGTCGAAGCCGCTACTACAGAAACCGTCGAAGCTGCGGAAACCGCAGTGGAACAGACAGCCGAAACTGTCGAAAAAGCGGCGACTGAAACCGGGGAAGTAGCGCAGCAAGCCACCGAAACGGTTACCGAAGCCGCGGAAACCGCTACCGAGACCATTCTCGTCGACGGGGCAGCAAAAGCCAACGATGTCGCTGAAGCAGCCGGCTTGAGTTCGCACTCCATCTTCCTGATGGGACTCGTCCTTCTCGGTCTGTTCATCTGGTATTTCGTTTCTGAAGACGTGAAACGCCGCCGCATCGTCGGTTCCATCCTCGCGGTTGTCGTGGCCGGTCTCTGCACCTTCTTTTACCAAAACTACGGTGTTGAACAGGGGATCGAGCTTCAGGGCGGTGTTTCCATGGAGATCAAAATCAAAGAAGTACCCGGCCGGACCGTGACGGCTGAGACCCAGCAGCAGGTTATCAAGATCCTCGACAAGCGGATCAATGCCCTCGGTGCCCGCGAATTGATTCTTGCCCCCTCCGGCAAAGACGGAGTTTTCCTTCAGGTTCCGGGTGCTACTCCCGAAGAGCTGGAAAAAATGAAGGAAGTGATCCAAAAAGTTGCCAAACTGGAATTTTCCATCGTTCATGACGACAGCCGCTTTATGGCTCCTGCAGTCGCCAGCGATGCCGAAGTCGTCGTCGGATACCGGGCTCTCCCCTATCGCCTCAGTGAAGAGGACAAGCAGGCAAACATCGATGCCGGTCGCGACCCTGACCAACCCCGTCGCTGGGAACTGGTGAAGCAACTTTCCGATATGACCGGGAAAAACGTACAGTCTGCCCAGTATTACTACGGGCAGGACGGCCACTCCATTCAGGTCGACTTCACCACTCAGGGCGCAGCCATCATGGGCCCCCTGACTAAAGAAAACCAGGGCAAACAACTCGCAATCATCATGGATAACGAAGTGGTTTCCGCCCCGGCGATCCGCGAACCTTTTTCGATGGGATGTTCCATCACCGGTGATTTCACAAGAGAGGAAGCCAAAGCTCTCGTCGCCGCCCTCGAAAACCCGCTGGAGAACCCGATCGAGATTGCTTACTCGAACTACATTTCCCCGACAATGGGTAAAGTGACCATCCAGCAGGGAATCTATGCAGGAGTAGCCGGACTGGCGATCACATTGCTGTTTATCCTCGTCTACTACAAATCCGCCGGGATCATCGCGCTGCTGGGACTATTGCTCAATATCGTGATCATCTTCGGGGCGCTCGCTTTATTCCGCTTCACTCTTACCCTTCCCGGAATTGCAGGAATCATCCTGACAATCGGTGTAGCTATTGATGCCAACGTTCTCATTTACGAACGTCTCCGGGAGGAATTGAAAGCCGGAAAATCTTTAAAATCCGCGATTGATACCGCTTATGAGAAAGCGTTTTCGGCGATTATTGATGCCAACATCACAACCCTGATCACAGCAGTCATTCTCTACTTTCTGGCTACCGGAACCGTAAAGGGCTTCGCCATTACTTTGATAATTGGTATTATTGCCTCCCTTTTCTCGGCTTTGATCGTAACCCGTATCCTCTTTGGATGGGCGACCGAAACTTTCATGAAGAAGCTCTCTTTCATGAACATCATTCCCGACAACGTGATCGACTTTCTCGGCAAAAGAAAAGCATGTATGACGGTATCTCTCGGCCTCGTAATTCTCTCACTCATCATTGTTCCGGTAATGGATCCCCGGGGAGTTGAGTTAAAAGGAGGCGATTCTCTGACCATCCAGTCGGTCCCGGGGACGGCTTTATCTAAAGAAGCCATCATTGAATCTCTGAGTGATATTGACCTCGGCGCGGAACCGATCGTCCAGGTGCAGAAGCCGGTCGGCGGTCAGGGCGAATTTTATCTCGTCCGGGTTCCCGACAATATGGCCGAAAAAGTTCAGGCCGAAGTGGGCAAAGATCTCGGAGTCGACCCTGACCACACGGAAACCAGTTCGGTCGGATCACAGGTTGGCAAATCGATGCTGATCGCTTCCGGCGCAGCATTGCTTGTCGGTCTGATCGTGATTTTGGGTTATGTTACGCTTCGATTCGAGTTTGCCTTCGCCCTCGGTGCGATTGTGGCTCTGTTCCACGATTTGATCATCACGGCCGGGGTTACCACTCTTCTCGGTCAGGAAATGTCGCTCATCTCGGTGGGTGCTCTTTTGACAATTGCCGGTTACTCAATCAACGATACAATCGTTGTGTTTGACCGGGTTCGTGAAGGTCTCGCCACCAAACGGGGAAATGTGAAAGACATCATGAATTACTGTCTGAACGCCACCCTCGCCCGGACCATCCTGACAAGTGCTACCACTTTGATCATTGTCCTCGTGCTGTTCCTCTTCGGCGGTCCAGGCATGCGCAACTTTGCACTGACGCTGATCGTCGGTGTTGTGATAGGAACCTACTCCTCCATTTTCGTTGCTTCGCCGATCGTTCTTTGGTGGGCGAAACGCAGCGGAACCAACTTGCGACGCGAGGTTCTCGACACCGAACAGGCCAAAATCGACCCGCTCGCGGGGACAGCCTAAAAGTTGTTACAGTGTCAGGATTCCTAAGATTTCAGACCACTGGCTCGTCCAGTGGTTATGAGATCTTTCCTTTTTCAGATCGTCGCGGTTATTTTGCTGTGTGTTTTACCAGGCTGCGCTCCAAAGGAAAAGGTCCCTCAACCGGATGTCCCGCTTAGTGGGGGGATACAACTTTCGCTTCATACAACCGGCGGAACGACGAGTCTCAACGAATGCATTCTGATTTCGGATCATTGGCAACTCACCTCGGTTGGAAGACGTCACGGCTGGGTTCGTAAACTTGAACCCGACGAACAGCGCCAACTGGTAAGAGCGATGCAGGGATTTGAGAGCCTCGTTTGGACACAGAATGATGATCCGGAGATTCCCGGCGATACCTCCATGACGCTGACTGCTCGAGGCTCCGGTGAAGGCGTTGCTTCGAAAAAAGATGCCGAAGCGCTCGGCGAACTGGTTCAGAAATTTGTGTCGGCACGCCGGATTGCCTCAAGATAGGTCCCGGCATGCCAATCAAAAATTTTCAGGAAGGCTTCTGTTCGTTATCCTTGTTCCCAAGAATAACTTCCTTCTGCTTTTGAGCGTATTCCTCTGAAGTGATTTCACCTCTGTCTTTTTGCTTTTGGAGTTCCTGAATCTCCCCGAATTTTGCCACGGCTACATCCTTTTTTTCTTCGAGGGTTTTCGCCAGCTCTTTGCCTTTGTCCAGAGCTTTGGCATAAGCTTCTTTGGCGTCAGTGGCATCGAAATCGAGAAACGTGCCTTTGGTTTTGAAATGATTCTGTGCCACCTGACAAATTGCATAAGTGGATGCCCCGGACAAACCGGCCATCGTCAAACCACCGGCCACAGAACCGATCCCGGGCACAAGTTTCACGGCACTGGCACCAATTCGAGCCAGGGTACTTCCGGCCAGACCGGTGACAATCGCTTTGGCATTCCCTTCAGAGAAATCGATCCCATGGTGTTCGGCGAGGCTCTTCAGTGCATCGACCTGGATCGCAGTAACACTGGCAATATCCACCAGCGGAATGGGAATCAATCCGGCGCCCATCGAGCAAAGAACATGGTCCTTAACGATTTTGTTAGCTTTCTTCTCAAATTCCGTCAACTCCTTCGGCGCTGTTTCCGTGATGGGGGCAGGCTCTTCTGAGGTGACTTCTTCATGAACCGGTTCAGCTACACTGTCGTAAACAAGAACTTCCGGAACGGCTTCATCCGGTTGCGGGTTTGTCGGTTGGATTTGTGTCGGGTCTTCGCTCATCATGACAGGAAAATAACGGATTTCCAATCTTGAGCGATTACAATCCTCATCCACTTTTGCACCTCATAACTCCGGCTGGCACAAAAATTTATGAACTCTCTCGACTACGTAAAATGGCTCCTTTTATCAGCGATTTGGGGTGGTTCATTTCTGTTCATGCGCATTGCATCGCCTGAATTCGGGCCCTTTGTCCTGATCTGGCTGCGAGTGGCTATCGCCTCGCTTCTGCTATCCCCGTTTTTGCTTCGCTCCAGGATTCGCCGGGAGCTATTTGAGAATGCAGGAAAAATGGTCGTAGTCGGAATCTTTAACGCCGCCCTGCCCTGGTGCCTCCTCGCCTTCGCTATTTTGAGCCTCGAAGCCGGATTCACCTCCCTGCTGAATGCAGCCACCCCGATTTTCGCTGCCATTCTCGGCTACCTCTGGCTGAAAGACCCGTTAACCCGTTGGCAAATCACCGGCCTGGTCATTGGTCTCGCCGGGGTGATGATACTGGTATCCAACCGTTTTTCTTTGCAGAACAACAGTTCCAGTCTCGCGATACTGGCAACCCTTGGAGCAACGCTCAGCTACGGATTTATCAGTCACTTTATCAAACGTAATATGAGCGGGATTTCCGCACGGGCGATCACAATTGGAAATCTCATCGCCGCGACCCTGTTTCTCACTCCTTTAATGATTTTTCATTTACCCGAAACAGCGCCTGGTATGAAAGCCATATTCTGTGCTGTCGGTCTCGGGGTTTTATCCACCGCTGTCGCCTTTGTTTTACTGTTCGATATTTTGGCCAAAGCCGGAGCCACGGCGACAACGACCGTCACATTTGTTATACCGGTATTCGGCATTTTATTCGGTTCCATCTTCCTCCACGAAGAAGTGACACTTCGGATGATGTTGGGCATGGCAGTCGCTTTCACAGGAGCGGCTCTGACCACAAAATTGTTCCCGCGACCGGCTGGAGCATAAACTGAAAAATTGGTGGCAACCCCGCAAGGATTCGAACCTTGACAAACAGAACCAAAATCTGTTGTGCTACCGTTACACCACGGGGTTATGACGGCCAGATTTATACGCCTTAAGAGCCGTTCCCGCAAGTCAGTGAAATCACTTTTTTTCCGATTTATCAGCAAGCCAACCGTAGTTTCACCGATGAGAAATCTATCCCTTTGCATATTCCTTCTAACTTTCACACAGGCAATAGGTCAGCACGACGGCGCCCGGAATGCAGTGCAATTTATCGCGAAAGGCCAATTCGATAAGGTTTCGGATACTCTCACCAATAAAAAGCCTTTTGCCGGGGAAGCCGAATCCCGATTTGTCGAAATGCTGAGCTTACTGGCGCAGGATGATATTGACGCGGCGTTTTCAAAAGCCAAAGAAGCAGTTGAACTCGGCCTTCCCTTTGAGCGGTTGATCGTTGGCCCCCGCGAGTTGCTTGAAAAATTACACACTCACCCCGCATTTGTTGAGTGGAAAGAAAATTTCAATGTTCCAAAAATTATCGGCGGCCCGATGCTCGGCCGTGTCACGGGTACGGCCCTTTCCATTTGGGTAAGAGGCCACGAAAAAACCGGAGTCGGAATCGCTTTACTCGGCGATGATGGATTCCGAAAGGTCGTACAAGTCGAAACCGATCCAGCAAATGACTACACGGGAATCGCCCGTTTCGAAGGTCTGCAACCGAACACAACTTACACCTATGAAGTGGGCGACACCTTGCTAAAAGGCCAAGTCACCACCGCGCCTCCTTTCGGTCCGGCCAAATTCAAAGTCGCCTTCGGCGGTGGCGCGGGATACGTGCCTGAATGGGAAAAAATGTGGGACACCATTCTGTCTCACTCACCGCAGGCGATGCTGATGCTCGGCGACAATGTGTACATCGACCAACCGGAACATACCCTGACCCAATACTACTGCTACTACCGTCGACAGATGCGCCCGGAGTGGAAACGACTTACCGCATCCACTCCGATTTATTCGATCTGGGATGATCATGATTTTGCGACGAATGATTGCGTTCCCGGTCCGGAGATCAATTCCCCGAAATGGAAACCCGAAGTAGCGAAAATTTTTCGTCAAAACTGGGTCAATCCCGGGTATGGCACCGAATCCGCCCCCGGCTGCTGGTATGATTTCACGATCGGCGATGTTCACTTTATCATGCTGGATGGCAGATACTACCGGGACAGAAAAGGCAAAACGATGCTCGGCCCGGTCCAGAAGAAGTGGCTGTTGAAAACACTGAGCGAATCCGAAGGCACCTTTAAAATACTCGTGTCACCCGTTCCTTTTACCCCGGGAATCAAACCCGGCAGTCGAGATCCATGGGATGGTTATCCGGACGAACGGGAGGAAATTTTCTCCCATATCAGTGACAACAAAATCGAGGGCGTCTTCCTCGTTGCCGCCGACCGTCACCGCACGGATCTGCGAAAAATCGAAAGACCGGACAGTTATACTCTGTATGAATTTGAAAGCTCCCGCCTGACCAATCATCACACTCACAAGGTCATCAAAACACCAGGCCTAATCTGGGGCTACAGCGATACCTGCTCCTTTGGATTGATGGAGTTTGACACTACGGCAGCAGACCCGCAAGTCACCATGACTTGTCAGACAATCGATGGCGAAGAAGTGCATCGATTCGTCCTGAAAAGAAGTCTTCTGAAGTAAACCGGCTCAGCGATTTAATCGCAAAGCAGCGCAGTCACATGCTTTACAACAGGGTACAGTCCCGCATCCAACAGGGTACAGTCAGGAGATATCCCGCTATTAACCTTACCAAACCCGAATTACTCGTCAATCGCATTAAGCGCATGTGTCACTGCTGGTTGACTCCATGCGTGAAAATTTTTCATCCATTCGTGCATTTTCGCTCTCGCCTGGATGACTGATTCTCTTAGCGAAAGTCCTTGAGCCAGACCCGCGGTAATCGCTGCGGATAATGTGCATCCTGTTCCGTGGAGTTCCGGAATTTCGAGGCGGGGAGATGCTAGAATTTCAATTTCACCGTTTTCGCAGAGAATATCGACCATGTCTTCCGTGCAACAATCCAGGTGCCCCCCTTTCAACAAACAGGCACAGCCATAGCTTTCGTAAAATTTCAGTGCAGCGGATTCCATGTCTGCCATCGTTTCGATTTTACCAGTCAGCAAGGTTTCCGCTTCGCAAATATTCGGGGTGATCAATTCTGCCGCCGGAAACAGCCAATCAATCTCCCTGTGCCCAAGTTGATCTCCGGCCGTTGCGATCAATACCGGATCAATCACCAGAGAAATTTCCGGATTTTCCCGGAAAAAGACGACAGCAATTTCAATTTCCGACAAAGACAGCAGCGCTCCGGTTTTTGCAGCTTTGACGGGATAGCTACTGATAATCTCATCAAGCTGAGCTTGAAACATTCCCGGGGATGTCACCTCGATACCGGCAATAGTTCCCGGGCTTTGTGCGACCACCCCGGTGATCACGCCGGTGCCATACACGCCGAGTCGTTCAAAAGTACGACAATCCGCCAGAACCCCGGCCCCGCCGGATCCGTCAAACCCGGCGATCGTCAAGGCTACCGGGATTTCATTTTCAGCACTCAATTGACACAAAAAAGGGCTTCACAATCCGTGAAACCCTTCAAATTCATTCCAGGAGGTTCGCACTATCCGGAAACGGCTACCGCAGAGGGGTTCCCGTCTTCGCCGACCACGTAGGACATTTTCAAGTTCCAATGATCCGCAATCCGTTTGAGCAATTCTCTACGGGAGATATTGGCTGATTCATAATTAAATGAGGGCGCCGTCTGGGGCATATTCGATGTTTGGTAGTGGATATCGTTCAGAGGAACCTGATCAAAAATCAACTGAGGTGTCATCGCCCGGTATTTGACTTCGAACCTTTCGTCCATCCAGTTGGAGAGCGGTTCGTAACTGGTGACGAGGAATCCGGTGACGTTCGGGGGCGTATCCCCGGCAGCGGATGCCGGGTCAACCATGGCGTTTCCGGCCTGATTCGTTGAATTACAACTGGTTGTTGCCACCATCACAGCGACAATACTAAAAAATCCGATGATTGTGCGATGTTTCATCACCTGTATTTTACCAAAGATATGCCAATTGTCTCCTAAATTTTCTCAATTTCACCTGCCGGATCGGAATACGAGAATCAATGAGGATAAATTAGACGAAGTGAATTGTTAAGAGTTAGTTACGAAAATTAAATGCGTTTTTGCTGTTGTGAAGATTTACTCCAAGCATGTAACGGTTAGATGAACCTTTTATTATGAAGATCGTGATTTACCCCGGCAGCTTCGACCCGATTCACAATGGCCATCTCGATGTGATCGAGAGAGCGGCGAAGCTTTGTGATAAGATGATAGTGGCGGTGGCGAAAAACCCCGGGAAAACCGGTCTGTTCTCCACCGGAGAGAGGCTCGGCCTGATCGAGGAGGTGACCAGTCACATCAAAGGCCGGGAGATCACTACATTTGACGGCCTGCTGGTCGATTTTTTTCGTGAAACAGGTGCCGAAGCTGTCGTGAGAGGGCTGCGGGCGGTATCTGATTTTGAATATGAGTTCCAGATGGCGTTGATGAACCGGAACCTCCTCGACGATCTGGAAACCATATTTCTCGTGCCCAGCCAGGAGAATATTTATCTCAGCAGTCGCATTATTAAAGAAGTAGCCCGTTTCGGCGGGGACATCGACGGCTTCGTTCCACCGATTGTCGGCAAAGCCCTCCGGGAAAAGTTTTCCTGACTTTCCAACAGGAAATCAGTTTACAAAGCGACCTTCGTCCGATATCGAGCGGTCGTTCCTTAATCTGAATGAATTACAAAGGTGAACTTTCAGATATTTCGAAATAAATCAACATCCTGGGGTGATTTTATTTTGACACCACTACATATTGTTGTATCAAGCCGGGAAGTTTCGAAGTTATGCGTTGTATCAAATGCAGCAGTCTCGAAGACCGCGTCATTGACTCCAGGACCAGCAAAGATGGATTTTCGATCCGTCGCCGCCGGGAATGTCTGGAATGCGGTTTCCGATTTACCACCTATGAACAGGTCGAGCGCAGCCACATCCTGGTGATTAAGCGCGACGGAACGCGTGAACCTTACAAGGCCGAAAAGCTGCTTTCCGGTTTGATCAAGGCCTGTGAAAAAAGACCGGTGTCCCTCGAAACTCTGGAAAAAGCCGTGGAAGACATCTCCGCGTCCCTGACCGCCGACGAGCTCCGGGAAGTCCCCACAAATTCTATAGGTATGAAGGTGATGAATCAGCTCCAGGAGATTGATCCTGTTGCCTTTGTTCGATACGCCTCGGTCTATCGCCAGTTTCAGGATGTTGGCGAGTTCAATGACGTTATTGAGTCTCTCGAAAAGGTTTCACCCGACCCCTCTCTTCAGCCGGATCTGTTCGGCTCCTCCCTTTAAAGACCGGAATTTATTCCGGTCATCCTTACCCAAACAACACAAAGCACAGAAGAACACCGCATATATGATTGCACTGCCACACCACCTGCCGTTTGTAAAAGTAGGTACCAATTCAATTACACCCTGCCAGGATCACTGGCTAGACCAGGTGATCATTGACGCATCTGCCGAGAGCAATGTCCCGGAGTGGTTTGCCACCGACATCTCGAAGGGAATTCAGCAATATCTGCAACATTCATACGAAGGAACAGTCATCGAAACCGAAGAGTTGTTCACGAAAATCTCTTCCACTCTTAACGAAATAGGCCTTCCGGAAGTTGCTTCAAAAATTGACCGTTCGCCTCCGCCTCTGCGCATTTCATTGACCGACCTGGCACGCAGGGCCGGGGAAGCCTACGAACTGGCGTTTTTCCAACTGCTTGAAGACCGCTGCCAGGAAGCGATCCACAGCGGAGCCACCTGTGTGGAGTTCCATGGCTTGTTTAATTGTGTGCGCACTTTGAGGAGATCCCGAAAATGGTCGATGACTGCCGATAAACTTCGCAGCGAAATCGAAACCAGAATCGACGAATTTCGCAGCATGGGAGAATTGGCAAACCCGGTTTTCAACGTTACGGTGATTTTGTAACAAACACGGCAACAGATGACGATATTCGAGAAAATTATTGCGAGGGAAATCCCGGCGGAAATTGTCCATGAGGACGAGTTTTGCATCGCATTTCACGACGTCAGCCCTCAGGCTCCGATTCACATTCTGCTGGTCCCTAAGAAAGTTATTCCGAGAATTGGTGAAGCTGACGGGGAAGATCAATCCCTGCTCGGTCACTTACTCATTACAGCGGGCAAAATCGCTGAAGAACTGGGAGTTAATTCCACAGACTCGGGATTTCGGCTTGTAATTAACAACGGAAAAAACGGAGGTGAATCCGTGCCACACCTGCACATCCATCTCCTCGCCAACCGGCCTTTGCAGTGGCCCCCCGGCTAACCCTGCCTTCTATCAAAAACACATCGCGGAAAGCGACGCGTTACTTTTGTGACATTTATTCTTCGGTTTGGGACACGTGTCTGCGACGCGAATCCTGTTGAATTCAGGCACCAAAGTAGGCATGTTGCAACGTATCCAACCATATAACGGTCACCATGTCTGAAGAAATTGATTCCCTACGAGCCGCTCTCTCCGCATCCCCCGATAACTGGGAGACAAGATTCACTCTAATCAACGCACTGCACCAGCAGGGAGATACAAACGATGCGGTTGCCCTTCTCAGCGAAATCACTTCCCTGCCATCGGACGACCGTTCGATCATTTACGCCGCTCAATCTTACCAGGTTCTGGGAGCTAATGAACAGGCACAAAGTGTTTACGAAACCGCTCTGAGCCTAAATCCGAATAATGAATATGCGATAGCGGGACTGCGCTCCCTCGGCATTGAACCCAACATTCCGGAAGTAGCTCAGGCTGTGGTTTTGGCCGACGATGGTGTGGTGGAGGCCCGGCCCGCTCAAGGTGCCCGGACCGTGACCCTGGAATCCGCTGCGGGAAAGGCAAGAAGCCAGGCAACTGCCGTTTCCGAAGTAACCACTCCCCCGCCGGTGATTACCAAAGATGATACCATCCCCTACGATCCGGATACAGCGGTTCTGGTCGACCATATCCACGAAGCGGAAGAGGAATCACGCAGACGGCACCAGGCAGCGATTGCCCGTGACCGGGTCAACTCAGTCATCGTTACCGTTCTCGTGCATGTTGGAATCGCAGTTGGACTGCTTGCCGTAGTTCAGCAAATTCCACGGAGAGTACCGCCTCAAATTGTGGCTAGTTCATCGGCCGAAACAAATGAGCCGTCTATGGAACAACAGGTGATGAAGAAGAATACGCTGAAAAGCACCAGTGCTTCCGATTCGTCTGCAGCCAATATTCTTTCCGTGCCCTCGGTTTCAGCCATCTCGATGACCAGTCTCGATTCTTTCACAGGATCTGACATACCGGTCGAAACAGGAATGACTTTCCAGCCATCCATGTCAATGGGTATGCCTTCGTCTTCCAATTCGATGATGATGTTTGGCCAGCCTATGGAAGGAGAAACACTCGGGGTGGTTCTCGATGTATCAGGCTCGATGGCAGAATGGCTGCCGCTGGTGATTCGGGAAGTGGACAGGAATTTTAAAGATGCGCCGATTGTTTATATCAACAACGCCAAGGTCGAGAAGACAAACAATCCTGTTGAGATCCGCCCCATCGTGAAAGAGGAAGTGGTAAGAACCCGTGCCGATGGGACCAGAAGCCCTTTCTGGTTTCTCTGGGACGATCTGCCAAGAAAAGCTCCCCAACGTGCCGTGGATCGACTGATTGAAACGTTTAAAACCCGCCCCAATCAGTTTCTCGCAGTAGGTCAGAAAGGTCACTGGAGTGGCGGTGATCGACTGGGGGAAGCCATGAAATTCCTCGCCAAAGAAAATTGTGACGCGGTTTACGTTTTCTCCGACTTTGAGGATTTTATCGACGAAGAAGTTGCCCTCGAGCACGGCAGGGCCCTGGCTCAGCGTAAGGTTCGCGCCTACATTCAACCGGCGGTTGAAGAGTCTGAATTCATGAAAGTCATGGCGCAAAAAGTGGCGAACCGGACCAAAGGAAGACAATTACCCACCCTCGCGTCAGTGATAGGTCCTGAAGAAAGCGACGAGCCGGCTCCGCTAATGCCACCGCGCCCGCCGACGACGATGACCCATGTGCCGGGAACCACTTATGCAAACCCGAGGATCGATCAAATCGGCAAGAACTTCTACGATTTCAAGCCACCAAAAGGGTCTACGGAGATCACGAGGCTGGAGGAGCCTGAATTTGATGCGGTGTTCTACGGACCGGCAGCAAGAGCCGCGATCTTTCTGAAGAATAATAAAGGCCAGTATATTCAGGAACCAATTTATTTCTCCTATCACAGCCACAAGGAACTTCCCGATCACCCGGATACAGCCTACCGCTGGAGAACAAGAAAGTTTCTCCGGTTACAGGAACCGCCTTCCTTCGACGGCAAAGAAATAGTCTGGAAGATGATACTGGAAGATGAGTTGAAGTTCACCGTTCATCTATATCTTGATCGCAAGGGTATGAATGCAACCTATGTTGCCGAACCACCCAAGGATGAAACAACGGACAACGCCTATATCTATTTTCGACTCCCCGCCCTGGCAAAAGAAAGAAAAGACAAATACTACGGCCAGGATCTCCCCGAAGGTTTAATCCTTAACGAAGTCAGGCTGTATGCCAAACCCAACGAACTGGTTCTAAACCTTCCGCGGCAGGAGCGTAAAAGGTATGCGTCGCACTGGTCGAAACTGGGCTTTGAACCCGGTTACAATACCAGATCGTACGACACCTTGATCACAAGATTTCCTGATGGCATTCGAGATATGAAAGTATCCGGCCCCAGCTTCGGGGAGAGAATTTTCCACGCGAGAACCACCAGCTCGAAAGTTTTGCTCAATGGCGGTGCCTGGCGAGGTGACACCGAGCCGTGGGAAGGATTCCACGCCAGACTTCACCGGTCCACTGACACCCGGAACAAGTTTACCAAGACCGAGGCGATCGCAATTATGATTGAGTAAGTGATCGAAGGTATTCTTCTATCGCAAACTGGCTCCGGATTTTCTCAGATTCGGAGCCCCCACTCTTAAATTGATTGGTAAGCTTCTCGTCGAGAATCCTTGCTTTTACGGTATCCGACCACTGAATCTCAAAATAGGTAATTAGCTGTTTACTCAATTTCTTATCGAGAATAGGAAACATTGTTTCAACTCTGGAGTCGAAGTTGCGCGGCAGGAAATCAGCCGAAGACAAATATACCTCCGGTTTTCCATCATTCCCGAAGATGATGATCCGGGAATGCTCCAGGTATTTATCGACAATACTGATTGATTCAATATTCTCTTTACTACCACTCACAAGCGAAAACATACTTCTCACGATCAGTCGAAACTTTACTCCGGCCTCAGCCGCTTCATTGATAAGCTGAATCGTTTCGACGTCAGACAAGTTGTTAAGCTTGATCGAGATTTCCGCAGGCTTGCCTTCAGCAGCCAATGCCATTTCTCTTTCTATTTTGGTGCGCAGAAAAGTGCGAAGACCAAGCGGAGAAGCATGTAAGTGGGTCAATTTCGGAGGAAAATAGGGTTTTTCGAAAAATTGAAACATGGCAGAGACATCTCTACCTATCACCTGGTTGTAGGTGAACAACATATGGTCGGCGAAAATCCTCGCTGTATCCTCATTAAAATTTCCTGTTCCCAGGATCGAATAATAATGAATTTCGCCGGCCTCAAGCCTTTCGATTGAAAGAATTTTTGTGTGAACTTTCAAACCCTGAACTCCCAGAATCACATTCACCCCGGCGTCCTGATATTTTGCAGCCCACGACATATTGGCCTCTTCATCAAACCGGGCCTGCGGCTCGACCAGAACTGTGACTTCTTTGCCGTTTCGTGCAGCCGATTGAAGAGCCCTCGCGACACAGGAGTTCTTTGCCAGGCGATACTGGGTCATCTGGATCTTTTTCACCCTTGGATCGATCGACGCCTCCTGAATGAGGGCAATCATATGATCGAATTTATGATAAGGCGTATGGATCAATAGATCACGTTTCCGCAAAACCGGGAACAACCCGCGGACGCCCTGTTTTTTCAGCCCCTTCACCGGCACCAGTTCGCTTTTTTTATTGAGTAAGTCGTCCCGCCCGAAACGTGGAAAACTCAGCAGATCTCTACGATTGTGATAGCGGGCACCCGGATATAGCGAATCCGAACCGGTGAGATCAAGTTTTCTGAGAAGTAGATTCAGAAACGGGTTCGGAATCGAAGCGTCAAAGTTGGCTCTCACCGGCGAACCCACATCTCTTGCCTTGATACTATCTGAGAGCCGATCGAAAAAACTTTCGGTAAAATCGTCATCGAAAGCCAGTTCGGCATCCCGAGTAAATTTGATCGCGTAGGATTCGAATTCATCAAAAGTAAAACTGTGGAATATCTCGGGCAGAGCGAAACGGATGATGTCATCAAGATACATCACCAGTTGGGTGTCGCCTTTTTTGGGAAGAGGAATAAACCTGGGCAGGTTACCGGGTATCTCGATGAGTGCGTGCATACCCCGCCCGCGGTTTTTATTCATCTTTACAGAGAGGTACATAGGCAAATCGGCCAACCTCGGGAGATTCGCACTCGCCTTTAAAATAATCGGATAAATGTGAGGATTCACTTCCTCTCGAAAATATTTTCGTAGAAACGGATCGAGGTCCGGTGGCACCTCGGTTTCATCAATAAGTCGAATACCTTCTTTTTCGAGATCAACAAATACCTGTTCGTAAGCCACATTAAATTCCGCCGCCTGCTTAGCCACCAGAGCATTTACTTTCTTTAAGGTAACTGCCGGATCCGGCATATGCAGCTCTTTCCATTTATCTCCCAGCGAAATCAATCGTTTCAAGGTAGCAACCCGAACCCGGAAAAATTCGTCGAGATTGTTACTGTAAATCCCAAGAAACTTTATTCTCTCGAATAGAGGAACTTCAGGATCAGCACCTTCCTGAAGGACTCTTGCGTTGAAGGAAAGCCAGCTGGTTTCTTTGCTTCTGAAAGGAAAATCCATATTTGCGAAAACTACACCAGATTCGTCTTCTTCTCCTCCCATTGATTGTGAAATTTTACCAGCAGAACCCGAATTACCTAACACCAAACAAAAAAAAACGCCCGGAAGGCTAACTTCCGGGCGTCTAATTAGTCAAAAATTACTTTTCCGTATCCGCTATCCTTTTTTTCTCAGGAAAGTGGGAACATCAAGATCTTCCCCGTCTACGATTGTAGGATCGCCTTTGGCAAAACGTCCTTTGGATTGAACCGGCTCCAACTGGAGAATATCCTGTTGTTCGATCTGCTCCTCAGTTGACGGCATAGAAGTAACCTTTTCGGCTGTCTGCTGAACCTCTTCTTTGGGAGGCCTGTTCAGAATCCGCTGTGTCGTCTGACCGGGTACAATCCGCGATAGAGCGATCGTTTGGGACTGATCAGTCTCAGCTTCAACCCGTTCCGGAGCTTCAGCTGCCGGAGCGGCAACGCCAGGTGCCTCATGGTGAGGATCAGGCTGGACCAGAGGGCGGGGCTGAACAAGAGGTTGCGGTGGGGCTGGAGCGGGTTGCACGACGGGTGCAGGGTCCTGGCCCGGGGAAGCAGCTTCCTGAACGGCACTGGCGATCGGATTTGACATCGCGGCAGGCACTTCAAAATCCGGAGAAGGCTGAGCAACAGGAACCTGTGGCTGAATAACCGAAGCTGCCAAATCCTGTTCAACAGAAGCGGCAGGAACCGGCTCGATATGAATCTGAGGTGCTTCTTCAATTACCGGCTCAGGTTCAGTCGGCTGGGCCATAGGCACGATGTTCGATTCTTCGGCAACAGCCGGAACTTCCTCCTCGAATTCCTCTTCAAAATCTTCCTGACCTTCGGAAGCAATAATCCCGCTCGCTTCTCCAGCGGCTGCGGCTGCGGCGGCAGTCACTGCGGCTGCGAGAGGTGACGGCTCAATTGCTTCAGGAGCGGATACCGGAACTTCTTCCTTCTCAACAGCTGACACACCGGATTGGGCTTCTTCACCGTCGAGAGAACTGATAACGGTCACCGCAAGGCTGCTTCCCAATCGGGGGTCGGTTCCGGTTCCAAATAATACATGAGCGTCTGATTTCAGATGCCCTGTCATCTCCTTCATAACAGTCTGAACCTCAAGCAAAGTCATGCTGTCAGATCCGCTTACTTGAATGAGCACATTCTTCGCGTCATTCAAAAGGCGGCCATTATCGAGCAGCGGGCACTTCAGAGTCTGATCAACCGCATCGAGAGCCCGGTTGTCACCTTTCGCCTGACCGTATCCGAAGAGGCAACGTGAATTGGTGCTGTTCAGAGCGGTCAGCAAATCGTCCATTCCGATTCTGATAATACCGGGTTTGGAAACGATATTCATCGTAGCACGGATACTCTGGCTGATAATTTTATCGGCGGCAGCAAACGCTTGAGTCACGCCGTCTTTCGGGACGATAAGTTCACCCATGCGGTCATTATCGAAAGTGATTACCGCATTGGCGTAACCTTCGATTTCATTCAGAGAATCTCTGGCCTGCTCCATCCGGCGGGCTCCTTCAAACTCGAAAGGCAGGGTAGTGAAAGCGACAAGAAATACACCTTCTTCGCGGGCGATCCGGCAAACTTCGGGTGCAGCACCTGAACCGGTTCCACCTCCAAGACCTACACAGACAAAGACCATATCATATCCGCGAATCGCCTCCCTGATGTCGTCCGAAGCTTCGATTGCGGCTTGTTTTCCGAGATCAGGATCTCCTCCTGTTCCCATTCCTTTCAGAAGCGTTGCTCCCAATTGGACTTTCTGGCTGGATACAGAACTCGAAAGCTTACGAATATCGGTATTTAGAACCAACAGCTGCGCATCGTCGCTACCTTCAAGTGCCAGACGATCCAAAACATTCGCTCCTGATCCACCAACTCCGATCACTTTAAAGGAGATGTCCACACCTCCACTGGTATCGGAATTCTGAGATTGGCTATACTCGATCATGATTTAGTAATTTTTCGTGTAGTAAGGTTGGCAGTAATATTGAGGTATAGTTCGAAAAAAGCTATCTGTGACATCTGATTTATCGGCTTGCACCGAACAATTTCTCAAATTTCCTCCCAATCTTCGAAATCGCTCCGGCCCGGGGCCTTTGTTCATTCAATAACTGGGCATATCGGATTAAACCGACAGGTGTCGCATATTGCGGATTTTCAAACAGAGCGGTAGGTCCCGACATCGACGTATAACCGGTTCTACAAACCGGTAATTCGAAGGTGCTCGAAACCAAATCGTCCAACCCTGTCAAAAGACTTGAACCACCGGTTAGGTACACTCCGCCAGCAGTCTTTCCTAAAATATTATCAAACGCAAGCGAATTATTTATCAAAGTTAATAATTCATTCAACCTAGCGTTTATTATCTGACAAATCAGCAGTCTTTCCACGGTTTCAGAGCCTTCGCCCGCGATCGGAACTTTCTCATTTGGATTGATATCTTCCAGCCAGGCACTGCCGTACGTCACTTTCAGCTTCTCGGCCCGGGCGAGAGGTACTTTTAACACCAGTGCAATATCATTGGTGATATGGTCCCCGCCGACGCCAACCGATCCACTGGCGACAACCGCACCGTCGACGAAACAAATGTAATCAGTGGTACCGCCACCGATATCCAGCAGCACAGCGCCCCGGTTCTTTGCTTCCTGATCCAGGACTACCTGAGCCGATGCAACAGGGGCAAAAACAATGTCTTCAACTTCTAAAGGCACTTCGCGCACACATTTGATCGAATTCTGAATCCGGGTCTTAATGCCATGGATAATATGGTAATCGGCTTCGAGCTTCTGCCCGAGCATCCCCACTGGATTAACAATTTTGTCCTGCCCGTCGACGTAATAATGCTGAATGATCGAATGAATGAAGCCATTATCCGGAGGAACTTTCACATCACGGCACTTCCGTTTCACTTCATCAAGATCCTCCGGACCGATTTCACCATCGGCGATACGAATCGCTCCCCGCGTGTTCAGCCCTTCGATATGAGCACCCGAGACAGAGAGAAAGACTGTGTTAATTTCCACATCGCTCCTTTCCTCCGCCCGCACCAGTGCCTCGTGGAGGCAAGCCTGGACCGTCTCACTGTCAACCACCTCCCCTTTTCGAACGCCGGAAGAAGGTTGCTGCCCGACGCCAAGAATCCTGAGAGCACCGTCGCTGCGCGCTTCACCGACGACGAGGCAAACTTTGGAAGTCCCTATTTCAAGACCTGCGTAGATGTTTGAAGTACCCATATTGGTAAGACGAATTTTGCTTTGCACCGCTTATACAAGGCATTTGACGAATGACAGATCACTGTCATCGCATTAACCACCCCTGAAAATCGACCGCAAGCTTTTTCTTATTTTCCTTGTTTCTCTTAACGGTTATTCCCGAACGCTCTGTAGAACTATTTTTTTACCACTTTTTGGGAACCGTTTCAGAATGAAACGTTACTGGTATATTTTTCACAGTTACTAAATTAATCGTCGCTAAAGATAATCGGGCTTTCTCCGAGTGTTTTATAATCAAATCAAGATCTGCGAGCCCTTCTTCGATACGATCGGGATCAAATGTGACCAGCAGTTCATCCTTATAGCGACACAGCAGTCCCCAGGAACCCAGTGCGCGGACATCGACGATATCCATCCCCCGACCGGAAAATCGATTGCGGCTGGCTTCGATTAATTGCAGCGGTTTCACAAGCGGAAGCATATTCAACCGCGAGCCGGCGACAGGACGCGGTATCCCGGTCACCTCGATTGTTGGCAGCACAGTTAGCGCATCATTCATCTCACGGCACAAAAATACCAGGCCGGAGTGATCGAGTAACAATCCATTATCCCGCAACGGTTTAATCTCGTGATCCGGGCAGGAAAGCCACGCCACAGCGGATCTCTCCCGGACCTGAATGACCAGTGTATCGGGTTTTTGACGGGTCACCTTTGCGTCTTCGAGAACGGGCAGTGCTTTGAGCTTTGTCTCGACATCACGAAGATCAATTCTCAATAAACTTTCTCCCGGTTTTACCCCCGCCGCTTCAGCGATGACTGCGTCTGACAAACTTCCCGTTGTCTCAATCTGTATGGATTTCAGTACCAGCTTGTCATCCTTGAAAACAAACCGGTCAAATCCCCATTTGGCGAGGTAGGGAATACAAAGCCCCACACTGAGGCAGCAAAAGACCTGAATAAACCAGACAAAACGCCGAACCCGGTATCTTCGAAGCCTTTTCAGAGAATGATGACTTATTTCCGTTCTGCCGGACTCCCAGAAATCTCCGGGTGTGGGAGTTCGTTTTTGAACACGTTTCCGGCGGCGCTTTCGCACCTCGGAACGGCTCTCAAACACTCTACCCGAATCGTCTAACATTGCTTATTACTCAACGAATGTTAGATAATTATCAAGATTCTTTTTCGATTTTGATAATTGGTTTAGCAGGCTAATCTACGATATCCTGCCGCCCCATCCTGATGAAAATTGACAATAGCCCCCAGGTTGCATGCATTCTATTTCGGAGGCTCTGCCTGCTTTTCACCGCATCAATCTGTCTCGGAAATGGACTCGCCCAACGCAGTTCGGGACTCGATGTCTCCTCCGGCATTCAGCGATCTTCCGGTCTGCAAAGTTCCGGCGGTCTGGATTCAGCCAAACGTCTCGACACAGCGAAGAAGCTTGATTCCCAATCCACGGGCTTCAGTTATCGGAAACCACCCGTTCCACCCAGAGAAATTTTCCCCGATGTAAACTGGGTGCCGGTTCTGCCCAACAACAGCGATACACTGTATCTCAAAGCAAAGCTGGCCATTCACAAAGCCGGAGCCGGTTCGATTCACAAAAAGGATGCGATCGGCATCCTCGTAGGCATGGAAAACCGGATTCAGTCCGCGAAACCTTTCGTTATGGAATACTCGGGCTACCTCGAAAATGGAGAGGCTGTTTATTTTGTGCCTCTCGGGATGAAAGACCCTGTCAAACTACAGCGATATCAGATTATCAGCTTTCTTGCCTATCCCCCGGACAGGGTCCTGAGCGCAAAAGGCCCGGAAAACAAAAAGCGGCTCGAAGAATGGATTGAATACGCTGCGAAAAAAATTGAGCACCAGTCACCCGCCCGGAAACATTTCTCCCACCTGCTGGAGGAAGCCCGGGAGCTTCTGAAAAATTATTGAGCGAGGGAAAGCTCGATAATCCGGAGACACAGGTTGGTATAGTCCCGACCCGCCGCAGCGGCTGCTTTCGGCAACAGGCTGGACTCGGTCATTCCCGGCAGCGTATTTACCTCCAAAACATAAGGGATTCCGTCTTCTGAAAGAAGGATATCGACCCGCGAATACACCTCGATGCCAAGGCTTTGGTGGGCTTTTAATGCCTCATCCTGAACGCTTTTGGTAATTTCCGGGCTCAAGTCAGCCGGACAAAAATAATCTGTGCCGCCGGTTCCCGTCATCCACGGATATTTATTACTGATATCGTAGAATCCGGATCGTGGTTGAATATGAATGATGGGAAAAACCTCTTCTCCGAGCACTCCGACTGTCAGCTCTTTGCCGACAATCAATTCCTCCACGAGAATATCATCGCTGTATTTCCCGGCGTCTTCGATAGCTTTTTCCCATTCGTCCTGACTGTGAACGAGGTGAACGCCAACGCTGGATCCCTCGCGCGGAGGTTTTACCACACAGGGCAATCCCACCGGTGACTCAGCGGATTCCCCGATCATAATTACTGCAGACGCCGGAGTGGACACCCCGTTGGAGACGAATCGCTCTTTGCTTTTCACTTTGTCAAAAGCGAGACGGGAGCTTTCCTCCCGTGCGCCGGAGTAGGCGATTCCACGCCCGGCAAGTTCCGCCTGGATCTGGCCGTCCTCTCCGTAGGTTCCGTGAACCACGTTGAAACAGATATCGACATCCGGAGAAAGATCGAAACCGGGGCCTTCGACATCAACCAGTTCCACTTTACCAACCGAACCTTCGAGCGCTCCGGCGACTCCTTTTCCCGAAGCCAGCGATACTTTTCGTTCGCTTCCGGGCCCTCCGGCGAGAACGGCAACATGCAATTCGGAGACGTCTTTACTCATAGTAATTTTCAGCGTGTAAAATGTGGACTGTACCCTGTTAAGTCAGAGACTGTACCCTGTTGAATCGGGGACTGTACCCTGTTGAGTCAGCCATACAACGCCTAAAAATCGTCTTTGGCGATACTTTCGCCGATATCACGCGCCATTCTGACCATATCTTCATTACTGACTCCATTTTCCCATTCACCGCACCAGCTTTTCCAGGGAACGACCGGCCAGCAGGCTTCGGCTTCCTCCCCGGGCGACGGCGCATGGCGACGGCACTCCCCTTTATACGCATCATGCCGTTCCTCTTTTTCATCGAATGCAAAATATTCGCAAGTTCGGCAGGAACGCTCCTCCATAGTCAGAGCGGGGAGCGGTTCTGTCGGTTTCGCTATTCGGCTTGGCTTTTGCGCGACGACAACTTGTTCAACACGGTTTTCCGGCTCCGGATTGGCTTTAGGCGCTGCGGAGAATGGATTTTTTGCAGGAGGCTTAAATGGATAGTCACTCATAATATCCATAAATATAACACATTTAAATCGGTTCGTCCTGGCCGATAATTTGCACCTCGGTTTCCAGCTCAATATCTCTCTGCGCTCGGGCTGTGGCGGTAATATTGGCGATCAAATCGAGAACATTCCGGGCCGTAGCGCCGCCGTCGTTGACGATAAAATTTCCGTGAACTTCGCTGACTTTTGAGCTGCCTACCGAACTGCCTTTCAGCCCCAGTTCATCTACAAGCTGACCGGCGCCCAAATCCGGCCGCGGATTCTTAAAAGCGCAGCCTGCGCTGGCTGCAACCGGTTGGGATGACTTGCGTTTTTCTTTGGACGCTTCCATTTTTTGCGCAATGTCCTCCACTGGAGCCGGTTCACCGACGAACACAGCGGATACCGCTATATTATGCGCCAGCTCGGGCACATTCCGGTAGTGGTGGATGATTTCATCCTTCGTTTTTTCGAAAATCGTGCCGGCGGAATCGATCATCTTTACACTGACGACCTGATCGAATGTTTCTGTCCCCATCGCGCCGGCATTCATTCGCAAACTGCCGCCGACCGCACCGGGAATTCCCTCCATCCACTCAAAGCCGCCAATTCCGGCATTTTGGGCTGCTGATGCGAGGGCTTTGAATTTCACCCCGGCACCGGCGACTATCGTCCGCTCATCAATCACATCGAGCTGAGCAAAATCCCCTTTCACCGGATTTACCACCACTCCGGGAATGCCGCCGTCACGCACGAGGAGGTTGGAGCCTCTGCCGATCACTCTCATTGGAAGACCGGTATCACAGCAGTGCTTAATCAGCCCGGCAAACCCCTCGACGGACGTGGGCTCGATCCAAAATTGCGCCGGGCCCCCCACTTTCATGGTGGTGTGCTTGCGCATGGGTTCATAAAGCCTGAAAACCCCGTCCTCGTCGCCAACAATGTTTTTGAGTTGATTGAGCGTGTCGAGATCACTGTCTAAGCGGGTTCCCACTTCGTGAATATTTCCGGCCCCCAAAGTCAGCAGCCAGTCACCCGGCTGCAACCGTCTGCCGATTTCCAAGTGCAGGGTTTTCAGATCCGGATGATTTTGAGCGAAAGGAACGTCGCCGAGTTCGTTCACGGCATCGACGATGGTTTGACCGGTAATTCCCTCAATCGGTTGTTCGCTCGCCGGATAAATGTCCGTCACCCAGAGTTCATCGACTCCATTGAAACAGGCACCAAATTCATCACGAAGAAGTTGAGTTCGCGAAAACCGGTGCGGTTGAAACAGGCAAATCAGACGCCCCTTGTGCTGAGAGCGGGCGGTTTGCAGAGTTGCCGCTATTTCCGTGGGATGATGTCCATAATCATCCACAATCGTAACATCCTCACCCTGTCTTTTGATTTCAAACCTCCTTTTCGCACCGCGAAACCCGGATAAGGCTTCAGCGATTCGATCAAAGGAAACGCCGAGTTCCATCCCAAGCGCGACCGTGGCGAGTGCGTTGAGAACGTTATGTTGTCCGGGAATTCCCAGCCGCAACCGACCTGTTTCAATCCCGTTTTGCAGGACCGTGAATTCCGTTCCAGCTCCTTTCGCTTCCCGATTTTCGGCCCGGAACTGATTACCGCTTCCGAATCCGTAACTCACAGCATTTTCTCTTCCGGCACACACTTTAGAGGCAAATGGATCGTCACCACAGTAGAAGACTTTCCCGGTTGTCTGGTCACAAAATTGTCCGAATACTTCCAGAATTTCGTCAATTCCACCTTGATAATGATCGAGATGCTCGGCTTCGACATTCAGCAAAATGGCGTGTTCGGGATGGAAGTTGACCAGAGTGCCATCGCTTTCGTCCCCTTCTGCAACAAACCACTCGCCTTTTGCATCCCACTTTGCATTGCAACCTAAAATCGGTATTTCCGCCCCGACATAGTGGGATGGATGTTTCCCACCTGTTCGCAACACATGGGCCGCCAGAGCTGAAGTCGTCGTTTTGCCGTGAGTTCCGCCTACCACAATTCCCTTATTGCCCAGCATGATCGCCGCGAGAGCTTCCGCCCGCCGCAACAACCGAATATCGCTACCCACAGCCGCGTCGTAGGCAGGATTCCCGGTTTTAACGGCGCTGGAATAGACTACCACATCGCAGCCTTCGACTGCAGCGGCTGTGTGAGGGCTGGAAAAAATGAGCCCTTTCTCCTGAAGGCGGGCCGTTTCACCTGAGGTTACTTTATCGGAACCCGAAACACGGTGCCCCAGATCCAGGAACAACGATGCCAACCCACTCATTCCGGAACCGGCAACCCCAATGAGGTGAACTCTGACCGGATCGGATCCGGGGGCGAATTTTTCCGCCCAATGCTTTACGATATCGCTCATATTTTCGGGGTATTACTACCACGAATGAGCGAATTTTCCCGCGAATAGCTTCGAAACTTCGGAATCTAAACAAGCTTCGTGGCGATGGCGTCGCACACATCGTTGGAGGAGTCCGGTCTTGCCAACTGTTGCATAGTTGCCTTCATCCTGGCCAGGCGAAGACTGTCGTCCATCAGTTCGATAATTTGATCGGCGAAGGTATCTTCACTCAATTCGCTCTGTTTCCACATTTCTGCGGCACCGGGAGCGGAAAAGATTGCGGCATTTGCGGTTTGGTGATCATCCGCCGCATATGGATAGGGAATCAAAATTGCCGGAACGCCGTAGTAAGCCAACTCCACTGACGAAGAGGCCCCGGCCCGGCAGATGGCCAAATCAGCAACCGCATAGGCATACTGAACTTCATTCAAAAAGTCAGCCACAGTTCCCGCCTGACGATTGGCCAGAAATACTTCGGTCATCTTCTCATAATCGTGCGGACCGGTGATATGCAGGACTTGAATCCCGGCTTCGACAAAGCGCGGCAGGCTTTTTGCGACCAATTCATTGATACGCACAGCACCCTGGCTTCCACCCATAATCATGATTGTCTTCCGGTCCGGATGAAGACCGAGAAATTCCAGCGCCTCTTCCCGGGTCGGTTTTTCGATCAGAGAAGGCCGCAGTGGAGTTCCGGTCACCACGGTCTTGCTGCCTTCGAAACGGGGCGCGCAAAAATCAAATCCCACCAGCACCATGTCGGCAAATTTGGCATTGAGCAGATTGGCCCGACCGGGGATAGCGTTAGCTTCGTGAATGAAGGTTGGTTTTCCCAACAGTTTGCCGGCAGCCAGAGGAGCCGTTGAGGTAAACCCACCCATTCCGAGAACGGCATCCGCCTTATAATCTTTGAACAGCTTCTTACACTTGAAGAAGGCTTTCACAAATTTGCTGAGGAACCCGAACATTTTCGGTGAAGTCTTCTTCGGCATCGCGATCGCCGGCATTCTTTCGAAATGAAGATGATCAAACCCCTCGGTTGCGAGAGCATCGATTTGTTTCTCAGAAATCAGCAGCAATACCTCACCGCCCCTTTTGCGCCACGCTTCAGCGATAGCAATCCCGGGAAATAAGTGTCCGCCTGTTCCGCCACAGGCGATTACCAGCTTTTTGCCAGACAAGTTACTCATTAGTATTGTTTCGGTGTTAGGATCAAATCGAATTACGGGATTTTGTGGTGTATTACCCGTTATCCGCAAGCTTGTCCATGCGGATCTTAACGAAGTTTCCTCACCTGCCTGCCCCCTTTTTAAACTGAGCTTGAAAATTATAATCAACCCAATCTTTACCGCTCTGAAAGAGTCCCTTCGGGGCGGCTCGCATCTGGTACGCATTGAAAGCAAAAGTCCTTAGAATTCAAAATCTCTGAATTGATTTCCCCACCCCTGACTGTGCCAACCCCACCCTTGTTAGCGCCACGCAGCTGCATTGCCGATTCGACAAAAAAGATATAGTCTCGGGCTCATGAAGTTCTTGCCCGCCCTTTTTTGTCTCCTGTTTACACTCTCAATTTTGCCGCTGTCCGGTGCGGAGAACTGGCCGGCATTTCGCGGCACCAGTCAGGGACACGCTCCCGAGTCATATTCCGTGCCTCTGCAATGGTCGAGCCAGGAAAACATCCGCTGGAAAGTGCCCGTTCCTGGCAAAGCCTGGTCCTCCCCTGTCGTGGTGGGAGATGTTTGTTTTCTCACCACAGCGATCGAAAGTGAAGATGCGACAGCACCGGATCGCGCGAAACTTTTCCTGAAAGCCATGGCGGTAAAACTGGAGGACGGATCACTTATCTGGGAAACGGAGATCTTCGAAACGGCAGCGGGGAGAATTCACAAAAAGAACAGCCACGCCTCCCCCACACCGCTGTATGAAGAAGGAAAAATCTTCGCCCACTTTGGCCATAACGGCACAGCCTGCCTTGCCGCCGACAGCGGAAAAATCATCTGGAAAACCAGCGAACACAGCTATTCACCGGTTCACGGAAGCGGCAGTTCACCGGTAATAGCCGGGAACAATCTGGTCTTTTCCGCCGACGGAAAGGATGATCCGGTTTTGATTGCTCTGAATAAAATGGACGGGACCCTAAGCTGGAAAACCGCCAGGAATCTTGATATCCGCAGAAAATTTTCCTTTTGCACGCCTCTGATCATTACCGTGAAAGGAAATCCTCAAATCATCAGTCCCTGTTCGGGTGCCGTAGTTTCCTACGATCCCGAAACCGGTAAAGAAATCTGGAGATGCCGATACGGCGAGGGATATTCGGTCACTCCCCGACCTGTATTTGCCAATGGGTTAATCTACGCATCCTCGGGTTTTGACCGGGCAATCGCTTACGCGATTCGCCCTGACGGTAAGGGCGACGTCACCGATACCCATATTGCCTGGACCTACAGCAAAACAGTACCACGGGAAAGTTCATTTATTGTAGTGGGCGACGAATTTTACATGAACGATGACAAAGGCATTCTTACCTGCCTTGACGCTCACAACGGAGAACTGCACTATGCAGAACGAATCTCACCGGAAGGCGGTTATTCAGGATCTCCCGTGTATGCCTCGGGCCACCTGTTTTTCACCAACGGGGAAGGAGTCACCACTGTAATCAAGCCGGGGAAAACCTTTCAGAAGGTAGCGGAGAACCGCCTCGATGAATACGGCCTTTCGACATTCGCGGTGTTGAGCGACGGCTTTCTCCACCGGACGGAAAATCATCTCATCCGAATTGGTGAGTGAATGCCATATTGAAAGTCAGGAATGCCGAATCTGAACTACATTTAGCAAATCCAGACACAAACCAGCCCGCCTGATACGGATTGCCGCCACGAAAACGACGGATTCTTTTGAGAGAGTTTCTTCGTTCTGAACAATCGTACAACCAATAACGAATTGTTTAGAATATGAAATCACTTCTTCTCACCGCGCTGCTGTTTTCGCTGGTACTCACTTCCCATGCAGAGGAAGAGTTCCAAAATTTATTTAACGGAAAGGATCTTTCTGGCTGGGACGGAAATCCGGAACTGTGGAGTGTGGAAGATGGTTTCATCACCGGCAAAACCAACGGTCCCGATCACCTGAAATATAACCAGTTTTTGATCTGGAAAGGAGAGCCTCTCAAAAACTTTGAATTGAAGGCTACGATCAAAGTGACCGGCAGTAACAACTCCGGGATTCAATATCGAAGCAAGTTATTACCGGAAGTAGGCAAGTGGGTGGTTGGCGGATACCAATGCGACATACATGCCAACCCGCCCTACCACGGAATGATTTATGAAGAGCGGGGCCGCGGAATTCTCATCCAGAATGGACAGGACATCGTCACCGATCCCAAAGGGGGAAAATGGTTGGTATCGGAGCGCGATCCGGTTAACGCAAAACTCTCAGAGTGGCACGAATACACAATCATCGCGAATGGCAACCACATCACCCACAAAATCGACGGCAAAACCACTATCAACATCGTCGACCACGACAAAGCGAACCGCTCTCTTGCCGGTGTTCTCGCCTTTCAGGTCCATCGGGGCCCTGCGATGAAGGTTGAAATCAAAGACGTCAAATTAAAGCGTCTTCCCGATGGCGGAGTAACTCCGTTTGCCAAAGCCGATGTCCCGCCGGATGCCCAGCTTATTGAAAAGAAGAAGAGTTCCGGAAAAGGCAAAGCCAAAGCAGCCAAACCAAAGGGTAAAGGCAAAGCGGCTGCCAAAAAACCCGGTCGACGTCCAGCCGAAGTCGGGCCCCGAATCGGCGAAAACAAGGCAACCCCCATCGACCGAATCAAGGTTCCCAAAGGATTCAAAACAGAACTGATTTACTCCGTCCCCGGTATAGAACAGGGTTCCTGGGTCGCTTTATGCAATGACGACAAAGGAAGAATCTATGCGAGCGACCAGTATGGCAATCTCTATCGCTTTCAACCTCCGGCCCCGGGCGAGGAACTCAAAGAATCTGATATAGAGAAAGTGCCGGTAAACATCCGTGCGATCAACGGAATGGTCTTTGCGTTTGGCGCACTTTACGCCGGGGTGAATGACTACGAGCAGAAAATGACCAGCGGTATGTATCGGATTAGCGACACAGACAAAGATGACCGACTCGACAAAGTGGAACTACTTCGCGCATTCGACTCAAAAAGTGACCACGGAGTTCATGCCGTATTACCGACTCCTGACGGTAAAAATTTGTTCCTTGTCACCGGCAATAACGCAGTCCTTACCGAAACCGCGGATTCTTCACCGGTAGCCAAAGTTTGGGGTGACGATCATCTTCTACCGAGAATGCCGGACGGAAGAGGACACAACCGCCATGTTCTCGCTCCGGGTGGAATCATCTACAAAGTCTCGCCGGACGGAAAGAAATTCGAAATCTATGCCTCGGGATTTCGTAACATCTATGACGCATCGCTAAACAAAGATGGCGAATTGTTTACTTACGATGCTGATATGGAGTACGACTTCAATACGCCGTGGTACCGGCCGACGCGCGTCAATCATGTCGTAAGTGGAGGAGAATATGGATGGAGAAACGGAGCCGGGAAATACCCGGAATTTTACCCGGACAACCTGCCAGCCGCGATCAACATCGGCCCAGGATCACCTACCGGAACGACTTTCGGATACGGGGCGAAATTCCCTGCCAAATACCAGTCCGCGCTCTATATTCTCGATTGGAGTTGGGGGAAAATCTATGCGGTTCATTTGAAGGAAGATGGAGCCAGCTATACAGCAACTAAAGAGGATTTCATCACCGGTGCCCCCCTTCCCGTGACCGACGCTATCATCCATCCTGGAGACGGGGCGATGTATTTCGCTATCGGAGGACGCAGAGTCCAATCAGGTCTCTACCGCGTTACCTATACCGGACCGGAATCAACCGAATCAATTGACTTAACAGCGGACACATCATCACTTCAGGAACTCCGCCACGAACTGGAAAGTTTTCACGGTCGGCAGGACCCCAATGCGGTAGAAACTGCCTGGCTGTATCTGGACAATTCAGACCGTTTCATCCAGTGGGCTGCCCGTGTTGCCCTCGAACATCAACCTGCCTCTCAGTGGGAGGATAAAGCCTACGCGGAAACAAATCCGGCGAAACAGATCACGGCTCTCCTTGCTCTTGCGAGGGTAAAGGGTAAGTGCCCCGATCATAGGGATGACGACTATAAACCGGATGCCGCAACTAGAGATAAGATCCTCTCCACCTGCCTTAATATCGATTTTTCGACTCTTCCAGATAAGCAAAAAATCGGAATGGTCAGACTTACGCAGATCGTGCTGCACCGCTTTGGCGCCCCGTCTCAGGAAATGGTCGAAAAACTGGCGAATAGTTTTGATGCTTCATTTCCAGCCGATTCTTTTGAACTGAACTGGCTGTTGTCTGAAACTCTCGTTTACCTACAGGCTCCGAACACGGCGAAAAAGGGTATGGCATTGATTCAAAAAGCCGGAAGTCAGGAACCGCAAATGGAATACGCCCGCAGCCTGCGGATGCTTAAAACGGGATGGACTCCGGAGCTGCGCAAACAACAACTGGAATGGTTTTTAAAGGCAGCCAACTACAAAGGCGGAGCGAGCTTTACCAGGTTTATTGAGTTCATCAAGAACGACAGCCTGGCTACCTTCACGGAAGCAGAAAAGAAAACCCATGCCGAATTGATCGCCAGGAAACCGGAAATCAAATCGGCTATAGAAAATGTCGGCGCTGTATTTGCCGGAAGAACTCCAACTATGTGGACGCTGGATGAGTTGAGCCAGGCTACACAAAACGGAATGACAAACCGGGATTTTGATACCGGAAGAAAAATGTTCACGGCGGCTGCCTGTTATGCCTGCCATCGTTTTGGCAATGCCGGCGGAATGACCGGGCCTGATCTCACCGGAGCAGGTGGTAGATACAGCCCACACGATCTCCTCGACTCAATCATCAATCCAAGTAAAGAAATTAACGAACAGTTCGCACCGATCATCGTTACCAAAAAAGACGGAACAATCGTGTCCGGCGTGGTGGTGAATCTGAGCGGAGACAATGTTACTCTCAATACCGATCTGTCAGATCCGAATCAACGGGTAAATGTCGACCGGAAAACAGTCGAAAGCATCGAAGTATCCAAAATTTCCCCGATGCCTCCTATGCTGCTGGCCATGTTGAACAAGGAAGAGATTCTCGATCTTCTTGCCTACGTCCTCAGCGGCGGCGACCAAACTAATGATATGTTCTCGAAGAAGTAGAGAAACTCAGGGTAACTTCATTCTGCAATCCGGATCGACCGGAACCGGGTCTCCGGTTTCGTCGACCGGGTGGGTAAACATATATCTCCATACGGACTCATGAGCGAGTTTGCCATCAGCATTTTTTGCTGATGCACTTCCCGGAGTTACCAGAGAATGGGCGCGTCGGTCATTGTTATCGACATCAAAATCAGTGATCAGTCGTCTGGAGTTTTCGAATGGCGCAGAGCTTTTATCCACATTCACAACCGGTCCGAATTGGTGTAGACCCAGCATTTGCCAGGACCGGCAATAGTGATCCCCGGTCCATCCTCCATCGAGGACATGACTGAATCCGAAATAACGATTTTCCGGAGTCGCCGAAGGCAGGCTCTGCCAATCTTCGTATTGATCGCGGGGACCGCACAACATCACCACGCGGGCGACTTTTTGGTGTTTGGCAAATCGGGCCGAGGTGGTGGAACCGTGAGAAGCTCCTGAGATAATCACTTTCTCCCAGTCGAGATCATCCCCTGCCTCATTGAAAAACTGCTCCCATTTACCAACCGGATGCTCGCTGGAAAGCCATTTTACGAACTGAAAAGCCCGCTGTTGCATGCCGTCAGGTTTCGGGATGTCCACCAGCGGACTGTGGTCCTCACCGGTGGCGGCTTCCAGTCGCACGCCGCCGATACCGGTCCCTTTGCCGACAATCTTACTGATCTTTGAAAACCATCCATTTGCATAGTGGACCTGGATGCTGTGATACCCATAGCTCGAAGTTCGCTCAAAAAGTTCTTTCCGGTAGCTCATTAACCAAATGACCAGCTTACCCTGCGGCGCCACGCGGGTGTCCACTACGGCATGCTGAGTGTCTTTGGGTTTTCCTTTGGCATCGGCAAACACAAAATTTATTTCCGGATGCTCGCGGGCTGCGGGATCGATTTCACTGGCTCTCTTTTCCAGATGGTAGATTTTCTTATCGGGATCGCTGAACTCCAGTGCGCCGCCTGGCGAACTTTTCGTCTCAGCCTTCGACGGTAACTGAGCGTGAAGAGAAACCGGAAGTAGCAAAAGAAAGATTTGAAGCTTATTCATCTGCCATAATTCAGCAAACCTCCCGGTAAACCAAATCCTTTGTCTTACGTATTCTCTTTTTCTTTCCAGAATTCCTCTTCCAGCAAATCGTGCCGCCTCACGATTCTGCGATACCACTCAAGAAGAATTTTTGTTTTGTCCGCTTCTTCCAGTTGCCAATGAATTTCGCTGTCCCGCAGGCGTTCCACGAGCCGGTACAGAGTGATCGCCACGGTTACTGAGATATTGTAGCTTTGCGTAAAACCGTACATTGGAAGGCACAAATAGTCATCAGCTGACTGGATCGCCTTCTCTGTTAATCCTCTCTCCTCGGTTCCGAACAGTAAAGCCACCGGTTGATCGAGTGGCAGAGAGACCGGGTCATACCCCTCGTAGTTTGGAGTCGTGGCCACAATTCGGTATCCCTGATTTCGCAGCGTCGCCACGGCGGAAGCGGTTTCCCGATAGCGGTGCAAACTCAGCCATTTGGCACTGCCCATCGAAACTCCGTTATTGGGTTGATAGCTGTTCCGGTTTTCCACGATATAGAGATCCTGAACGCCGAGGCAGTCGCAGTTTCGAAGACAGGCACTGGCATTGTGTGGTTGGTAAATTTCTTCCAGTACAACAGCGATATGGCGGGTACGCTGTTGCAGCGCACCGGCCATTTTGGATTTCTTGTTTTCTGTCACATACTGTGACAGAAACGCCACAAGTTCTTCGTCAACTGTCATTTTAGCTGCAAATATAAAGCGGACCATGATGTTGAACACTTGAAAAACTCCTGCGCCGCTGTAAATTTTGGCACTGCTTTATAATGAGTGAAAACAAACCAATTGATGAAGAGGATCTGGAGGAAATCAAAGAGACCCTGAAACGTTGCCCCGAAGGCACGTTTGAGTCGTTGGTTGAGTTTCGCGAAAGCGGAGACAAAGCAGCTTTGAAAAACTTTCTGGTAGGCGTTTTGAAGCGCCACGTAGAACCCGAATTTGTCGGACTGCTGGACAATGAAGAGCTCGCATTGAGCTTCAATGAAGACCTCGGTATCGACTCGATGACCATGATGGAAATCGTGATGATGGTGGAAGAATGCCTCGGGGTACATATTGAGAATGAGCAACTCATGGAAATCGAGACATACAGCGATCTCGACAAGTACATCTCCGAGCACTCCTAGGGTTTGACACTCGCTTTCGAATCCGGACATGCTAAATCGATCTGATATTCTGGATTCTCTGCCCCAGGGCGACC
>JARGOZ010000005.1:71170-91977 GCA_029213025.1 Verrucomicrobiales bacterium
ACCCGTTTGTTTTTGTCGACGGGGCGGAAGTAAAAGACCGATCGATTTCAGGCCATTACACCATAACGGGTAAAGAATGCTTCATGCCGGGTCACTTCCCCGGTCGCCCTGTATTTCCGGCCTCAATCATGGTCGAAGCTCTCGGCCAACTCGCCATCGTTTACCTGTTTCAAACCTATTCGAATCACGGTCTCGATCCGGAATCGATCTTTTTTATCAAAAGCGAAGACGTCCAATGCCGCCGAAAATGTTTCCCGGGCGAACGGTTGGATATGGAAATCGAAGTAAAAGTGGTGCGCGAGCCGGTAATCACATTTAAAGGAAATATATCGGTGAATGGGGAGCCAGCGGTCAAAGTCTCATCGTTGATGCTCAGTTTCTCCCTCAACCATGCCAGCTAAATTTACATGCACAGAGTCGTAGTCACAGGTTTGGGTTTTATCTCGAGCATCGGAAATTCCAAATCAGCAGTAGCGGACAGTCTGCGGCAATTGAAGCATGGTTTCGGCCCCTTTCCCGCACGGGAAAACGAATCAGTACCGGTAAAACTGATCGGAACAATCAAAGAGTTCGATACTACAAGTTCGGATTCTGATGATTGGTCCTACCCGGACAGATACCCGATAAAGCGGGCTCATCGCAAGACGATGGCTCCCCATGTGCTCTATTCACATTGCGCCGCTCTGGATGCGATTACCGACGCCGGCCTGTCCCTTGAGGAAATCTCAAATCCCGACACCGGATTGTACAGTGCCTCCGCCGGGTCTCCGGGCCTTCAGAGTGAACAGATGTATATCCTCAACCACAAAGGTCTGAAAAAAACTTCTCCTTTTGCGGTGGTAACCTCGACCGTTGGAACTATCAACTTCAACCTGTGCGCGTCGCTGAAAATCAAAGGTTCCGTTTGCGGCATGGCTTCTGCCTGCGCTTCGGCTGCCCACTCCATGGGATTCGCTCATGATGAAATTCGACTCGGGCGCCAGAAAAGAATGCTGGTTATCGGAGCAGAAGACGGAAACCGCGAATCGGTTTTGCCGTTTGCCGTTATGCGGGCACTCAGCGGAAAAGAAAACCCGGAGGAAGCTTCCTGTCCTTTCGATCGTAAACGCTCCGGTTTTGTGGGAACCGGCGGAGCTACGGCTTTGATACTCGAATCCGCCGAGGAAGCGGAAGCTCGCGGCGCCCGGATCTATGCCGAATTTACCAGTTGGGGACAAGCCGGAGACGGGTTCAACCCTGCCATGTCTCATCCTGAGGGGGTGGGATTAATCAGGGCTATGGAAAACGCTCTTTCAGCCGGGGAGATATCCTGTGACTCCATCGATTACATCAATGCCCACGGAACATCTACACAGGTCGGTGATTTATCCGAAATCCGGGCCATCAAAGCCGTTTTCAGCGACAAATCGGCAAAGCCTGCAATCAGCAGTACTAAAGCTCTCACCGGTCATGGTCTCTCTCTGGCAGGAGCACTGGAAGCAGGCATCTGTTGCCTTGCGATTCACGAGGGATTCACTCCCGGCTCGGCTCATATTACTGAGATTGACCCGGAAGCCGAAGACCTGAACATCTTACGGGAAACGGCCAGCTACGGACCGGCATTGGCACTCAGCAACAGCTCCGGATTCGGAGGTGCCAACGTTTCGCTGATCTTTAAGAAAAACAGTTAGCCTTTCCGACCGGCAATCAGCCGGAATATCAAAAGCAAAATTACTGCACCGCCCACGGCGAGTGCCATACTTTTGATATTGAAATCATTCACTGTTCCCCAACCGAACATGGTTCCCAACCAACCTCCGATAAATGCACCGACAATACCGATAATTGTCGTCACAACGCAACCACCGGGGTCTTTGCCGGGAATAATGAATTTCGCTAAAGCTCCGGCAAGTAAGCCGAAAATGATCCATGTTAATGCACCCATAATTTTATCTCCTGATCACTGATACATTTTTCTTGATCAACGTAAAGCACGAAACAGGGACGCATACGGAATGATTTGCATCTTTCCCATGGTCACAAGAAGTTTCTGTTTATGCTTTTTGGTCAGAAAGGGATGAATAAGATTCGAAACCGCAATTCGCCGCCGGAAAAGTTTTTTCAATTTACGATCCACTATTTCCCGGCAATGCTTCCATTCCAAATCTCCTTTCGACCAGGCTTCGAGTGGCTCGATCGCAGTAGCAGCCCCTTCAAAAGCCATACTCATTCCGTTGCCTGAAAATGGACCGATGATTGCAAACCGGTCCCCGATTCTCAGCCTATCTGATTCTCCCGGGACTTCCGGCTGCCATCCCAGTTCAAACGCATTTACACCGAGACAGGATGACTCATCTTTTCGCGCAGTCCGAACCCGCTCCGCGAGTTGCCCCAGACCGCAGGCCTCAAGGTAGGAAGACATCAATTCCAACCGGGGCGCTTTCACCTCCGGCTTTAACGTGAAAAGTCCGCAGGCATCGACGCGGTTATCCTCCACTGCACTGAGCCCGAGGTACGAGCCTTCGCCGACGTGCATTTCGAGATCCGCTTCGAGCGGAAAATCCAGCAGATGGCATTTAATACCGATCCATTGACTGCCTTTTTGCCGGGCTCTTCCGGTTGCGTACACCTGGCCGCTTTCCAAATCGCCTGTAAAACGGGTTCCAGTGAACAGTTCACCTCCGGCCGCCTCAAAACGGTCGATCAGATCCTTGTCCAGTTTGTATCGGGAAACCCCAACCGCAGGTGTCGGCAAAGCCGACTCAAAAGCCTTTTCTCCTTGATAATACCACGCCGTAGACCTATGACGTGGCATTCCATCGAACACATCCTCGATCCCGATGAAACGAAGCGATTTCTCACTGACTCCGGAAATGAATTCACCACAAACCCGGTGGCGGGGATATTGACCGGCTTCAAACAATCGAACGGGAATACCCCGCTTCCGCAAACCGATCCCGAGAGAAATTCCTGCCAGACCGCCGCCGATTATTGTAACCTTTTTCTTCAATGGTGTAAGAATACGAAACAAAGACCAAAAACGAAGTGATAATTTAGAACGACTGAAAAACACTTTTGCAGTAATCGTTTGTTCGAGACATAAAACGGCTCGAATCATCCCGCCATTATTTCCACACTTTTACCATGTACCTTCAATCCATCGCCAGTGCCTTTCCACCCCACGTCCTGACACAGGAAGAAGTGTGGAACTGCGGAATCCGTTCCCAGTCTCCGGCAATGGCCAATCTAAAACCGAAATCTCTGGCTCTTGCCAAAAAAGTACTGTTAGGAAATTCCGGGATTGAAACCCGCCACTTTGCCACCGACGACCCTACGACTCTTTTTGATCTCTCCGCAGGTGAGCTCAATCAATTATTCGAACGCGAAGCTCCCGCCATGGCGGAAAACGCTCTGTCCAAAGCTCTCGAAGAAGCATCGGTCCTGCCCGAGGATCTCGACGGGCTATTTGTCTGCACCTGCACCGGGTATCTCTGTCCCGGAATCAGTTCCTATGTCGCAGAAAGTATGGAAATGCGATCCGATATCTACTTGCAGGATATCGTTGGCCTCGGTTGCGGAGCCGCAGTTCCCACGATTCGCTCCGCCCACGGATTTCTCAGCGCGAATCCCGATGCCTCTATCGCTGTGGTAGCGGTGGAAAGTTGTTCCTCCGCATTTTTTATGGACAACGATCTCGGCGTGTTAATCAGCCTGTGTTTGTTCGGCGACGGTGCGAGTGCGTCGATCTGGAAAAGCACTCCCGGGCAAACCGGATATAAAGCCGATCATTTTCACACCCTCCACATACCCAAAGACCGGGAAAAAATCCGTTTTGTAAACGACAACGGCAAGTTGCGTAACAAGCTGCATCTCAGCGTTCCGGGTTTGGCAGCAAAAGCGGTGAAGACCCTGTATGAGAAACGGACCTGCGAAAACGCCCACGTCCTCACTCACACCGGCGGACGGGATGTCCTGATGGCGATCGAAAAAACCTGCTGTCTCGACACTATTGTCGAAAGCACCGAGGTGCTTCGCCGTTATGGAAACACAAGTAGTCCCTCTGTCCTGATTGCATTGGAAGAACTGCTCAATAAAGGCGCTACCAACGACAACCTGTGGCTGACCTCGTTCGGGGCAGGGTTCGCCTGTCACTCGTTTGAATTGAACCGGGATTAACCACCTCCGAAAACGCTCTCTGCAATTCTGGTACCGAATTGAATTCCCTAATTAAACAGGGTACAGTCCCGGACCTAACAGGGTACAATGCGGGAAATTCATGAAATCGATACACTGGAGGCCTGGATCGAAAAGGAGCATCACCTTCGCGATTGTGTCGTCCAGGGCCTGAACCTCGGCGAAGCAGAACTGGACTGGGACAAAGTCCGGATGTCGGGCGCCATTTTTCTGGGCTGCCGCTTCCCTTCCCTCTCCTTTCAGGAACGACTTCGCGAAGGAGGTGCCCTCGTCTTCCCGAGACTACCCGGAATTCCCTATGATATTTTCCGACCCGTTCTGTATACCCGGGATGAACTCACCAGAGGCTGGACTACAGAGGTGGACCAGTCACTGGATAAACAAATCTACGATCACTTCGTCACTCAGGGCCGACACACCACACATGTTCTGGAAGCACTGGCTCAGCGGCTTCACGATTTTTCGATTGATGACGCACTGCACGATCTGCTCGCCGGGAGAGTCGAAGCGGGTGGCCCTAAAAAGGTAATCGCTATCATGGGAGGACACGGTACTCCGCGAACCGATCCCTGGTATCGAAAAGTTGTCGAAATCTCCCGCGAATTAACCAGACACGGATATTTCATTGCCAGCGGCGGCGGCCCCGGGATGATGGAGGCGGCAAATCTCGGTGCCTGGATTGCCAACGGCCCGGATGATTTACTCGACTTTGCCCTCGAACAACTCAAAGTCGCCCCGGTATATAGCGATCCCGGATATATAGAAGCCGCAAACCGGGTTCTGGAAAAGCATCCTGCCGGACAATCCAGTATCGCGATACCTACCTGGTTTTACGGACACGAACCCAGTAATGCTTTTTCCACCTGGATAGCAAAATATTTCAGTAACAGCATTCGCGAGGACGGCCTGCTGGCTATAGCAAAATACGGAGTGATATTTTCACCCGGCAGCGCGGGAACTACTCAGGAAATTTTTCAGGATGCAACCCAAAACCACTACGGCACTTTTGACTACGTCAGCCCGATGGTTTTTCTTAACACTAATCACTACACAAAGAACGGTGTGTACGAAACAGTCAGTAAAATGGCCGGAGGCAGACAGTATCGCGACTATCTCGGTATAGAAGACGACCCGGCGAAAGTAATCTCATTTATAAAATCCCATCCTCCTGTAAGATACCTGAACAAATGACAACTCCGGTCCATATCGAAGCAATCCCCCCCTGCCCGCACCTGCCGGAAACCGATACTCCACTGCGGGCGTCCGCTATGAAAGCCTGCGGAAAAGATCGCGGTGAGGAGTTTTATCACCTGGCCCTGAGATGCGCCCAGTCGCTCTGGTTACAGGGGCTTCCGGCGCAATCCCTCCTTTTGATAAACCGGGCTTTTGGCGCCGATCACGACGAATCTCCCGCGATGTGTGTAGTCAACCCGCTGCCGTATGCCGCAGCGGCGTGGGTCATGCAAAACCGGGCGGAAGAGCAATTTATCGGAAACCCGAGGCGCCACTACCAACACCTCGCTACCCGCATGGTTGCCCCTCGAAAGGAAGCCCGCACCTGGCGAGCCTGGGCCTGTTGGTATATGGCTTGTCATATCTTTCCCGATTACCCGGCTGACGAATTGCAAATCGCCACCGAGGGAATTGTCGAACCAACCCTCGATGACATTGCAACAAGTCTGAACAAGGCGGGGCAACCCGGGGAATCTGATTTGTGGATTTCTGTAGTACACAGCTTATGAAAAGGGTCGCCATATTCGGAGGGACCTTTGATCCGGTCCATCTCGGGCATATCGAACTCGTGAAAAGGGCCCGCGAGTTGATCGACCTGCAACAGGTACTCTTTATGCCCTGCTGGCAGTCGCCATTCAAAGGCAGAACCGTCGCATCCGGCGAGGAGAGATTTGAGATGCTGCAGATTGCTATACAGGAGCAGGAAGTCGGCATATGGACGGAAGTATCCGACTATGAAATCACCCGGCCCGGTCCCAGTTACTCCTGGCAAACTGCGCAATTCTTTACTGAACAGTACCCCGATACCGAATGGTTCTGGATCCTTGGCACCGACCAATGGAAGCAAATTGATCAATGGGCTGAACCGGATAAACTGAGAGCGTTACTGCAGTTTATTGTCGTCACCCGAAATCACGAAGAGGTCCAGACCAGAGATGGCTGGAGCCACTCTCCGATTTCTTTCTCCCACCCCGCGTCGGCTACGAAGATCCGCAACGATTTCGCAAAATACCACCATTGGCTCTCCCCCGGAGTTATCGACTTTTGTGAAAAACGGAAACTCTATGCCTGAAAATACTCTGCCCACGAGCTGGAAGTTTCCCATACCCGAACTTTCACCACCCGAACCTCCGCATTGCGAAACGGGTATTTCGTCGCTTCGTCTTCGGTCAAATGCTTCAGTTTATCCTGTAGTGTTTGGAAGATTTCCCGTGCGATAACTTCCGTAGTTGGATCTTCATTTTCGAATGCGATTACTCTTTCGCCGTATCGCTCCCGGAACTCAGCAAAAGCCGGATCTTCCGTGTTCATACACATGGCATGGTCATACGCATCGAGATGATCGGATATGACCTGTTTGATCAGTTTAAAATCACAGACCATTTCGCGTTCATCCAAAGTGTCAGCCTCCAGCACACACTCCACTTTCCGTGAGTGACCGTGCGGAAACTTGCACTTGTCCGGGTGCTTGCTCAGCATATGACCGTTTTCGATTTCGAACCTTCTGCAAATTCGGTATGGCATGCCTTGTTATTCGCATCGAGTTGAAGAAACGCAACTGCAACGAACCGTCTTGCGGACAGAACAGGATCTGCGAGGATGGGCTACGATCTACTACCTACCATGTCTACTGAGCTGTCGCTTCCAGTTACTGTTATTTCTCTCTTTGTCCTCGCTTTGCTCACTGTTCTGTTTATCGCGAGCACTGTTAAAGCTTTCGTGACGCGCCGTTTTTCCTGGGTCTGCATCGCTACAGCATCCGGGACGGCGGCTACCGGACTGCTCGGATTTCTCTGCCTGCAGGCTGTCGAGTCCTCCACACACGGAACGCTGGATTCCCGGGTGTTCCGGTCAATAGACGGCATTTCCGGAATCTCCGCGCCGACGTCGTGGACGGAAATCCCGTTTGCTGAAGGGAAAGATCACTTTCACCAAATTCGTTGCTGGACTCCCCGGGAAACCCGCGAAACTGCCTTTCCCGATTAGCGAAAGGTTGCCAATTCATTTTACGAGCTACCGGAACACGTTTCAGAGTAACCGGTTTCTCTTTTCGGAAAGATTCTTATCCTGCTCCTCCAGCCAGTCTTCCGATTGCCAGTATTCGACAAAGTTCTCCGCCTTTTTAGCGTCGTGGCGCGAATCTTTGGAAACGTGAAGTTTGACCTTCCCCACGTCAGAGCCAGGAAAACCGCTCAGTTTGTCTGTTCCCCGCGTCCGGAAAACGAGAATTTTCGGACCGAAAAATTTTGACGTATAGGAAACGGCCTCCACTTCGGACCAGGCCAATTGCACCACGACCGGATCGTTTTTCCGAAAGGCACGGTCCTTTTGCTTGTAGCGAAGTGTGGCACCCTGTCGGTCGAAAACAAGCTTTCCCTCAACAGATTCGTGACCAAGCGGATCCGTGGCGGGATTTTCAAAATAAATGGAAAGTTCGTCTCTCACACTCAATGACTTCCTTCAGGTCGCAATACTTCGTTAAGAAGTTCCACGAGAACGTAGATTTCCGGACGGTCAAGCGGTGTCGGTACAAGAGCTTTCAACAGGAAACGCCCGTCGATCTCACCGTCGGTGGGAATAATACACAGCCACTTGCCGTTCTCGATCGAGAGCTGCGATGCGGTGTGAACTCTCGCCTCCGCTTCGGATTCATAGACTTTGCGAATCGCTCTTACGAACTTGCCGACGCTCTGACCCACCGTGGAATTTTTTTCGGTTGAGTAGAGAGTAAAGCCATCACGATCGACCACCATCATTTCCTCCATATCAACGTAGGTCGCCAAAATTCCGGCGAGAGCACCGAGACGCCCTTTCAACGTTAAATGAGGGTCGATTTCCACATCGAGCGGAATCCGGTCCAAAGGTGCGGCAGGTTCTTCGTCTTCTTCCGGGTGATCGAACAAAGTTTCCACAACTTCGATTTCGGGTTCGACTTTTTTCCGGGAAATCGCTGTTAAGCCATTTTGATCAGCCCTCGCACGAACCTCCTCCAATGTTTTCAGAGCCTTTGCCGCTTCCGATGCGAGATGTTCGATCTGGTCCTCGATTTCGTCAAACTCATCGTCCTCATCCAGCACAAACGGAGAATCGAAGTTCGGTGAATCTCCACCGTTTCTGTTTACCAACATTTGCAGTGGCGATTCCTGCTGCACCTGAGCAGCCGGGTGCAGGTGAGGTGAAACCTGCTGAGATCGAGGCATGTGAATGGCCGGAATGTCATCGAACAAGTCTTCGGGATCCGGCTCCCGTTGAGTCCGCCCGGCTCTCCCTCCCGGCGCAAAGCCGGAAACCAGATCATCCAGCTCGTCCCTGTCTATCCATGAATCACTCATTTATTATCTTCCCGGAAAGTTTCCCGGATATCCCAGGCCGAGTTTTGGTTCCAACTCTGTACACAGTTGATCAAAAACAGCAGAAGGTCCACCCGGCTGTTGATCCAACATTCCTACCGGCACACCGATTCGAGTCGCTTCCAACACATCCGGATGCTTCGGAACCACCGTATGAAACACCATTTCCGGAGGCAGCAGGTCTCTGAACTGCCTTTGATCATCAATAGAAGCCCGGTCTGCCGCATCGATCATCGAAAAGACAAACCCGGCAATCGCGGGCTTATCGGTGCCACCGGCCTGTCTGGCACTGGAAAGCATCCTCAGCATCTGCGGTAGACTCCTGATGCACAGAGGACCCGGGTGTTCCGGAACCAGAATCAGATCCATCGCCCCGCACACACTCATACCCACTTTGCTGATTCCGGAGGAAGTATCGAAAATAATCACATCGTGCCCGAGAGAATTGATTGCCGCGCGACACACCTGCATCCGCGAGCGCGATGCCCACTCGCCGTCCATATTAAAGAGAACCCGGTCCAGATTTTCCCGGGTGCCTCTGGTGATCAACTCCATTTGATTCATACAAGTCGGAATCGGAAACTGTGCAATCGACTGCTCCCAGCCCGGATTCATCAGAATATCGAACAAGCCATAGCAATCCTTAGCCTTTTCGTTCAACGAAAAGCCAAGCCCGCCCTGCAAATCAGCATCCACGAGAAGAACTCTCCAACCGCGACGAGCCAGCGAAAAACCGACATTTACCGCCATCGTCGTCTTCCCGACTCCGCCTTTTTGACTGGCAATACCTAAAAAGATACCCATTCTGAAAAAAATCCCAACGACTCCATAACAATGCAACGTGAATCTCCTTTTATTTCATGGAGAATTCGCGAATTAACTCCGCAAAATCGTTGTCTTCCACGCCGTGACTTTGTATGATTAGGCGTGTTGAACAAAATTCAAAACCAAATCGTAATGCGCAACCTTCACTCCTTTCTCCTGACCTGCCTGCTTTTTCTCGGAATTTCTGCCGCCCGTGCAGATATCGTGAAAATGAAAAATGGTACCAACTATGAGGGCAAAATCACCCTCCAAACTCCCGATCTGATCAAAATCGAAGTGCCGATTACCGACAAGATCAAGGAAACCAAAACTCTCGCAATGAAAGACGTCTCAGAGGTCATCAAAACCGCTGCGGACGATGCAATGTTTTCCAAAATCCAGAAAATGGTGCCCACCGATTCACTTCTTTCAGCGGAAAAATACCGCTCCATGCTCACCACCGGGCCCGAGGCCTTCCTCTCCCAGTTCGCCGGAAGTAAACACAAGGAAGAAGTCGAAAAAATTAAGAAAACTCTCGAAGAGGAACTCGACAAAGTGGAACGCGGCAACATCAAGTTGGAAGGTGAATGGTACACCCCGCAGGACCGGAACGACTTCCCCAAGTTAATTGAATCGAAAATTGTCCTCTACCGAATGAAAAATAATGCGGCCGGTGGAAGGTATCTCAATTACATCTCGGCGATGCGTGATTTTGAGACTCTCGAAACCAAATATTTCGGCACGCCGGCCTTCGCCGAAGCAGTCGGCGCCGCTCAAAAAATCCTCCCCGTTCTGGGCCAGCAGCTAAAAGGTCTGAGAAGGGATGTCGATGTCAAAAACGCTCAATGGGAAGCCAGCAAAAACGCCCTGAACGAAGTCGACCGCCAGAGAGTGGAAGCCGCACGAAACAGGGAGGAAGCCCAGTTTGCCGCCGCTGTTGCAGCTGATAAAAAAGCTAAAATCAGATGGACCCGGGTAAATCCCCGCTCACCTTCAGCTCTCGACGCCTACCTGCAGTTTGCCGCCTCGGAATACAAGCGAATCAATGATTTGAACTCGACACTGATCAGCGAACGGGCCGAAGCTCTGGTCGAAGTGGACCAGATGATCCAAAAAGGAGAACTCGACAGAGCCAAAATCAAACTGGCCGCCGCTGCCGAACTTCCCATCAGTGATAAAGGCAACGCGAAGAAAAGTTCTTCAAAAGGCAGCACGTCATACGCAGGTGCTTTGCGCGAAAAACTCAATGAAAAAGAATCCGAGAAAAAAGCGATCGCAAAAGCACAGTCCGACGCCAAAAAATCCGAAGCTCTTGCCGCAAACCTGAAAGAGACGCAGGACGAAAATCGACCCAGCGATCTGTTGAGCTCAGCTGCCGACGCCACAGCCGGAAAAGGCCGCGACGCCGAGGATGGAAAGGGCGCAATCGATGACTTCGATATGCTCGCAACCAACGTGCCGAAAAAGGAGGAACCAGCCAAGGCCGCTCCTGAAAAGCCGGTCAAAAAGAAGACCGAGAAAAAAGAAAGAGCGCCCCTTCCTCCCGCGAAGAAACCCTTTCCGTTCCACCTCATCGGCATAGCGCTAGCCGTTTTGGCCGGTGGTGCCGTCGTCGCGATGAAAGTGCTCGGCATCGGGGGCAAAGGTGACGATGGCGGTGGCGAAGATGACGAATAACAAACGGGGATTGTACCCTGTTGGATCATAGACTGTACCCTGTTTAATCCGGCATTGTACCCTGTTAGGTTCGCCGAAACAGGGCACAACTGTACCCGAAAACGCCCTTGCGTGTCTTTCTTTGATCGGCAAACTTAATCCAACTAACGAATCATCCTTATGAAATCAGCGATCATTCTTTTTCTTTTTACAATCAGTACCATCGCCTGTCTCCAGGCCGTGGATTTTGATTCGGAAATTCACCCAATCTTGAAGTCCCGCTGTGGGAAATGCCACATGGAAGGAGAAGCCAAAGGCAAAGTAGCTCTCGATAAAGATATGATTTCCAAACAAATCGGCGACGGCGGAAGCATCATCCCCGGCGATGTAAAAAAAAGCGACCTCCACTGGACAATGACCCTGTCCCCCGACGATGACCTGGCCATGCCTCCCAAAGGAAAGCGGGTCCCCAAGGAGGAGATCGATCTGATTGCCAAGTGGATCGAAGAAGGCGCTAAACTCGGCGGAGGCGGTGCACCCGCCCCCACCGGAGCGATGGACAGCATGAGTGACTCGATGACAGGAGATTCAATGGCTCCTTCCATGAGCGGTGATACGATGGGTGGCGATACCATGAGCGGCGGGGCTATGGCTGGTGCTCCACCTGTCCAAAAGCCCTGGAAAGGAGTTTTCAAAAACAACAAAGGCATGCAGGTTCCGGCTACTTTGACCCGCATCGATGGAGACCGGGCGATACTGAAACTGCCTGACGGCAAGGAGTATAGATATCCAATCGCGATGTTCGCATCGGAAACACAGGATATCGTAAAACAGTTTCAGGCAGGGACTCTGGCACCAGCAGAGTAACTTATAGAAAATATTGATTTTCATAAAGGCTGTGGCAATATTGCCACAGCCTTATTTTTTTACCTGTCATGCCCACAAAAAAAAGTACCAAGAAAAAGAAAACTTCTTCCGCGCCATGGACAAAGCCAATGCCTGCGGATCAATTCGAATTTATGAAGGAGATCCTCGCTGCTCCTTCGCCGATTGGACTTGAAGGCGCGATGAGCTACGGAGTGCTGAAGCCGGCGTTCGAAAAGCTCATGCCCAAAGACTGGTCGATCCACCAGTTTAAAGGCAACGCCAGTTTGGTTCTTGATACGGCCCCTGGTAATGACGACATGCTTTCCGTGATGGTAATCGGTCACGCTGACAAAATCCGGATGCAGGTGCGGCATATTTCGGACGACGGAAAGATCTGGGTCAACAGTGATTCATTCATTCCCTGTGTATTGATCGGTCATGAAGTGTCTCTGTTTTCGCAGGACCCCAAAAAACCCGGAAAATACCGGGTCATCAATGGCGGCACGATCGAGGCACTGGGTGCGATCCATTTTTCCGAGCCTACCCAGCGCACCGGCGAAAAAGGTATCAAACCGGAGATGCTCTACCTCGAGCTGCAAATGCATGGCAAGAAACCGAAAGAACAGATTGAAAAACTGGGCATCAAAGCCGGCGATCCGATTCTGTTTAATCGTCCGATCCGAAAGGGATTTTCCAAAGACACTTTTTACGGTGCCTATCTCGACAACGGCCTTGGCTGCTTCACGGTTGCCGAACTGGCGAAACTGATTGCGAAAAATCCTCTGAAAAACGTGAGGATGATGTTCACGATCGCCACCCACGAAGAAATTGGACGCTTCGGAGCAGCCGCCATCGCCGGGGAACTGAAACCGGATGTGATAATCGGCGTTGATGTCAATCACGACTATGACGCCGCGCCGGGCATGTCATCGCGACGCCCCAACACGCTTTCGATGAGCAAAGGCTGTACCATTACGACGGGAGCAATCACCAGCGACTACCTCAACGCACTGTTTGAAACAGCCTGCATGAACCGGGACATCCCGGTGCAGCGCGATACATCGGGGAGAGACACCGGAACTGATGCCATGGCGGCCGCTTTGGCAGGCTTTGACAGTGCAGCGACCTCAATCGGATTTCCTATCCGAAACATGCACACTATTTCCGAAACCGGGCACACCGGGGATGTCCTCGCCGCAATCTACGGAATCGAAGGCACGGTTCGCGATATGGACAACATGAACAGTGGAAAAGGAATCCGTCGCTCCGATTTTACAAACAACCACGTTCGGCTCGATAAAGTCGACGAACTTTAAGAAACCGGATACGGGTAGGAATCCATCAAAGTACGCATCTCCCGAACGGCCTGGCCGAGCCCGATAAACAGGCTTCGCGAAACGATGTGATGGCCGATATTCAATTCTGCCAGATACGGGGTCTGCAGCAGAGTCGGAAGATTGGAAACAGTGATGCCGTGACCCGCATTAATTTGCAGTCCCTCACCGTTGCCAACCTCCGCCGCTTCGATGATTTTTTTCAATTCGCTTTTGCCGCCGTCGGGAGACGCATTGGCGAATGCCCCCGTGTGTAACTCGATCATTTCCGCACCGGTTTTGGCTGCGGCCCGAACCTGGGCAACTTCAGGATCGACGAAAAGACTCACTTTGATTCCACAATCCTGAAGTGTCTCAATATTTCGTTTTAAAGAAGTGTCCGCATTGCGGACGTTGAGCCCCCCTTCGGTGGTCACTTCGCGCCGGTTTTCCGGAACGATACACACAAAGTCAGGCTTCACCTTCAGCGCGATGTCCAGAATCTCCTGAGTATTGCCCATTTCGAGATTGAGGGCAGTCCGAATGTTTTCGCGAAGCTCAAACACATCGCAATCCTGGATATGCCGCCGGTCGAGGCGAAGATGCACGGTAATGGAATCAGCGCCATTCGCTTCGACTTCATTAGCTGCGGCAAGAACATTGGGTTCGGCATTTGGAGAGCGCAACATCGGGGCATAGCGAGCCTGCCGAAGTGTCGCGACATGATCGATATTTACCCCCAACTTAAGGCGGGATTCAGAACTCATAAGCGAAGACCTTACGCCTTTCCAATTCCGGTTGCAATGCCACCTCTTGCAGAAATCAGTGCGTAATTGTGACGGGTGTCCCCACCTTCACCCTGGAGTAGATCAGTGGCTGCACGTTCGACGGCACCCGAATGCAACCGTGACTGGCCGGTCCATCCGGCACGAAGCCAATATGCATGCCAATTCCTCCGGTTATTCGGAGCCAGTACGGCATTTCAGCACCCACAAACCGGGACGCCCCAGGAGGCGGGTTGAAATGATCCTCTCCCTGAAGCTGTACTCCGCCGGCATTGAACCAGGTCCCGTAACGCCCCGATTTCTTTTCCGTCAGTTTCTCCCGAATCGAATACCTGCCAGTGGGAGTGGAGAAACCGGATTTTCCCGTAGAAACCTGGGTTTCGATCACCAGGGTTCCGCCATTGTAGACCCGGGCCCTTTGATCACTTAAATCAATTTCGATTTTGGAATTGGAAGAATTCAAACTGCTGATTTCCCGCTCGTTGATATAGAGATACCGTCCAGGCACACGGGTGGATCCTCCCGCCTCGTTTCCATGGAGCTTCGCCGCCCGAAAAGGCCGAACCCGACCCTGGAAGTTCTTCCCCGGGCCAAAGCAACCAAATTCTCGTCGACCATCCTCTGCTCGCGGAGTGCATCTTCCTCAGCTTTTCTGCGCTCCTCCTCCAGGGCACGCGCCCGTGCAGCAAAGGCTTTTGCTTTCTCTTCTTTCAGGCGAATTTCTTCGCGGACCCGCTTTTTCTCTTCGGCAATTCTCTTTTTTTCGGCGAGCTGTTTGGCCTTCTCCGCTTCGAGTTTTTGTTTCTGTGCCATCTCAATGGCTTTCCCTCTGGCTTTCAGCTTTTCCCGCGCCGCATCTTCGCGGGCTTTCTGCTCATCCGCCTTTTTCTTCGCCGCCGCGGCAACAGCTTTCGCCCTCGCCTCCTTTTTGGCTTTTGCTTCCGCTGCTTTCTGCCTTGCGTACTGTTCTTTGGCTCGTTCCTCCGGTGTCTTACCGGTGAGTGATGTCAGAAAATCCACTTTCTCTTTACGGGAGCTGGATTTTTTATCTGATTTCCTCGTTTTGCTGCTTGAGGATTTGGCTTTCGATTTTGAGTCTTTGCCACTGAAAAGCTCAACCAACAAACCGGTCTGCTGAGCGTGGCAAGGCAAACTAAGAAATCCTGCCAAAACAGCAAAGCTCAGCACCAATATGTTCGAAAAAAAAGACCGCTCCATCAGTTCTTCAGTAGATAGCACAAAAGGTGTCACTGAAGACTATCGACTCCCGGATCGTCAAACATTTTTTAATGGAACATTAGCAGGCTTCCCTTATTTTACACTCTGCAATATATTGCCTGTTAATAAAATATATATATACATTAAGTATAAACTACAGGCTGGAAGCATCTGCAGTTCCGCCGTTTTCCGGGAGGATTTCATCCACCAGGCGTTTGATACCCTCTGCGGCATTTTCACTTTGGGGATAGATCCGGCGGGCGGAAAGAAACCACGCGAGACTGGAACCTTTCTGGCCTCTTTCTTCCAGATTCTGAGCTTTCTTAAGAGCTTTCACAAAGTCCGCCACATCAGTTGCATAATCTGAACGTTTCGCAGAGAGAGCCACATCATCCGGAAATTTCCTGAAGGTCTTTTCGACAATTTCCCAGGCGGCAAAACCATTCCCTGCGTTTTTCAAAGTTTCAGCCTGTTTCAAGGTGATCTCGATTTCCTGGACGTTGTTTACGATCTCGTTCAGCGCATTCTGCCTTTCCGGATCGTCCACTGTAGCAGCCAGAAATTGCGCTTTATTGGTAAAAATCTGGCGGTAGCTTTGTGTGCTGAGTAAACGGTCAAATTCCAACTTCGCCTGCTCTCTGGTATCACCCTGATCTGACAAGGTAGCAAATTCGGTCTGAATAGCAGGGTTGGTGGGCCAGATCATTGTCGCCTCAGCGAGATTTCTCTCAAAAGCGGCATCATCCCCCCTCAGGGCGGCATTTTTAGCTGTCCTCAACTTCATGTTGCTGGTCAATTTGGCCGTTTCCACTGCTGCGGTTGGCTTCGAATGATCGAAATCGCTGGCCTGCTTTCTCATTTCCTCAATCAGATCAGAGGCCAGAGCATAATCCTTTACTTCAATGGCGTTAACCAGTTGGAAAGCATTTTGGGAGTAGGACAGGATCTCTCTCTTCTTCACGCGGGGAACACTTTGAACCGAGGGCAAATATTCCCCCATTACAAATGCCTGTTGCAATTGACGCGAGGCTCCATCGATTTCGCCATTTTCCAGAAGAAAACCGAATGATTCCACAGCTTGATCCACATCCCGAATTGCTTCGTTGGAGAATGAATCCAGCGTAGTGACGGTAGGGCTAAATCCAATCGTTTTGCTGAAAGTTTGCTCTACATCCGAACCTTTTTCGAACTGAAGCCGTCCCGCACCATCTTTGAAAAATTCGGTATAGAGACGGGCACCAATGATGACATGCTCAAATCGCCTCTGCATAAAGAGTTGAACAATCAAAGCCTGAAACTCCAGTTTGGCTTCCAGCTCGGAAAGCTCGATCCTGGCCTTATTCGCAACTCTACCGGCCTCTGTTTCTGCGATTCTCTGCACATAACGCTGAATATGCCCGGCATTAGTGGGGTCGGTTGCCGCCTGCCCTTTTCCCTTTTGGCTCTTCGAATTTTGATCCATCAATCTTCCGTCCTTCCATTGATCAAAATTCCAATCGAGTTGCCGCCGCTGCATATCCAACTCCCTGTTCAGTTGGGTCAATTGAGTAGCCGTATTTCGCGCGAGAAACACCCGGTAAACCGCATTGGCAAGGGATTCACAAATTCTTGCATCCTGCGGAAATACGGCGGCATGCTGCAGCCGGGCTACGGCCGCGGCGAGGCGGTTGCGATCGGCCCGGTTATGGGGAGACAACTTGTCCAGAATATCGCGAATAGCTTTGCGATAGGCTTGATCCGATTCGGTGCTCGATTCTTCGGCATTCAGGTATTTTTCAAAACGGGACCGGAATACCTGGTTGTCCTGAACATTAAATTGTTTACCATCGAACGAAAACGTGTTGTTGGTCGGGTCGAAAAACGGAACATCATTGCCTACTACCTGATTATTCCTGGGCTGATTGTTCTGATTGACGATAGTCGTATTGCTGGTCCCCCCTCCATTTGAAGGTTGGGGATTGTTATTTTGAACCGGTGGTGTGTAGACCTGTGATGTAGCAATTACAGGACACACTGCTCCAATGGTTACTGCTGAAAGAAAGATGAGTCGTTTTTTTGTCATGTCCCAGGAGAATGAATGATTTCTATTTTATTGATCTATTGATTCCGCGACCAGAGTCCCTTCCCGGTCAACCCTTACCACCATGCTCATTTCAAGCCCGCGTTCGAGATTTACATTTCGAAATTCGGCGGGAACGAGAACCGGCACAGGGATCGAAGTTACCCCGTCGGACGCATCAAACGAGATCAGACGCCCGGCTTCGCTCCAGCGCAGCATCTCTTCAATTTTTCCTTCGATTTGATAGATATTGCCGCGCAGGCTGTTTGCGTTATCCCGATAACTGGAGAGGCTGAGTAATGTGGCATTTTTACCGCCACTGCGGCCGCCGGAGTTTCCAACGCCAATAATATCCCCGGCAATCAGTTTCACCAAAAGTGCGGCAATCACAAAAAATCCGATAATCGCAACTGCGATTCCGGCCATTTGTCCGACATTAACTCCTGAACTGGCTCTTCTTGGCATGTATGGTAATCTTAGAACCTAACCCGGGAATTAGGAAGCCTAAATTTTCGTTCTCCTGACAATTTAGTGCCATAACCTTACGGTTTTATGATCTCGTTATTTAAAACCTCCCGATGAGGAAATTTGCGGTAATAATATATCTTTCCGACCATTTCAAATTCGCCGGACGCAAGGCATTCATACCTGGTGCGGTTACCAAAAGAAACGGCCTGCCGCTCACCCATTCTCCAATCAGATCGTTTCCTTTCAATACTGTGAACTGCTGGCTGTTGGCTTCCTGATGAATATGAATCGTAGAAAGTTTCCCTCCGTTGGAATCGATCACCCCCGCTTCGAATCCGGATCCTCCTGCGTTTTCGGCAACGCAATGAATTACTACGAAGTGATGAAACACTTTCTCCCAGCGCGGCTCCCGCTGTCGTTCCTCCCGACTCCTGACAACAAAGGATCGCAGGCTCAAAATCGGAGGAAAACCTGCTTTGAGAGAACTGTCCATCCAGCTCCGAATCCTTGATATATGTGCCTGATCGGTTTCACCATCGATCCGGTCGAGGTAGCCGGACTGACATCTATCCAGATTTTTTTCCTCAAGTAATTCATTACAACTCACGGCAAGGTCCGCCACATACACCCCGTGAAATCCCCACCGGAATCTGTCATCCGCTATGGCAGAACGACGGCTCCGGAAATAGCGGTCTCTCAAAACCCGAAGCTTGTTTTCATCCCCGTTGCCGCGCAGAGATTGAAACACCGAATGTAAATCCGGCTCACCAAACTTCAGAGCATTACACAGGGCGGTCGGAGCGCATGCATTGGTGGAATCCCGGTAGAGATTTTGATTTACGATTTGGGTTACTTCCACCGGGAGGGAAGATTTCGAATCCTCTCCACTCGTGTATAGAGGAAATAAAACGATCAGTCCGAAAACCACTCTACACATCTATCTTGTCCGTCTCGCCGGCAACCTGGCCGCGTAATTTTGCCTCGATAAAGGCATTTAAATCCCCGTCCATCACTGCCTGTATATTTCCCGTCTCGCAGCCGGTTCGATGATCTTTTACCAGCTGGTACGGTTGAAAAACGTAGGAGCGGATTTGGCTTCCAAAGTTGATTTCGCCTTTCTCCCCGTATTGCTTCTCCATCTCAGACCGTTTCTTGTCCTCTTGCAATTGGAGCAGCTTAGTCTTCAAAATTCTCATCGCCGTCAGCCGGTTTTTGTGCTGACTTCTTTCCACGGTGCAACGGATGTGAATTCCTGTCGGCAGGTGCTTCAGATGAACTGCGGTTTCCACTTTGTTGACATTCTGCCCGCCTTTTCCACCACTGCGCGCAGTGGTAATCTCGATATCCGCATCATTGATCTCAATGTCCGGATCCTCCTTCAAATCCGGGGTAACATCAATACTGGCAAAAGAAGTATGACGCCTTGATTGGGAATCGAAAGGCGAGATGCGCACCAATCTGTGGACTCCCCTTTCGTTGTTCAGAAAACCATAGGCATTCTCACCTATGAAGCGGATTGTTGCACTGCGTACGCCGCATTCTTCACCTTCCTGGAGGTCGATCATTTCTGTTTCATAGCCTTCCTGCTGCCCCCATCGCTGATACATCCTGACCAGCATGTCAGCCCAGTCACAGGCTTCCGTGCCCCCGGCTCCGGCGTGCACAGTAAGAAAAGCATTTTCAGCATCATAAAGACCGCTCAACAGCGTGCGCAGTTCGAGCCTGTCCAGTTCTGCTACAATTTTCGAACTTTCAGCCACGACTTCGTCAATCGATGATTCCCCGCCCTCTTCCCGGGCCAGTTCCACGAGAACTTCGAGATCCTCAATTCGCGAATTAAGTTCCTTCACCGGTGTCACCGCCGCTTTGAGTCGTGACACTTCCGCCATTGTTGCCTGGGCAGCTTCCTTATCATCCCAGAATCCGGGCTCGGCCATTTGCTCTTCAATGGCAGCCTGTTTAGCTATCAATTCTTCGAAGTCAAAGATACCGCCTCAACTCGGAGAGCCGGGCGGTTAGAGCTGGGATATTAATTGAGTCAAATTCCTCGTTCATTGTGGAGCGACTGTTCCATTCATTTTTGAAAAATCAAAGATGAAACCGGTTCCGTTGCTGATAAATTGTTCTACGTTTCCCGGTTGAAGACAACCGGCACTATCATCGGACGAATCCCCCTCACAGAGACCAGCCTGATCATTCACTGGTGCACAGAAACGGCGGGAATAGTAAAAACCGTCGCCAAAGGAGCGCGCAGGCCGAAGAGTCCTTTTTCCGGAAAGATCGACCTGTTCTATTACTGTGAAATCGAGGTTCACACCGCCAGAAAAGGGGATCTCCACATTTTGAAAGATCTTTCCGTGATCAATCCGCGGGCCGGTCTCAGACGCAGTTACGTCCAAACCCTCGCCGCCTCCTATTTCGTGAAGCTCATTGACAAAGCCGCCGAACCGGAGACGCCAATACCGGAACTGGAAGATTTGCTGAACCGGGGATTAAATTACCTCGACTCCACGGATGTCGACCTGAGAGCAGTGACTCATTTTGAGAAACAAACGGCCCTAATCCTCGGTATTGTCCATCCACAGATTAATCCGTTGGAATCCCTTGAGAACCATTTCGGAAACTTGCCCGGACAACGAGGTGAATTGATAAAACGGCTTAGTTCCGCTTCCTGAACAGTCGATTAAACAGGCTGGTCCGTCTTCTTGGAGATGATTCGGGAGCAGCTTCCGGAACCGGTTCAGCAGCGGTACCTTCAGGAACCGGCGTGGCGCTCATTTGTCCACCTTCTGTACGGAAAATCGATTCAGGCTCACTTTGGGATACAATGTTGTAGCGATCCGAGTAATCGTTGTAATCGGTCATTGTGGAAGGGTTGTAG
>JARGOZ010000235.1:0-7607 GCA_029213025.1 Verrucomicrobiales bacterium
AGGCTTTTAGAAACCATGAGTTCAGCCGGGGATTTGGAAGGGGCTCTGAAGGTGAAGGAAGAGATGGGCCACGTGAAGGAATCTCCGGTGGAGCTTTCCGAGAATGAAAAAACGGGGTATCGGAGGTTGAACGATCTGCGGGAAAGGAGAAATGACGCGCTGGAGAAGGCGGTGGGCCCAATCAATGAGACTTACGTTTCTGAACTCAGAAAACTGCAGAAGATATTGACGGGCACAGGAGATCTGGAACAGGCAAAACTGGCGAAGGAGACGCTGGAAGTGTTTCAACTCAATGCCGAGATCGGTGCGGGAAGCGTGAAGATCGACGAACTCGCAGTGCATCATCTCGTCGGGACGAGCTGGACGCAAAAGAATTCTGCTGGAACCGAGGTGTTTAAGTTCGAGGAAGGCCGATTCCAGGTCTTTAAACCGGACGGAAGCGGCGGGTTGAAGGCGGGGGATTTTCGCAATTGGCAGATCGAGAATCCGGAACGACGCCAGATTCGGATTTTTTATCATTACGGTGAAGAAGTGGCGACAATCGATTCCCGTTTCACCGAAATGAAGAGTACCAAGCATGTTTTACGGAGAATTGTGAAGTAGCTCAGAGGGTTCCAGTTGACCTGCCGCCTAACAAGTGCCTCTATGCGGCAACACGTAGACGCTGATGTTCCCGGCTCGGGCAGGAACATCATGGAGAGAAATTGGAAGAACCTTTCGTCCCACTTCTGAGCCCCGCGGTTGGAATGGGAATTGAATCATCACGCGATAGTAAGTCAGGAAATTATCGATTCGGTGATCCTTTCAATAACCGACTATCAGGAGATGCAACTGTAGTCAATCGTTGTTTGATCAATACGATGCCCCCCGACAAATATGGCGTGACAAATCGAGTTGCTCTTCAGTCGAAACCTTTCTTATAAGTGACTTGAAAAAGAAAATTTCATTGAGTAATCAAGGTAGTATGACAGCCCTCGAAGCATGCGATATCACCTGTCTCTACGGCAGTACAATTGCCGTCGATCAATTGTCTCTGAAAGTCCCGAAAGGCTCGATCTATGGATTTCTGGGAGTTAACGGCGCGGGCAAGACATCGACAATCAAAATGTTGATGGGAATTCTGCCCCCGGCTCACGGAGAAATTTGCATACTGGGCGAATGGCAAAAACGGGTTTCGCCGCGGAGTCGCCGTCATCTAGCCTACGTTTCACAGGAGCAGTTTTTCTATCCATGGATGAAGCCCCACCGGCTTGCGAAGTTCGTCCGTGCGTTTTACCCGGATTGGAAACAGTCACAATTTGAATCCCTGCTCATGCGTTTCCAATTACCCGCAAACAAATCCGTTACAGAAATGTCGGGGGGCATGAAAACGAAACTGGCGCTGGCGCTGGCTTTGTCCAGTCAGCCGGGAATACTGATTCTCGATGAACCGACCGCCGGTCTCGATCCTGTAGCCCGGCGGGAGTTTATGGACATCGTCATAACTGAGGCGGGAGAAAAAGGGACAACTACATTTTTTTCCAGCCACCTTGTGAATGAAGTCGAGCAGTGTGCGGATACGGTGGGCATTCTTCACCGGGGAAAGTTACTACATGAGGGGCCACTGGATCTTCTGATGAAGCAGGTCGTCTGTATTTCCAACTGCGATGAAAGCGGGATTCCCGAAGATGCAGTCGTTTTACAGCAAAAAGAAGACGGTAAACTTTTTGTGAAACACTCTGGTAAAGATGTTCGGGACCGCTTACCGGACCAGTGCGGGATTCAATCCGCGACTCTGGAGGAAATCTTCCTGGCACATGTGGCCTGGCAATCGCGGGTCTCATGAAAAGTCTCATCGCCAACTTTGCAAAAGAATGGTCCGGGCACCGATGGTTTCTGGTGTCCCAATGCGGATTCTGTCTGTTGTGTTTCGCCCTGCTCTACTACAAAATCGATGCGGCAAAATACCTTTCCCGCGGTTCGTTCAGCATGGCATTTATGAGTTGGCCGCTTTTTGCAATAATCACAGCAAACTTTCTCGCGTTTCAATTATATACTCGCGAGAGCCAAAGCCGGACCTGTCAGTTTCTGGCCGGTCTACCTATACCACGCTGGCACATTTTGATCAGCAAGGTAGTTTTCTGCTGGTTTGCAGTGATGCTCATCAGCCTGGTGTATTTCTCATGTATCGCTGCGGTAACTCCTCAGGCCCAATTGAGTTCGTGGCAATCGATCATTTATCCACTTGTTCGACTTTCGACCTTCAACTGGTTTGTCGTCACAGTGATCTTTCTGGTTTCGATGATTGGCAAATACCGGTGGTATGTATATCTCGTTATCATGGCAGTTCTGACCTATCTCAATGCTTCAGGTGCTGCGACAATATCCCTGCTGCAAATGATACCCGCTCTTCGACTTATAGAAGAGGAACGTTCCCTGAGTGACCTTTCCGTTTTACCATGGAAACTGATCTTTCACACCATCACAACCGGCTGTATAGCAATGATTGGAATTCTGACGATCGACCAGGTCGTTCAATCGGGGCAATGGAGAAACTGTTTTACCCGCGTTTCCAATCTTTCTGACCGGGTTGTAGCAGCTATCGTGATCATCAGTATACCGACACTGTTTCTGACCTTTCGTGTCGCAATCAATCAAATGCCTGCACGGCTCGACTTAGAGTATTTTCTGGCTTTTACTGTCGATCATCAGGCCAGATCGGGGGCAACGCTCGTTGAACTCAGCTACTACAAAGTTAACCCGGATGACAAGGCGGAAGAAGAGAAAGACCGGAAGATGATCAGGGAAATCGCAGTTCTCCTCGAGAACGCACGCCGGAGGCTTGAACCAAGGTGGTGGCCGGAGCGCTGGTTAATAGTAAAATCACCCGACGTAGAAAAGAACGAGTCATCCGCGTGGGCAAAACAAGTCTCTGGAGATGCCGTGGTATTTGTTGCCAACTGGGAGAGAAAAGAAAACCAAAAAGAACGAACGGAAATTGATTTCGCAAGATCGCAACTGGACTGTTTTATTGACTCGATGATCATCAGTGCCCGCCATCGCGAGAGGCACGGCTGGGTCACTGCCGGTCTACCGATGGTCTTGATTTCCTCCGCTACCGATGATCAGTCACAAACCCGGAAATACTTTGATTTGCTTTCCGGAAACAGTCTCGAAAACTGGCCCGGCATAATACACCAATCGAAAAACAGCCACATTTTCAGTAGTGGAATCCTCGATAAAATCGAAAAACAGCTTGGCGAAGAGGAATTCAACTCATGGATCCGTGAAGTGGGTCGACTGGCTCTGGCAAAGCCGGAAGTAAACACGCTGTTCAGCCTGAAGCGGGGGGCATTCTTCTGGAACGGATTACTGCGTGGTTCAGTAGCAGCACTCGACCGACGGGGCTTTGATCCCAAGCCGGTAATTGAATCTATGCAAAACGAATCTGAAGATGAAGGATAGATTTCTCTCAGCCTCAATTGGTTTTCAGTGGCGAAGCTGGGTTCAAATTTTTTCTGTCGCGTTTGTCGACCTGCAATCCCGGTTTGTCGCCAGCCTGCTCATTACGGGTATTTCCCTGCTTTTAACCAGTTGGATCATAGTGCCTGTTTCTGTTCCCCTGTTTGCCGTGGATACTCAGCTTTTTCTGGTTATTCCGGGCATCTGGATTCTTGTGATGTCCCATTTGAGCTTTACGGAAAAGATTCACCGTCCGCTACATTTTGCGATCTCGCTACCCGTCCCTGTCTGGAAGTGGTGGCTGGCCAGGGTCATCGTCACTTTTCTGATTCATGCGGCGGTTGCGGGAATGATTGTTTTAGCGGCGATAGTGTGGATCAGACTGGCAGGGGATCCCGCGAAAATTGATTCGAATCTGAGCCGAAGTATCTACTATATATTTTTGACCACCTGTTCCATGGCCGCGGCTTTCTTGATTTGGAGTTCCACCGGCTTTGGATATCTTTGGCTGGTATGCCTAATGGTCCTGGCCTCGCGTTTGTACTCCGACTCAAATGGTGTGATTTTCGGAATTCAGTTTTTTCCTCATTTGGCGATCTTATTACCTGTCGGGCTGTTTCTATCGTATTTGAGCTTCATCAGGCAATTGAGAGGAAAAAGAACCAATACACGCCGGGCGAATCGCAACCGGATAACCGCAGGCCGGTATTTTCCCTGGGCCGTTCGCGCTGCATCAGTTGCCGCCTGCATCATCAGCCTCGCTGTCGTTTCCCGCACCAACAGGGAAAGAGCATCGATTATTCAAACGGAACACCTCGAATTTTCCTGTGATAAAAAAGATCTACCGGTTCTCCAGCCACTAATCGACTCAGCCGACGATCACTATAAGGCCGTTCAGAAGATATTCGATCCGGTGAAACACGAGCCCCGGTCAAGAGTTGTCATTACCAGTGAGTTTGATCAAACGGGAACAGTAGGTGTGGCCAACTGGAATATGGTTCGTCTTGGGAGAGATGCGCTGGGAATGGCGGAAAAATTTCCCACAGAAGAAGTGTTGCGACATGAACTGGCTCACGTGTTTCTCGAGACACTGAGCGACGGCAAACTGAAAAGGCATTTCCAGGCAATGCAGATTTTCCATGAAGGAGTAGCAACCTGGTGTGAATCACTTCCAGACAGAGAAGGTTTGACACCTATGCAAACTCACCGGGTTCTGCAAACGCTGGCCAATGAACGCTGGGGAAAACCGGTTTCCTTTTCGGATATGCTGAACGGTAAAGGTAATGCCTACGGCCACGGATTCCTTTTAGCAGAAGCCCTTGCCGGAGAATACGGGGTGGAGAGTTTCCGCAGAATCGCCTCTGAAGTCGCCACGCTGGAGAGTAAGTCCATTTTCTACCGTGGGGAAGCGTTCTGGTACCTGCTTTGCAATCGGCTGGGATATTCCGTGGAATTGCTGGAAACAGCCTATCTGAAGGTAAAGAGCGATTTCGAAGACGAATACGCTGAAATTCTGTCTCTGCCGGAACCTGAATTCACATTCACCTGGCTGGACGGCGAAGTTATCCTTCGACCGGAACACATACCGGGGGAACTGGCAAACCCGGTATTCTACACAAAAACCGAAAAGGATACCAATCTGCGAGAATTCGGAGATCCATTGACAGCGGATAACGAGGGTAACATCCGGATATCCTTCGAAGAGCTGAAATCTATACCACGTTCGGACTCCGGAAGAATCCAATACCGCGCAGGGTGGAAGATCGAATCACTGCCATTACCTCTGTATTACAAAACCGGGCAGTTTCCGTGGAACTACCGGCTGGAGGAAAATCACAGAAACTTTGTAAAGAATACACTTCTCGTCCGTTCGAGCAGTGATCATGCAAAAGACAGGGGCGGCGCTCAGGCGATAGATGGATCTTCCGCTACTTATTGGCATACCAGAAGGGGGAAAAAAGAAGACACACATCCCCATGAACTGGTAATCGACCTGAGGAAAAGCGTTGAAATAAAAGCGATTCACTATCTGGTCCGTCAGGATACTATCAATAGTTGGGACGGCTCCTTCGAAGATTGCGAATTCTTAGTCAGCGACGACCCCGGGAGCTTCTCATCGGTAGCAGCAAAAGCCACCTTTGGGAAGAGTAGACAACTGCAGACGGTTGAATGCAGGCCGACCGTGAAGGGGCGCTACGTTCTGGTCCGTATTCTGTCAGAAGTTAACGGGAAACCCTGGGCTTCCGCAGCGGAGATTATCGTGGAGCACACGGGGCAATGACGCTCTTTTTCAGGAAAACGAAGTACTCTTGCTGCGAGCTGGATTTTCAATGTTACAGGATGCCTGCCTCGAAACACCTAATTCTAAAAAATTCGGCACTGCCGTAAATATCATCCAAAACTAGAAGGCAATACAGCTCGATTTGATGATACAATTCTTCCTTTCGAATTTATTCCGTTAGTGCTTTATCGCTCCTCAGAGGCCTGGGCGGCATTTGCGTTGCCTTTTTGCAGGAGATCTACGTAATAAAACAAAATTACCGGTAGATTAAACAGAGCCTTGCTATAGCTAGTCCACGATAACAGTTTCCGAAGCAACAAAGTTGTAGGTAGTAGTTGGAATTTTCCAGAATACAGAAAACTTCTGCGAAGCGTGATATGCCTTCGACTTATTATCATTGGAGGATTCGTTTGATCGGATCTTTTCTGAATCGGGCAGCTTTGACTCTATGAAATCCGACCACCACTGCATCATTTCACGTCTTTCCTGCATATATTCAGCGCGATTGTAGGCCGCCCGCACCATATTACTTTCCACATGGGCAAGCTGCCGTTCTATGGCATCGCGATTAAAACCGTTTTCGTTCATGATTGTCGAAAACATGGAGCGGAACCCGTGGCCGACAATTTGCCCTTTGTATCCCATCCGGTTTATGAGCGACAATATGGTCCCTTCACTCATCACCGGATGAACCCGGTTCTGCAGATTGGGAAAGATCCATTGCCCGTTTCCGCTTATTTTCTTTTGATCGTGAAGAATTGCCAGCGAATAATCGGACAGCGGAACAATATGATCCCGTTTCATTTTAGTATAGCCCGCAGGTATTAGCCATTGCCTCTTCTCCCAGTCGATATCAGCCCACTTTCCATACCTCAGCTCACCCGTGCGCAGCGCGGTCATCAGGAGCAGAAGGAATGCATTTTTGTTCTGTTGATGAGTTGCCAGTTTTGTAAATGATTCCAGAAACCCCTCGATTTCAGATTCACGTAAACACGGATAATTCTTCGTCCGGTGAGGTCGCAGCGCCACAACAAGCCCGGCGGCGATATTTTGTTTCGCCCTGCCCGTGACGATCGCAAACTTGAAGATTGCTGAACAGAACTGAAGAACCCTTTTTGCCATGTGGGTAGCTCCTTTAGCTTCGATTCTCTGAATCACTTCCAGCAGTTCAAGCGGTTCGATATCGCCTATCGGTCTGTTTCCGAGATACGGGAGTACAGGATTATTGAGCCGCTGCCATACTTTCTTCCCGTGCACTGCACTCCAGATTTCAGTGTTCCTGCCATGCCATTCTTCAGCTACAACACAAAAAGTATTTCGATCGCGGAAAACGGCTTCCCGTTTTGCCACCTTCTTTGCTTGACTAGGACATTTGCCTTTCTCGATCAATTCTTTCGCCTCTGACTTTCTTTTCCTGGCATCAGACAGACATACAGAAGGATAGGAACCAAAAGATACGGTCTTTTCTTTTTCAAGATGCCTATATCTGTATTGCCAGAATTTTCTGCCATTTGGACGAACCACCAGAAAAAGACCGTCGCCATCCCTGAGCCGGTAAACTTTACCCCTTCCTTTTGCATTCCTGATTCTGATATCATTGAGTAGCATTCCAACAGCCTAAATCGATTGAGAACGATAGGGAAGTCATAGTAAAACAGTACCCGTTTTGTTACCCGTTTTTTTGTGGGTAACAACGGTTTATCCCGGTTCATTTCGGAACTGAAAACGGCGAATATATTTCCTTTAAAGCAAGAGAGGCTGCCCTTTCCGGGGACATTCTGAAACATTAAGGGATTTTAACGATGGTGGCTCCGGAGGGACTTGAATTCGCTACTTAAACCACTGTTATTTCACGTCTTTCCAGCAGGATTAATTATCATTACCC
>JARGOZ010000235.1:7617-10805 GCA_029213025.1 Verrucomicrobiales bacterium
ATTTGTGTAACATTAAGACCACGGTTAACCGATCTTGATTAAGCCGAAACACACCTCCATTATTCACTATTTCTCTACCAGCATCCAGGATATTTATATATAAATATTTAATATATATGAATATATGCAGATACTGTCCGTTTCTATATATAGAAAGGCGAAGCATAAAGCAAAGTCTTTCACTTCAACTATCAAGTATATGATGAAAACGACAGGACTTATATTAATCGCCGTTGCAGTTCTCGCGGGCTGCACCTCCACAAAGAAAGCAGGCTACAGCGCGGTCGGCACAGATTCACAGGTGACCAGACAAATGCGACTGGTCCCCGGAGCGCAGTTGACAAAAGAGGAGGCAAAGCAAATTGAACGTCAGCGAAAGAATGTTGATGGTGAGATCCGGTTAAACGACAAAAAGCACAACAGCAGGCTGAACAAAATCCACGATGGGCTGGATTTGTTCAATCGCTTAAGAAGGCTCCGGTAATATCCGGCTATCGAATGGATAAAAGGGAAGTCTTGCACCAAGGCAGGACTTCCCCTTTTTGTGTTTACCGGTCGTCGCTGCCGTTGTCGTGAATCCAGTTGAGCAGTCCTTCGATCTCCGATTCCCTCCAGCATACTCCCCGTGAGCCTGGTTTATCGGGTCTGCGTTTATACTAAGCCGGGAATCTGCCGTCTTTCATGCCGCGATACCATTCAGTGCGGCTGTAGGGCACTCGGTCCAAAACCTGTTTTAGTGTTAAATAGCGATCTGTCATTTTGTTACTCCGTGTTTGGTTGAGTGGCAATCATTCAGCAACGGGGTTGATTAGGGAAGCAGGAGAATGAGGGAAATGCTGTGCCTGTTGCCAAAATACAACCGCAGGTGGAAAAATGCACCGCAAGGACTTCCGTGTCATCAGTCATTTCTGTAGTTTCCATGTTTCCGGGGCGAGTGCCCCTTTTTAACAACAAGGAGTGAAGTATATGGAAGATCCTAACGAAACTGATGACGGAGCATGGGGGGATCCGATGCTTTGCAGGGCTCTCTGGCTGGCTGTTATCGTACAGGCTCTGGTGGATGCGCGCAGTCAGTCAAAGAAACTGTGCAATCGCAAAGAGCGTGCGGCAGCAAAAGCCTGGCTCGCGCAGTCCGGTCCGGAAAGTGATTTTGAAATCACCTGTGATCTGGCCGGGGTGCGTCCCGAAGATGTCCGCGCCGTGTTTAAACGTACCAGGCGCGGAGAAAAGACGGTCGATTTCAGGTGCCTGCGAAAGCCGAAACTAACCGACCGCCTTATCATTCGAGAAAAACTCGAACTTAACGAAGTCATGTATAAACAACAAACTGGAGGTAATCAATGACTACTGTAAATCAACCGCAACGACCGGAAACTTCATTCCGTGCCGGAGGTGTAAAAGCCACCGTCTGGTCGAATCAGACCAAAGACGGTAATACTTACTTCTCGGTCAGCCTGTCCCGTTCCTACAAGGATGGTGATGAATGGAAGGAAACCAATACCTACTATCGTGATGACCTGCCGAAAATAGAGATGGTTTCTCGCAAGGCCTTCGAGTTCATCCATATGGAAGCTGAAAAACAGCAGGCTACGCAAAAGCCGGTGGTAGGTAAGCATACCGGAAAGGTGGAAGCGGAAAAGGAGAAAGAAAACAAGATAGCAAAGAGCTAAAAAAAGCTTCATACCAACAATTTAGGTGTCCATCATTAGCTGGTGGTGGACACCGTTCCTGCTGTCTTTGGAACACTCGGATGCTGATATTCGACAATCACACTTCCCGGATAAATTCCCGATGCGCTTACAGATCTCCTCAAAAAAAATTTAAAAACATTATTGACAAACAAATAAATGTTTGTGATTTGGTGAACAGGAACAAACCTCTTAGCATGAATCGCTTATACATCATACCTTCAATAGCGGCAGCCTGTGTTCTGCCACTTTCTTCCTGTTCACATCATCCTCTGTCAACCCAGGCAATGTCCTTTAATAAGACAGTGCAACAGCACCGGGTGGAACAACTATTTATCAACGTTCTCAGAGCATCGAAACGAGAACCAATGACAATAACAACAGTCACGAACATCGGCACGACAAGAACCAATCGCGTAGCTCTGGGCCCTACATCATTTGCTTTCGGCCCCGCCGCTGTTACCGGTTTGTTCAACACTCAGGCTACCGCTTCTGCTCAAGACAGTCCTACCATGGGGTTGACGATACTTGACGATGACTCAGAGTTTATGGAGGGCTTCATGGCTCCGGTCTCCACAAAACGAATAAAATATTTCTTCGATCAAAACTGGAGACCTCAGGTTTTGGCATATCTTCTTGTTGAGGAATTCACCACAAAAAACGGAAATACTTACGAAAATGACCCGCGAAATCGAGACGAATTCGAGAAGTTCCGGGAAATTATAGATGATATCCGGGAAATCAAATTCAATCCGATTAAAGAAGCTGCTCAAAAAAAGAAAATAGTAACAGAATTCTCAGGCGACCCTCAATTTCCGAACAAGATAGAAAAAGTATTTACCGAAGAAAAAGACGCTTCCGAAAGCTATTCGATATCAATTACTGATTCTGTGTCCAATACTACGTTTTTCACTTCAGAAATAACGACCCGGTCTCCAGAAGGAATCCTCTACTATCTTGGAGAGTTAGCACGCCTCCAACTCGAAAATGGAGAATACTACGGGCCTGAAATCGAAGGGGAACCGATATTTAAAGTCGTCCGATTTGCCGAATTAACGTCCAGGCCCCGGGTCGAAGTTGCTTTTCAGGGCCAGGTTTACGCGATTCCTGATTACCAGGGGGATCGTTCAATGCAAAGTCTTTCACTTGTTCAGCAACTCATTAACCTGCAAACTAAAAAGATAACGCCACCGACTAATCCAATCCAATTAATTGGCGCGACTCTCTAGCAGGTGAAGAAAGTATTGAAGCTTTCACCCCATTTTTAGATACCTTACCCCATATTCATGGTTTTTGGCCCGGTCGTTTTCAGCTTGAGTGCGCTCCAGAAAGTTACAGGGTTTTCTCAAAATTACGTGGAGATCGGCATTTACTATACTTACATGCACACACCGCCACGGCGTAAAGAATTGTCCTCACCCGTCACTGAAGTGAGAGTTGCGGGACTTCTTGACCCCGCGTCTGTGGTGTGTGCGTCGGGATCGGCATCAGCATTTTTTC
>JARGOZ010000236.1 GCA_029213025.1 Verrucomicrobiales bacterium
GAAAAGAAAGTCGAAACTCCGACACGCGATGTGCCCCGGCTGAAACTCCTCCTCGTCGAAGACGGGCGGGTCAATCAGATCGTGGCGACTCAGTTCCTCGAAGAGGCAGGTCATCATGTCGTGCTGGCAAATAACGGCATAGAAGCCCTCGAAAAACTGAAAGTCGGCACCTTCGACGGGATCCTCATGGATATGCGGATGCCGGAAATGGACGGCTACGAAACCACCACCATCATCCGGGAAAGCGAAAAGAAAAACGGCACGCATATCCCTATTATTGCAATGACGGCAAATGCGATGGAAGGAGACCGGGAAAATTGTCTCAGCTTCGGGATGGATGATTACCTGGCGAAACCGGTTCGAGCGGAGGCACTATACCGGGTTCTCGAACGAAACCTCATCTCAGAGAAAACTGGAGACCAGCGCCGACCAAACCGGCCCGGTGATGTAGGCAATTAAGAGAGCGAACATCACGAACGCCAGGACTGCATTCAAAGCGGACTTATTAACGACGATACCGATCAGAAAAATGACCGCAGCGATAATCCGGATATAGACTGCCGGATCAGTGAGGCTTTCATCGCGGAGAACCATCCCCTGCGATATCCCGATAATACAAAGCAAGACCCGGAAAAAGTAAAAGGGACGGGCACTGTCGTCAAAGAGCTTCCTCATCGAGAGTTTCTCTTTGCCCCCATCCATCCCGCCGGTCCGAAGGGCCTTGATTTTCTTCCTTGAAAAACCAAATTCTAATCAATAAGAAGTTTCAGACGGTCGAACGAGGCGCAAGAAAACCGATCAATTTGTCAGTATTATTCTTTAGCTTTAGCCTGTCAGCTTCTCGGAAATCGAAATTTTGAGAAGGTCGCAGGAATGAGGGGAGTTTCAGATCCGGGGTCGCACCAGGGAGAATGACTGATACAAGGGCCAGCGAGCGATCAACCTCCTCTATAATCAGAGCACTGATTTCTTTCTCCTGCCACTTTCCCAAACCGTTGCCTCCAAAGAAGATTGCAGCGCTGCGGCACTCCTCGATGATTCGTTGTAATTCCCAAACCCAGTTGGTCCCGGGTCTTAAATCCCATTGATCGAGCCAAACTCCGATACCCCTTTTTTTGAGGCTGGACGCAACTTCTGCGACAAAGCTCTTATCCTTGCTGTTATGGCTGAGAAATACAACACCCGAACACTTTTGCCTGTCTTCATTTTGCGGCTGGCTCCCCGCGCAGGTAATCATAAGATTGTCAACGAAAGCATTCCAGTCGGCAACATGGTCACCATGCTCCGTGTGATGGGCAAGGTGGTAAATTCCGTCTGTTTTGAAAAAGGAGACACGACCACACCGGGCTTTTGCTGTGCGCTCAACAAAATGCCGAACCTGTTTCAATGCATAGTCACGTTCGCTCCCACGGGTGGCGTAAGCGATGCCCGCCCAGCAGTTAGCCCGCCATTCCAGGCGCTTTGCCTCAGCTATTTCGTAAATTGCCCGACGACTTTCGCATTGTGCGATGATTGTTTCGAATCTTTCCCTGAGAACAGAGCGGTCTATCGCTGAACTATCTGTGTGATGCACATAAGATTTTTGGGCGGCGTCACAAAGATCGATGTTGATGTCCAGGAACATGCTGTCCAGACCTTGATTTCGCCTCAATTGGACAGCGTATCTCGTCTCCTCGACAGCTTGGGCAAAGCTATCCATTCGGCCTTCATTAAGGGCCGCTTGTACGGCTGCAATAGTGCGAGCAGCGTAGTAGCGATAGGGTGGGAAGACCATGGTAACAGTAGGGTCGCCTATGTCAGAAAAACCGGCGAACTGTTCCGGAGGAGCTTCGCTTCGGATACCGGGGAGTAGAATTTCTATGTCCGACGACAAGGGCACCGGTCCCGGCATGACCCTGGATAGTTGACGGAAACATTTGAGGCTTTTCAGATTTTTTGAATGACGAACTGCGGGGTCTGTAGCTTTTGAAGAATCAAGGTCATGGTATTTGCCCAGAAGGTAGGATGCTGCCGCAGCCCAGGACAGCCCGCTTTTTCGCGAGATCCGGTCCAGCTGACCCCAGACCCTTTCATCATTCCATTGAAGTCCGCCTTTGAGAATCATGAAAGCCTTAAGCATTTGGCAGGCATATACGGGCTCTGAATCTTGATCGATCTGGCCTATAATTTCGTCGATCGAACTGGGAATGTTATGAAAAGCTTCATTCCACGAACCGCTCCAGCTTGCAACATCAGCCAGCAGACTATCATATTTGCCAGCAAGTCCATTCCATTTTGGGACTGGGCGGAAATCATCTTTTGGCAGGGAAATAAATCTGAGTTTGGCGACTTTGCGTTGAAAATCGACTTCGATCGAAACTACTTTGCTGAAACTTCTAACTTGCAGACTGGCAGTGTTGAATCTTTCTCGAAACTGAAGAAAATGCTCGGTGGCGAAGTTGGTCGCGATCCGGGGAAACCCGGCAGCAGCCAAGTCGCAAAATGAGGTTTCATTTGGGGCGGAAATTAAGATGGGAGCGATTCGATCAAAGACAGGCAGGTCGCAATCCTCCAGGTGCTCTCGAATTCGGGGAAGGGATTCCCAAAGGGCAGAAGCGGATTCTTTAGGCTCTGTCTCCATCACGATAGGTTCATGTTTAGTATCCGTGGCGTTTGATTCACAATTAAGATATCATGAGGGTTTGAGGTATTGGACAGGGAAAGAGCCATGGTAACATCATTTTGTCGAGTAGCCCGAGGGAACTTCCCCCTCAGGCTCTCACAGAACCGTGCGTGACGCCTGCTCCCCCTGTCCTGCGGGACTTTAGTCAGCCTGCTTTTGGCCTTGGAAAAGGAAAGTTCTATCAGTTCAGTTTCGCCCCCTCTTTCTGATGCCATTCAACGGCGCCAAAAACGTGCCGAATCGGATCGCCGGACAGGCCGGCGAAGTTCCTCATGGCGTTTCGAAAACGTCCTGAACGGACAGGGGAATGGTATCTCTTTTATCCTTGAAGAAAGGCTCCAATATTTGGAGGGCTTTCTCCGGGTCGACCCGTTCCAGCAGCGCTTCGTTCGAAACCTGGTATCCACAAAGGGATTCGGCGATTTCACAAAGAGTCTCTAAGTTGCTTCCGGGAAGCGACACGTCCTGATGGGTGATCACATCACCATCCGAATAAGAAAGAAGTTCTTTGTCGGGATCATAGTATACCCCTCCATCGAGGTGGATTGGGTCACGGAAACTTCGTCCCGCCTCCAGATCCGTCGCGAGTTAATCTCTCCGACCAATTCAGCAGGCACCTCATAGCGTTCAATTTCCTGGTGGATCCAGGAAGCCCATTTCCGGTCCTGTTCTCTGTTGTCAACGTGGCGGTAACTGATGAAACACCAGTATGAAAAGTTTTCTTCGGGAGAAGGGGAGGGATTTTGAGATTTCCTTCCTTTCATTTAGGCTACTCTAGAACGGCCAGGCCGCGCTGCAACCAGGGATCGATGCGGAGGCAAAATAAAATACATTGAGTTACAACCGGATCAGACGTTGCTGTTTTTTTCTTGGGATTTTTCAAGGAAAGGGGGGGCACGCGCGGTCTTTTTATATTTCGAAAACTTCGACGATATTTCTGAATGCCACGACTCCCGGGAATCGAATTTGAAGGGGCCGTCTATCACATGATAGCTCGAGGTAATCATCGAGGAAATATTGTATATTCAGATGAGGACCGGCGAGTGTTTGCTGTGGCACAATTGTCGGCCCCTTCTATTCCCGATACAAAACCTTGAAAAAAGCAAATCTCAATCAATTGTCTATTTCGGATTTTTCAATTCCGTCAATGGTTCAAAAAATCCACAGTGGTTACTCAGGATGAAATTTTATCTTTTTGTTGAAGAGAAAGTTACCGGGCCGTTTGACTTCGACGACCTATGTAGAAAGTGGGAACGTCATGAAATTAGTTCCGAAACACTTTTCTGCCAGGAGTTATCCAGGCAATGGCAGCGAATTGAAACAATTGTTCCAGAATTTGAATTGTCAAAAGAGGCAATATCTATTCCGAACGAACGCTACGAAAATGTAAAGTTTGAAAAGCGAAACAAGAGAGCTGCTTTGGGTTTGACGGTTTTTTGCATTTGCGGGCTCTTTGGTTGGATGATTCTTTCGAATAAGGCGATTCCTCAAAGTGTCAGAGCGATAGGGCCTGTTGATTCGAAAGTTGGCGGTGAAAGCCAGCCATCGCCGCGCCCGGATTCACCAGGATCTTCAAGCGGGAGATTTGCGTTAGTGATTGGGGTAGACAATTACAAGTTTCTTCCACCTGATCAGCAATTGGAGGTGGCCGTAAGTGATGCTCGATTGATGGCGGATACCCTAAAGAAAGCAGTTCCCCCTTTCGACACGATCTTGCTGACTGATGTCACACAGAACAACGCTGAATCAGTCTTTGATCAGTTTATTTCCAAAGCAGAAGATTCCGATTGCGCGCTCATTTATTTTGCCGGACACGGTGTAGAATATCACGGTGAAAATTTCCTTTTAGTCTCTGATACTGCTGTCTCAAGGGTTAGCGATGATGTGCGAAGGATGAAGCGGCGTTTGGGCAATGAGGCGATCGCCCTGCAAGCTATGTTAGACGATCTCGATGCGACACGTGCAAGGGTAAAACTTGTCGTCCTGGATTGCTGTCGGGATAACCCACTTGAGTCCGCATCCTCTGAAACCCGGTCGCTAATTGGTAGCCCGGGAGGTCTGGCACGAGTTACCCCTCCCAGTGGCACTTTAATAAGCTACTCTGCAGATGTCGGACAAAAGGCAATCGACGGACTTTTCACAGGTGTTTTGACAAAAAATATGGCTACACCAGGTCTTACTATTATGAAAGTATTCGCCTCTACCCGAATGGAAGTACGTGAGACTTCACGAAGGATAGCAAAAGAAAATAGTAGGATTTCATCTCACGAACCTGCTGAGTATAACAAGCTTGATCCGGCAGGCCTGGAATTCGCCTTTGTGGAATCAGTGAAAGACAATCAAAAGCGGGAAAGAATTAATGGGCAGTCTAACCTCGTCTCTCTACAACAGAAGATTTCGAAACTTGAAGCAGCACTTGCTGCAAAAGAATCTGACAACAGCGAAAACCTGGAACCGAAGAATGTCACTGAAGTAGCGAAAACTAATAATACATCGAAGTCCGGGGGAAGCGATTTGCCAAAATTTCCAGAGGCGCCAAATTCATCCGTTTCTCTTTCGTCCCGTGATATGACGGGAAACCGGGCTGGTGAAGTCAGAGCCTTCAAAGGAATCGATATGATTTGGTGCCCCGCTGGGACGTTCCTTATGGGAAGTCCTGCGAACGAACCGCTGAGAGATTCTAATGAAAGAAAACACCGAGTCACTTTGACTAAGGGGTTTTGGATTGCAAAAACCGAGACTACCCAGGTTCTGTGGGAAAGTGTCATGAGAGGCAACCCTTCGAGTACCAAAGGTACCGACCTGCCCGTGGAAAGTGTAAGCTGGCACGACGCTCTTGGTTTCTGTAAAAAACTGAATCTTATGTCAAAATTGCCGAACGGATGGCAGTGGTCACTACCTACCGAGGCTCAATGGGAGTATGCGTGTCGTGCCGGAACAATGGAAGCTTTTGCAGGTAATTTGCGTTCCATTGGATGGTTTGACGATTATGGTGGCGAAAGACTCCAGTCTGTAGGGACTAAGGACCCGAATCCATGGGGTATCCACGATATGCACGGCAACGTTCAGGAATGGTGTCACGATTGGTATTCATCGAATTCTTATACCGATGGGGAGCGCGATCCGGAGGGACCTCCCTCCGGTGTATATAGGGTTCATCGGGGTGGCTCATGGCGGAATTTTGCTCAATATTGCCGTTCAGCAGATCGCGACAATGCATTACCTGACAGCAGGTCCGGTGCTCATGGTTTTAGGGTGGTTTTAAAATCGGGAAATTGAAATTTCTCTGTAAACAGATTCCCGCAAGCCGACCAATGCGGATATATTAAGGTCCCAGGTGATCAAAATTGACTTTCGAGTAATCTCCTGTCGGACTTGCCAGGTTTTTGGATCTTCAGCTTTCCCGAATCCATCTCACCAATCGGCGGGTATCCGATACAGTTAGGTCGATTTTGTGGAGACTTGCTGTAGATTCCCGGGGAGGTGAATCCGGATGAACACAATCTTCGTGCCTGGGAGAAGGAATCGTGTAGAGGCGGGAACTGGTCTTCGATCGTCTCAGCAGAAACGATGAAGTCGGTGAGAAGCGGGGAATACCGTTTTTCGATGAGCCCGGACAAGCGGCCGGTCCCGGAGGACTGGCTTGGACCGTTGGACGGGGTCAGTCTGCTCTGTCTGGCTGGAGGAGGCGGTCAGCAAGGGCCTGTCCTGGCTGCCCTGGGAGCGAATGTAACCGTCTATGATTTTTCTTCTAATCAACTTAGCCTGGATCGTATGGCCGCGGAAACCTATGGATTGGAAATCGATACGGTGCAGGGAGATATTAGAGACTTGTCATGTTTTCCGGATGAATCTTTCGATCTGGTGGTTCATCCCGCCTCAAACATGTTCGTGAATGATATTCTACCCGTATGGGCTGAGTGTTACCGGGTGTTACGAGCTAACGGCCGGCTCCTTGCTACTTCGATGAACCCGATTGCGTTTGCTTTTGGAAGAGATCAGTTAGACATCACTGATACGCCGACTCTCCAATACAGCGTTCCTTATTCCGATCTGGAGGCGCTGGAGCCTGAGGAGCTCAGGATTAAAATCCAAAACTGCGAGATCCTGGAATACGGTCATTCACTGGAGGACATCATCGGTGGTCAACTGCGTTGCGGATTCCTTCTGAAAGGATTTCAGGAAGCCTGTTGGGGAGAGGCTCACGGCGTCAAAGCGGATAAAAAATTTCCGCAGTATCTCATCACCTGTTCGGTGAAACCCGCGTCTTGAGCCCGGAGGGTAAAGGGAACATGAAGCTTCAATCATGAATCGGGAATCTATTCTTTCACGCGGCGAACCCAGGAGTGGAAAATGTCACGGGCGACGTCCGACGCTTCGTAGGCGTCACAGCCTGCTGTAACGACACTTCCTGCGGGTAACCATGTGGTCTCCCGATGTTCCGTGATGTGCTGCATGTCGTTAGGTGCGATATAAGCTTTGCGGGCTACCTCTACCTCGTGCCGGTCGGCGTGATAATCGGCATCGATGGTGGCAAATACCCGGGCCCTGCCGGATTCGAAACGTATTTCCCCGACACATTCGCTGAGAGAAAGGGAATGATTCATCTGAAGTGACGCTATGGTGCATTCGTGTCATTCACAAGAGCGAACCACAGCTGGAGTAAAGCTAAGCTGCCTTGAAGAATTCCCCATTAACCGGTCGGAATAAGAAGCGTTCCCAGGGTTCTCAAATTTCTCAGTTTGTCCCGCCGTCGAATATTTTGGTTCGCGATACTTTTCGGAGCGTTGATGAATGCAGTGGTTTCGAAACCAAAAAAACGGAACTTCCGCTTACCTGAAACCGTGCCTGAGCCGGTTGTCCTAAAACGAGAAAACTCTCAATCACCCGGTCTTGCCGTCATCCCCAAGCAGACGCCTCGCCGAGTGCGCAGGCAGACCTGCCGCGAGGATCCGGGCGGCGGCATCGCTATTCTCATATTCGGTGCGGTGGAATTCCACGGTGCGCGCTTCCGGGTCCCACAGCACCCACGTCGCACGGACGTCATGTCTTTCCGCCCCTGTTTCGCGAGACTGGCCGACTGATCCCACTGTGACCGCCCATACCGCATCTTCGGCCAGATGGAAACGATCTTCGCCCACCTTCTCCGGTTTCCGGTCGAGTTGATAATCGGACGCCCCGCTGTCGATCCGGGATTCCCCGTAGATGGCGAGGCGGTGAACATGACCCACGAAGCAGATATCGAGGTCGCGGGCCCTCAGTTCCCCGAGGCTGGCAGAGGCAGACAGGGCGTCCCGGATGTAGGGCCATTCTCCCGGACGGTAGAGGGCGGCGTGGGCGAGGACGGCCCGGCCGCGAAGCGGGATCTCGAGGGGCAGTTCCGTTATCCACCCGACAGCCTCATCCGACAGCGAGCGAAAGGCATGCACCACTCCCGCCTGCACCGGGTTATTTTCCCACCCATTCGGCAGGCTTACTTCTCCATTGTCCGCGAGTCGTATGACAAACTCCTCGTGGTTCCCCATAACACAATCTCCGCCCGTCTCCCGCACGAGGGCAAGACATTCCGCCGGAGAGGCGCCATAACCGACGATGTCGCCACCAAACACGACCTGGTCAGCCCCGTTGGCTTTAACGTCCGCGAGCACGGACCGGAGAGCGGGGAGGTTCCCGTGGATATCGGATAACAGGGCAACAGTGGACATGGCGCTGAGTGGCATTTTTACAGGGGATCGGGCCGCATGACAATCCTATTTCGCGGTGTGACATTCAGCGGCTGGAAAGGATCATCCCAAAAATGGCAATGGGAAGAACGCCAAAGGGCGTGGCTACCAGTAGCGATGCCCTTTCGGCGTCAGGTTCATTGCTGTTTTTATGCTGGGTCGTTTTGTTTCCGGATGCCTGGTCCAGCCCGTCGTCTCAACGGGGCCAGAGGCGGATCCAGTAGCGGACCCTGCTTGCCGTCAGGACATTGCGGAGCATTCGGTCGAAGGATATGGCCTCGGGTTCGTCGAGTCGGATCGCGGCGATAAAGGTCAGTCCGAAGAAAAAGGCAACGCCCCAGAAAACGAGGGTAAACGCGGAGAAGGCCATCCCGGGAAAAAGAAGCTCAGCTTTGAGAAGATCAATCAAAAGTCCCCAGAGGATGGGTGACAAACCGAGGACCACACTGCTCACAACGGAAAACACGGCGAAGTAGTGGCTTCGACCGGTTTCGGGAATGATCGCCATGGCCAGTCGTGTGTTGGAAAGATTGAGAGCGGAACTTCCCAGCCCAAGCGCATACATGAGGCCCAGAACAAGTCCCAGGCTCTGCGGGATCTTTGCCATCGCAGTCAGCGCCCAGAGGATGGTCACAAAGGCGAAAAACAGTCCCGTGGCGATGAGGACGGGGCGACTCCCGATCCGGTCCAGCCACTTCCCGAGAAGCCAGAGATTGGAAAGGCCTCCAATAAATGCGGCGGAGTTCAGGAGAAGGATTCGACTGTCCGACATTTCCCCGGTCTCCCTGAGAAACACGATCGAAAAGGTCGCCAACCCGCCTATCGCCATCGACCAGAAAACATTGAGGGACAAAAGTCTCCGGTAGTTCACCAATCCTAACATCGTGCGCAGGGATACCGGAGTCGAGGCATTGAAACGGGCGTAGGGATCCTGATCTTCGGGAATCCGCGTGAGGAAAAACAGGCTTGTGATTCCGGCCACGGTGCTGACGGCAAACAAGGCGGCAAAATTTCCGCTGTCAGCGGTCCTGCCGAGCACGATGGCTGCGAGGCAGAAGGCTCCCAGGCTGGTGATATTCACAAGCGCGGATTCCCGGGTGAGATAGCGTCCCCGAATTTCACGCGGGAGAATCGAGGTGATCCAGGGCAGCCAGCCGCAGGAAAAAAATCCACGGGAAGCGTTGAAGAAGAAAAGAATCGTGATGACCGCCATCAACTGCCCGCGGAGACCGAGACGATCTTCGAGGAAGGGAATCGCGATGAGAAAGGCACCGAAAATGATGCGAACGGACCAGCCGGTAATGACAAAGCGTTTGTGACCGTATTTGCCCACAAATCTTGCGCCAACCATCTGCAGGATCGTCAGCAGAGGAAGCATTCCGGCGATCAGCCCCAGTTCCGTTCCACTGGCTCCCAGACTCTTTGCAAAAAGGATCATCGGACTGCCGATTACCATCTGGAAGGATAACGTATTGAACGCAGCGAATCCCCAGGCATTGGAAACGCCCGGGGGGAACGTGATCGGCTGAGTCGTTGGTTCACCCTGGTTCATTGCTCGTTGAGTTGACTGCCGAATAGTGGCGCACAACAAGGTGGGTGAAAATGATTATTTCATGTCGCAGGAGGGACCGGAGTCCTGCTGTTTTTTGAGCGGCCCGGATTCCGCTGCGCCGACCGCAAGCGGCTTGAATGTAGACTTTACGGGAAACCTGTGATCACTCACTTCTCCTTGGATTCATACCACGACCTGATTTCTTCAGGGTCGACAAGAATATAGTCGAATTTAATCTGATGGGAGAATTTCTTGAGGTTTTCCGAATCACCTTTTTCGGTAACTCCTGAATCGACATGAAATTTACAGTCCTTGTCCGGGCAGATAAGAGTTTCATCCTTTATCTGTCCCTCCGCGACACGATCATGGTGTCTGCATTTCCCGAAGAGGACAGAGACTTCCCTTTCTCCGTATCTGGTAACTACCAAATCAACATTTTCGACTTTAACCGCGACAGGTGTATTAATCTCGAAATTGGAAAATCTCCCCACAGAAATTCTATTCATAACCAGACAGTTTAATGGAAATATCTATTGAAATCAATATTAATTATATTCAATCCTGTATACATAATCAGGCCGTCCCCGATAAAGACCCGGGAATAGCCGTTCATTCCGCCGGATTTCGCGCAAGACCATGGCGACGTGCGGAGAAGCGTTTTTGTCTACGCTGCTGAACGTGCGATCACATAGGCGATCCTGAAACAGGAGTGATGAAATAAAGAGAATGACAAAGGAATGGGGAGTAACGAATGATTTTGATATATAGATTTATCAAAACTGTACCCTGTTAGGTCGCCGACTGTACCTCATTGTTTCATTGGAAGTGCGTGAATCCAGGCATTAAGCTTCGAA
>JARGOZ010000237.1 GCA_029213025.1 Verrucomicrobiales bacterium
GACATTTGGAACCAATAATCACCGGATGGCGGAAAGTTTGAGCGGTCTGCTCGGCAAAAAGTATTCTCCGCACGAACTGCTGACATTGCCACAGGACCAGCAACTCATTCTCACCCCGAAAGGTATAGTCCAGCAGGTTCGAAAACTCGACTATCTCGAAGATCCTCTTTTCAAGGGTAAATTCGATCCGAATCCTCTCTATAGAGCAGCAGACAACTCGGAAAGCGTTATGACTTTAAACGAAGATGACGACCACCCGGAACAGGAGGTTATCCGGTGAACTCCACGATCAAGTCACTGAACCGTCTCTTTCTCTATATGCTCCCGGCAAACTAACAGCACGGCGTTCCGGTTGTTTTTCCGCCATTTTTCCAACCGGTTGGGAGGCAGGAGGGAAAGATCATCCTCCTTCTGAAATCCTTCTTTCTGGAGATAACCAGCCGCCTGGGTGGACAGAGCAAAAAGCCAGTCAACCTGCAATTCTGACGCACGCTGCCTCGCCGCTTCCACGAGGATTCCACCATATCCCATACCGTTATGCCCTTTCTTCACAAACAGGCAGGCTAATTCGGCAAGTTTCTGCTCTGCGTAGAAGTGAATCGCTACACACCCAACTACATTTCCATCAATGGCAAGAACGATGTAGTCCTCAATTTGACTGATAATATCTGAACGCGGTCTTTCCAGAAGTTGCTCGTCCTCCACAGCCCGCCGAATCAGAGAGTAGATTTCATCAGCATCAGCCTTCGTAGCGGGTCTAACTTCGTGATAGGCATCCGCATAGACCATCAGACCAACGCCTTCGTTGCTGAACAATTCCGCCAACAGAGCATCGTTTCGCGCTACGCCGATCAAATGAACCCGCAGCACACCATCCCGGGTTGCCCGGATTGCTTCTTTGATTTTCGACAACAAACCGGCAGGCAGTTTATCTGCCGCACTGGATTCCAAGAGAGCCGAAGCCTGCTCGGCAGACCATTGACGACAGGCAAAATGGGTAGTCTCCTGGGGATTGGACAGCGACACAAAAATTATTTTCGAAGCTTTGAGAGCAATCCCAACTTCCCGCGCGACCTTGTCGGAATTGACCCGCAGAGTCCGGCCATCCGCATCAAACCCAAGGGGCTGAACTACAGGTAAAATGTTCTGATCAAGAAAACTCCGCAGCATTGCCCCGTCGACCTGATCGATCGTTCCGCTGAAGAGATTATCCACACCTCCAATGATACCCGCCGGCCTTGCCCTGATTGCATTGGTCGAAGCAGCGCGGATTTTCACTGTGGTGAGACTTTGCATGATCGAATGGCTGAGCCGGGAAATGGCATCCATTGACACCTCCAGGGTGGCCTCGTCGGTCACTCCGGTTCCGTCACAATTTGACAAACTAATCCCCCTTTTCTCGCCGAGACTGCGAATTTGCGACGCCGCCCCGTGAACCAGAACCACATCGATATTAAGCGAGCGCAACACGGCGAGATCGAGCAGGATATTCGAAAAATCGGGCGACTCGATCACACTGCCGTCCAGAGCGATCACAAAAGTAGCACCCCTGAATTGGGGCACGTACTGCAGGATGGCTCTGAGGTCTTCGAAATTCACTTCGCAAGATAGCCGAAAATTTCCAAATGCAGTTCCAAAATGTTATTTCAATAGAGACTCGAGCCTGATTTGGAATTTTGGACCGGTGACAGTGGACCTATTTTTTTAGTACGACTCCCTTTATATCCATCATTCGGGGCTGGATATTTTCGCCGGCCAGCAGATTCAGTTTGTAAACTTCGCCGGCCTGTAAGGTGACTTTACCATCGAGTTTCACCTCTTTGAATTCTTCCAAATTCGGAGTTTGAACGGATTTGCCCTTAAACTCTTTGCCACCTACGTAAATGAGAAAGTCACTTGGCCGGGAACTGATATCAGCTTGCAGAACAGAAATGGAATACTCCCCACCCTGTTTCGCTTTGAAACTCCAGGAGAAATAAGTATCCGGAGAAGTCCAGTTTGATATCGATTCGAGAAAACCATTAACCATAGCATTGGAACCTTCAACCCGGGCTTTCGAGCCTTTCAGCTCCTTTCCGCTCTCCATCGTCGGCAGCCGTTTCAAGGTCTGCTCCATAGCCGTCGCCACTGCCTTGGAAAGGCGTCCATAACGCGGATGCTCCTGCCAGCCTTTCAGCATGCCTACCGTTCTGGGATGGGGCGTCTCCACCACCACGCGCTGGATCATTCGGCCCAGTTCAGAAGGGTCGTCCTGCATCAGTTCAAATCCTTTCTGCCAATCTTCTATATATTGGCCAATAGTGATCGGAGCGGGACGACCGGAAAGAATGGTGTAAGCGCGCATCGCCGGCTTCGTGATGATCTTTTCTTTTGAAGCGGCCAATGCCGCCACTTTTTCGAGCGGTTCACGATTCGGCCACGAATAATAGGCGGAAATTGCATCAGCTTTTGCGGCGACATCGCTACCCTTAAATATTCGTTCCAAAGCCTGTTCAGTTTTTTCTCCGCCCATTAGTCCGAGGACACGAAACAAACTGCGCCGCTCTCCACCGGAAGCAGTCTTCACCCTCTGGCGGATGACACTGAGAGTTGCCTCGGCATCTTTGCTTCTGTGCAAAATGGACGCCATGGTATCCTCGTAAACTCCTCTCAAACCGAGACTATCAGTCTCTTTCAGCGCAGTGAGAATGGACTCGATATTTTCGTCCGTGGCGAGTGGTTGGGCTGCTCTTAGGTAAAAGATTTTATCATCTTCTTTTCGGGAGGAATTACTCAATCCCATCAAAGTGCTGAACGCGGGTGTATATCCTCTTGAGGACACAATATTCGCGAGTTGCTTTTGCAAAAATGAAGAATCCGCATTCTTCATTTCTTCGAGAATTTCCTGATCAACGACGCCACCTCTAACCTTTTTCAGCGTTTCATAGGCCTGAACTTTCTTAGCCCTGTCGTCGCCTTTCATGAACTTGACCAGCATATCGACATCCTTGGCGGTAGCGGCCGGTCCATTCACTCCGTGCAGCAACTCCATTCGGGCTTCGTTCTTTTTCGTTGCAGCCTGTTTCACTAACAACAGTCCACCGATAATGGCAATCACTACCGCGCCGGCAATACTTACGATTACAGTCGGGCTAAGCCCTTTCTTTTCCGGTGCGCCACCCACTCCGGAGGTACTGCGACGGGGGGTGATCGGACCGGATGAACCCCTGACAAAAGTGCCGGTGGAGCGGCTCCCTCCTACAATCAAATTAGGTGGAGCTTTTGCTCTGCCGCCCGGAAGGGCGACTTTCACACTGGGTGATCCGGCAATGGTAGCCACCTTGGTGGATTCGATAACTGCCTGTGCAGGAAGTGCCTGAGCAGAAGTTGTATCCTTCGGAAAATATTTCAATGCCTCCTTGGCATTAGCCGGTCGACTGCCGATATCCCGGTTGATTAACCACATCACCCACTGGGCCATGGCCGGAGGAAGATCAGGGCGGAGTTGATCAATCGGCACCACCTTATGCTGCAGGTGAGCGTTCATTACCTGAGGTGCCGTTTCACCATTAAACGGATACTGCCCGGTCAATGCATTGTAATAAACACATCCCATTTGGTAGAGATCCGTACGCGCATCCAGTTCGGCCCGCTCAAACTGCTCCGGAGCCATAAAGAATATCGAACCCATCACCGCATCGTCCTGATCCATTGTCTGGACGGATGGACTTTTGCTGAACTTAGCGAGTCCGAAATCAAGAATCTTCAACTGAAACCGTCCGCTCGCCTGCCAAATCAACATTATATTGGTTGGCTTGATGTCGCGATGGATCACATTTTTATCCTGGGCAGCAACAAGACCTTCCATAGTCTGGAAGACAACCTCCTTAAAATCCTCCGCCGTTAGCACGCCCCTTTCAACAGTCTCATCCAGGGTTTCCCCGTTGAGCAATTCCATAACCACGAAACCACCTTCGTCGTCGTGCCCCACGTCAAACACGGTCACAATGTTCGGGTGATTGAGAGTGGAAAGCGTTTGCGCTTCTGAAATCAATTTATCACCGGCTGCGTGAACTTCTTCATCGGTTGCCTGACCGGTGGTGAGAACCCGCTTCATCGCCACTTCCCGCTGCAATTGAGTGTCGTAGGCCTTGAAGACAGAACCCAGGCCTCCCTGTCCAATGGTTTCGCGGATTTCGTAGCGTGGATTCATACTTCTGAAACGGAAAATCTTCAGGTAATGTTAAGACAAACAGCGGCGTCACTATGAATGGATGCGAAAAGAAATGCCATGTTTTTTCTTAAAAAATCGAATCCGTTGTAAGGAAAGGATTTGGAGGCTATTTTCGCGGCCTGATGACCAGAGAAATTTTAGCCGAAACTCTTGAACAAATCGCCATGCTTCTGGAACTAAAAGGTGAGAACCCTTTTAAGATCAGGGCTTACCGGGGCGGAGCTGATACCGTTCGTCAGTATTCGGGAGACATTGTGGAGAAAGCAAAAAACGATGATTTGAAAGGAATCAAAGGAATCGGTGACGCCTTGCAACAAAAACTTCACGAACTTGCGTCAACCGGAAAGCTCGAATTCTACGAAAACCTGAAGGCTGACTTTCCCGAATCACTCTTCGATCTCTTTAAAATCCAGGGACTTGGTCCGAAAAAAGTAAAAGCGGTTTATGAGATGCTGGGTGTCGATTCGGTTGAAAAATTGAAATCGGCGTGCGAATCAGGTGAACTTTCGAAATTATCAGGCTTCGGAAAAAAGACGGCGGAAAAGTTGCTGGAGTCGATTGAATTCCGGGAACAAAACGCGGAGTTTTTCCGTCTGGGCGATGTCGCAGCGCCAGTGGCGATGATTCTCGAATCTCTGAAGTCCCAACCGCAATGTCATCAAGTTGAAGCCGCCGGAAGTTACCGCCGTGGAAAAGAAGTGGTTCACGACGTCGACTTCCTGGTGGCCACCAGTGAACCGCAAAAGGTAATGGATTTCTTTGTATCTCAGCCATGGGTACAAAAAGTGATAGCGCACGGGGCCACCAAATCTTCCGTTTACCTCGATAATGGACTGCAATGCGATTTGCGGGCTGTAACTAACGATGAGTTTGCCTGTGCTCTGGCGTATTTCACCGGTAGCAAAGAACACAATGTCGCCATGCGCAGCAGGGCACTTGAGCAGGGTTATACTCTTAACGAATACCGTCTCGCGCCGAAAGATGAAAGCGGGGGCGAAGAACCTCCCGTCTTTCATACGGAAGCGGAACTCTACGAATTTCTCGGAATGTCTTATGTGGAACCCGAGCTTCGGGAAAACACCGGAGAAGTGGAAGCGGGTGCGAATCACGATTTACCCGAACTGGTCCGACTCGAAAATCTCAAAGGAACTTTCCACAATCATACCACCGCGAGCGACGGCAAAAGCACGCTCGAAGAAATGGCCGATGCAGCGATCGAACTCGGCCTCCAGTATCTCGGAATTGCAGATCACTCCAAAAGCTCTTTTCAGGCAAACGGCCTCAGCGCTGAGAGACTCCTCAATCAAATCGGGGACATCAAAAAGCTGAATCTGAAATATCAGCATGACGGTACCCAATTTAAGATCTTCGCGGGAAATGAAGTCGATATCCTGAAAGATGGCTCTCTCGACTTCGATGACGATATACTTGAGCAACTCGATTACACCGTCGCCAGCGTTCACAATGCGATGACTTTGAACGAATCTGCGATGACTAAACGGATCATCAAAGCGATCGAAAATCCAAACGTAACGATGCTCGGGCACGTCACCGGTCGCCTTCTTCTGCAAAGAGAGGCTTACGAAGTCAATATCCCGAAAATCATAGACGCCTGCGCCGAAACAGGAACAATAATCGAATTAAATGCCAATCCGTGGCGTCTTGATATGGACTGGCGGTGGTGGAAACATGCAGTCGAAAAAGGGGTAAAATGCTCAATCAACCCGGATGCTCATCACACGGATCAACTGGAATTCCTCTGGTTCGGAGTAAAACAGGCCCGCAAAGGCTGGCTTCGGAAAAAGGATGTGATCAACTGTCTGCCTTTGGAGGAAATCGAGGAACTATTGAAAAAGTAGCTCTTACTCTTCCATTTCGCCGCCATTATGGCCGGACTCGTACATTTCCTGAATCATACTGTTCACGGGTACTCCGGCGATCTGATAGCCTTTGTCCTCGGTCAGTATGTCGTAGGATCGCTCGACACCGCCAAATTCGGTGATCGACTTGACAATGTGTCCACTTTTTAATTCCTGCCCGACTTTCAGCTTACCGGCTCTGACTCCATGAATGCGGTGCAGCTTACACAGCTCGACAACGGCACCGTCTTCAAATTCGACGGTAACGAAGTCCTTCACCGAATGATCTTCCACGTAGCCCTGAATTTGCATCACACGGACCGGTTTACCACTGAACCCGACCACCATGTCGCCGGGTCGAAGTGTCTCAACAGGCTGTGATCCATTCGGAGTATCAATTTTTGCACCTTCAGGAAGGCACTTGAACAGAAGTTTCAGAGGAATCAGTCCCACCGCTGTTCGCACACCCATACCAACCAGTCCACAACTGTTGGTTGTCACAGCCACCCCCAGAAGGAGAACGCACGGGAGAATCTGGCGGGAAAATTTAAAAAATCGGGTTAGTGTCATTTACAATGGCGGTTCGATTGTACCTGAAACAAGGTAAATGACAAGAACCAATCTGTAAATTGTTTAATAAATCTTAATCATTATTTAAAATCTTTTAGCGGATGTGATCGCGTTGATAAAGGCAGGCTTGTTTCTATTCCGCCTGAGAAGTGGGATTTGAATACACCCATCACCATTTCGATCGTAATCGTTGCCTCCGCCAATCCGCAGACAGGTTGGCGATTTTCTTCAATTGAACCGATCAAATCCCGGCACGGCAAAACGTGACTACGAGCTTCATCGATTTTTTCGTTAGCCTGATTGCCGATACTTTCCCAACGGGATTGATTGGCGTAATCAAAAGGGTTTCCCTTTCTGTAATGGGCTAAAGGCTTGCCGTCACAATGAATTATCACGACACCCTCACTGCCGATCAACTGAAGTCCGAATCCCCTGCTCTTTGTTTCGTCGTTGGCGATACTGTCCCAAAAGGCAGTGACTCCGTTTTCCATTCGATAACGGGCATGAATTTCATCTCCTGCAAGAGGACCTAACGCTTCATTACCTTCGATAATATCCCCGGGCACGACCGGTTTTCCGTCTTTATAAATTGATGCGGAGCAACTCAGCGGTTTGCCTGCAAAACGGGAAACCAAATCGAGGACATGTGTCCCCAGCACCCAGAGGTCTTCCGCCCCGCCCCGGCGGTCACCTTTGCCACGCCCCCTGATTTCAAGCAGACGGCCGATTTTTCGCTCCCCCTCGTTGCCCAGGATCTGATCAATATCGGCGATTTCAGGGCGATACCGATTTCTGTGCGCTACCGCAATCTTTGTTCCATGGAGCTTGCAGGCCGCGGTGATTTCGTCTGCTTCCTGAAGTGTCCTGACAAACGGTTTCTCGACATAAATCCCTTTTGCTCCGGCATCAATCGCCGCCAGAATCATTTCGGCGTGTTGATCAGGCTGCCGTGGGCAAACCGCCACCAGGTTCGGTTTTGTTTCGGAAAGCATCCTGCGATAGTCGCTGAAACCTGAATCGATACCCAACGTGCGCCTGGCTTTTTCAAGTCCCGTGGAATCAGCATCGGCAACGGCAACGATTTCCGTCTCCGGAATCCTCTTCCATACGGTATCCAGCCCGTGCCCGAAGTTTCCTCGACCGGTGTGTCCGATCACACCTACCCGGTACTTTTTGCCTTCAGCCATACAGTAGGGAGCCAACAATGCGGCTGTGCCGGCGCATCCCAAAACAGATCTTCGATTCATAATCGTAACCCTAAAGAAATAGCTTTGAGATGACAGAAAAAAACAAGCGCAACAAAGTCAGATTTTCCGAGTTACATTTCCTTAAATTAAGATTCTCTACCCTCTGTTGCTTGCCACTTTTCTCATTTCTCAAAGCCCTGCTCAAAACTGGCCTGGATTTCGGGGACCCGGCGGCAGCGGAAAGCCGGACGCGCCAACAGATGTGCCCCTCGAATGGAGCGAATCAAAAAACGTAAAATGGAAACTGGAGCTCCCCGGCCCCGGTTCGTCATCGCCGATCGTGTGGGGCGACCGCGTGTTTATTACCGCCTACAGCGGGTACGGTGATGGCTCAAATGGCGAAATTGAACAGCTGACCCGGCATCTTCTCGCGGTCGACAAAGAAACCGGCCGTGTGATCTGGCAGTCGGATATTCCCATCTCCAATCCCGACTCGGAAGATCCTTTTCAGGGCTTTATCAACGAACATGGATATGCCAGCCACACCCCGGTTACTGACGGTCAGAAGATCTATTGCTTTTTCGGCAAAGGCGGCGTGGTCGCTTTTGATTGGGAGGGTAATACAGTCTGGAGAAAGGAAGTCGGTCAGCTGCATTCCCAAAAGCGCTGGGGCTCCGCTTCCAGCCCGGTTCTGGTTGATGGAAAATTGATCGTGAAAGCAGGAGACGAAGCCAGAGCGGTCTACGCATTTGATGCTGCTTCGGGAAAAGAAATTTGGAAAGCGGAGGGTTCCGTTCTCGAGCAAACCTATGGAACACCCGCCGTACACCGGGTTGATGATACAAGGACCGACCTGATCGTAGCTTCGCCTGGCGAAATCTGGGGAATGAACCCGGAAACCGGAAAACTTCGCTGGCTGAGCGAGACGCAGATCCTCGGCAACGTTTCTTCCAGCCCGGTGGTCGAAGGTGACATGATGGTGATTTTCGGTGGTTTCCCCCGGACCATGGGCGCCGCACTGAAACTCGGCTTAACAGGAGATGTCTCCGACTCTGCACGAATTTGGGAGAACGTGGATGTAAAAGCCTACATGACTGCCCCGCTATTTCATGAAGGCCTACTCTATTTTATTCGCGATGAGGGTGTCGCGTGTTGTGCCGATCCGGTCAAAGGAGAGCTTCTTTATGAGGAAAGAATCTCCGGGGCATCCGGTCAAAGGGGCCGCGGCAAACCCTTCTATGCATCTCCGGTATTAATTCAGGGACACATTGTCGCGGTCAGCCGAACCGCCGGAACCTTCATCATTGAAGCGAAACCGGAATACAAACTGGTTCGAGTCAACAAAATCGAAGGCGACGCAGGAAGATTTCAAGGAACTCCCGCCGTCAGCGGAAACAGGCTTTTTCTCCGCTCGGAAACAGCGCTCTATTGCATAGGACAGTAAACCCGGCATAATATGAAGAATGTCTCTTCTCATCAGGAACGGGGAAATTGTCACAGCAACTGACCGCCGGGTTGCCGACATCTTTTGCGAAGGTGAAACGATCACCGCTATAGGAGAAAATCTCGACTATACGGCCGACGAAACTATCGATGCCTCAGGAAAATATGTGTTCCCCGGCTTTATCGACCCTCACGTCCATATATATCTCCCCTTCATGGGCACCCTCTCGAAAGATGATTACGAAACTGCCAGTCGGGCGGCCCTCGTCGGAGGCACCACAACCCTCATAGAAATGTGCTGTCCCTCCCGGAACGAGGAACCGGTAAAGGCGTTTCGTTTATGGAAATCGAAAGCGGACGGTCTCTCTTCTTGCGACTACACCTTTCACATGGGAGTCACCCGCTTTGATGAAGAGAGCGAGCCCCAACTACGGGAAATCGTTACCGCAGAAGGCATCACTTCATTCAAAGTATTTCTCGCCTACAAAGGAGCATTCGGTATTGATGACCGTGAACTCTACAAAACTCTCGCTCTCGCCAAAGAACTGGGAGTGGTCGTAACAGCCCATTGCGAAAATGCCGATCTCGTCGCAGAGACTCAGGCAAAACTTGTTGCTGAGGGAAAAACCGGCCCTGAATGGCACGAACCTTCCCGCCCGGTCACCGTCGAAGCAGAAGGATGCTCTCACCTGATGACCTTCGCTGAGATGACAGGTGCTGAAGTATATGTAGTGCATACCTCCTGCAAACCGGCTGTCGACGCTATCGCTGCCGCTAAACAACGGGGCGTCAGCGCAACTATAGAAACAGTAATTCCTTATTTAATACTCGACAGCTCCTATGCGGAGCGACCTGACTTCGAAGGAGCGAAATATGTGATGTCACCACCGATACGTGCCAAAGAGCACAGCGACTATCTGTGGAAAAAACTTGCCGACGGAACCATATCCACTGTCGCTACCGATCATGCTCCATTTGATTTCCAAACCCAAAAACATATGGGCCATCCCGATGCGGCAAAAGCGGTTGATGCGAGTTTCGCACCGCTCGGCAAATCAGCTGATTTCACTATGATCCCAAACGGGATTCCGTCTGTTGAAGACAGGGTCAATCTTCTCTATACTTACGGAGTAACTACGGGAAGAATTGATTTGTCTACTTTCGTGGCTACAGCATCAACCAACGCAGCAAAACAGTTTGGTCTGTATCCACGCAAAGGCGACATCGCGATAGGCGGCGATGCCGACCTGGTAGTGTATGATCCCGGATACCAGGGTAAAATCTCCGCCTCTACCCACTTGATGAATACCGATTACAGCGGCTTTGAGGGTGTCGAAATCAAAGGCCGTCCTACTGTCACCACAGTCCGGGGCGAGGTGGTGGCGAGGGATGGTGTATTTGTTGGAAAAACCGGAACCGGAAAATTCCTCCGCAGAACACCAAAAATTAAAATCCGG
>JARGOZ010000238.1:0-8454 GCA_029213025.1 Verrucomicrobiales bacterium
TCCTTCTCCTCGTAGTCGCGGCTGTCTCATGCTTGGCTAAACACTGTTCGGAAATGCAATTTTGTGCAAGCGTTATTTTGAACATATTTCGTCTGTCCCTGTGTCCCGCCCGGATAAAATAGCAATTGTAGCCATGGCGCTGTGTGGCATTTCTACAGGGAATCGCGCAGCAGGACAACCGAATTTCGCAGCGGGGCACTCAGCGGGCTGTAAGTGATTTTAACGTGCCGATGAAAAAACAGTGAGCCAATTCAGTCAGGAATTTCGCAGGTGACTCTGGAGCCCTGTATACAACGGGCTCGGACAGGTATGACCGGGAGTTCCATTACATCAGAAACCAGCATTCAATCTTTTCCGTATACCGTGAAAGACTGGCGGTGGTTCGCAGAAGACGAAAACAGCTATCCATATTGGCGTTTGCTGATCAGGATCGCCCCGGCTTCAAGTAATCAGCAATTTCTCGGTGGTCTGTATGTCATTTGTCCACCGCATCAGCGGCCGGCGGTGACTTTGGAGAATTCCCAGTGGTTGGAAATCCAGTATGAATACGTCGACGATTTTGCGTTCGCTCCAGTCGATACCATCCCTCAAATCGTCCCCCGTGATCTATTTGCGATCATCGAAACCCTTTGTAAAAGCCGGTCTCCGGAAATGCTGCCCCGGGCGCGGGCTGTGATTGATATTCTCCGAAGTGAATCAAGGCAGGATCACAATATTGAACATCAGAGTTTTCCGGAGTTTGCGGCCTACCTGATGCATAATTTGGGAAAGGATCTCAGAATCCCAACAATTGCCGAAGCGCTTGGCATGCGCAGTTCATTGTTTCGCCAAAAATGCCTGGAATGTCTCGGTATGACTCCTCTGGAATATATTAAAAAGGTCAAATTTGACACCGCAAAGAAGCTGTTGATTGCGAACGAAATCGGCATCGAAGAAATCGCGGAATGCATCGGTTATAACGACAGGTCGGCCTTTACCCACGCTTTCAAATCCCGCACCGGCCTGACACCGGCGCAATATCGTGACCGGCATCGCTGAGCTGTGCCGAACCGCTACGCAAAGATTTTTAAAAAAATCACACAGATTTGTGAATGAGCCCACATAGACAGTTTTCGGCGTTGCTGTAAAAATCCTCCTAACCAAAACACACACAAATGATTCGGCTTCAACTTTATATTATTTCGCTATTTTTCCTGGTCGGGGGTGTTACGACTTCAGTTTTCGGTCAGGAATCGACCTTCGACTGGTCGACGCATAATCTGAAATGGCACGGAACGTTGAACGGGGAATTCAAAGCCGGAGAAGCCCGTCATCTCAGTCAGGTCGGTATCACCCTGCCGTTGTTTCAAAATGATTTCTCGATGCTGTTCACTGATTTGCGGGTGAAAGTGGATGATCTTCACAATGAAGAAGCCAACCTTGGTCTTGCCTTTCGGACCCTGGTCAACAGCGACTGGATTTTAGGGGCCTATGGATTCTTTGACCGGCTGACCACTCAAAGCGGCAATGATTATGACGGAGCGACGTTCGGTGTGGAGCTGATGAGTGAACGTTGGGATTTCCGGGTCAATGGTTACCTGAGCGAAAGCGACATTCGGGATGGGGGACCGGTTGGATTCCTGCCAGGCAGGCGCTTCGAGGAGGCAGTTTGCGAAGGTATAGATTACGAAATGGGCAGGTTGCTGCTGACGTTTGGAGACAGCAATGAACTGCGCGGCTATGTGGGAGGATTTCATTATCAAAACGACAACACCCGTTTTGCAGATCTAACAGGGCCCCGTGGCCGCCTTGAGCTTCGTCTCTTTGATGTGGTTTTTTTGGGAGAAGGCTCAAGAGTCACTTTTAGCGGAGAGATCCTGCATGACGATACCCGGAAAACTGACGCGTTTGGCGGCGTTCAGGTCCAGATTCCTCTGGGAGGCACGCGGGAAGGAAGTTTGAATCCATTTGGTGCGAGTGACGGTTATCAAAACTTAAGCCGTCTCGAACGACGCATGCTGGATCCCATAAGGCTGGATCTCGAGATACTGGCGAAAAAACAGGTGGCTCCGGGGCCCCGGAGAGGTCCATTGGACTGAAGCAGGATTATCCGGTATAGAGGAAAAAACCGGTTCATACATGCCCATTGTGCGAGGTTATCCGGACCTCTCCATTTTGATTCCGCCTTAGCGAGTTACCTGGTTTCCGCGTCAAAAATAAACGCGTTACGACGGGTAAAACCCAGCTGATGAACGGGATTATTCGATGGCTGATTCTGGTTCTCCCCGACTGGCAATTTCTACATCGAGTTCGATAGTGACGTCAACTTTGCAATTACAGTGTGATTGAGCAGGTCTGCACGATCGGTGCGAGCTGCGGATGTTGCGGGTCCATTGTCGCCACATTTTCAATCAATCCAGTCTGCGATGTTTCCAGGGTTCGTAATTTGAGATGGTTGTTTCCGGGATGAAGTATTAAGTTTTGGGAAGAGGCGGTGCGGTTCCCGTTGCTAAACTCAATGGGTGTGCCGGAAAATTCTCCGTTCAGTTCCATATATTGCGGGTCAAAAACCAAACCCTCAGGCAGAGTGTTATGAAATATGACCGGCCTGGAAAATTCTTCGTTGTTGGACAGGTTGTAAGTAAAATAGAGATGGGTTCCCCCGGCCGAAACCTTTATGTTTCCTTCGACCCCGATCGTAATGATACCGGCCGAACCCATGTTCTTTTTGCCGTAGTAAACGCTGAGCCCTTTGATCGCTGTAGTAAAGCTGATGCCGACATTCGCTTCCGGGGCAAGTGATGTGTACTCCGGTGCAGCGGATGTGGTGGATACACCGGCCACTCCATTGAGGGAGAAATTTTCGAGGTAATCTCCCAGAGCATAAGTGGCGGGCACGCCGCTTGAAGGCGTTCCCGGGGAACCGTTCCAACCTTCGACTAAAACGATTTCGTGGGCATCGATATCATTGATCACAAAGTTTTCCAGAGTTACCGGGTCCGAGAAGGTGATGTCGATTCGCATGTAGTTCGAGAGACTGTTGGAGTTGGTTCCTGAACCTCCATCTTGCTGAAAGGCAAATCCCTCGAAATAGGATTCGCTGATCTGGTTTAGATTCAATCCGGTTGGTTGAGCTGTCCCGACGAACGAAACTGATACCGTAGCGGTTTTCCCACCGGGTAACGCAGTGGTTCCGGTCGTTTGACCGGAGTCCCAGCCCGAGGTGGAGGTGCCGTTTGGGTGAGTCCATGTCCCGTTGGCGAAGTCAATATCCGCTCCAATCAGTAAAGTGGAGGATAAAGCGGATAAACTTATGTAAGCTAACATAAGAAGTGTTTTCATGTCATGTGATGGTTTGAGTTTAGGTAGCCGTTGGCTTAGGGGCTGCGGGAAACGCTTATGGTAAATTCCAGGCTGGGAGCCGATGAATCGATGCCGCTGGAACTGATGGTGCTGTCATTCCAGTAAGTGGAGCTGGATACGGCGTAGGCCTCAATTGTCACGCCGAGAGGATAGCTTGCTGAGTTAATCTGAAAGTCGCCTCCCGCGTAGGTAATCCATGGTCCTCCCCCCAGTCGATAATCGACACGGGATACCGTGGGATCATTGGGGTTTACCAGGTGAGCCGTAATCGTATCCACTGCGGGTGGATTAAAGGCCGCTTCGCTTAGGTTGATGATCGGAGGTGTCAAATCCTCCGGACTGGCGGCATAGATTCCTTCTGTCACGGTGCTGAAGAGGTAATCCCCGGAGGATTCAACCGGCAGGGCCTGAGCCGACAGAATTTCCCCGGGGTCAATAGAGATCCCCGTTCCGGCGTAATCGTTCCAGGGGCCATGGTTTTTGGAATACTTGATCTTTGATCCGGTCGGATTGGGATCGATGATTTCGACGGTAATCGTAAAATCAGAAATCGGGTGCGTACCCGGCGGGATAGAAAAGGTGGGGGGGGACAGGACAACTGGTCCGCTGCCAGGCGGAGAGGCGGGCGGAGTTTCCGGGAGTGTGGTAGAAACCGGTGATACGTAAGTATCAACCGAGGTGGTTTCCTCAACGGAATACAAGGCGACTTTTGTCGGTTGGAGTTGGAGAGCGGGAGCGGCTTCCTGATAATCCCAAATCCAGTTGGATTCATGCGCATAGTCCAAAATCGTTTCCCTGGACTCAACTAACCCGTTTTCGGGTTCGACATATTCATAGTTAATCCGAAACTCCTTTATACCCACCGGTCCCGAAGTAGCCGATTCAAATTTATGTTTGGGGGAATTCCAGTAAATTCTCTGCTCATCACTGGATGCCTCGGCTTCGGTTTGCATCACAGCTTGAAACCTGGGATCGAGAAAGGCGCCCGCCAGACCCACTACCTGTTGTGCCGTTTCGACCGATGCTTTTGATCTTAATTTCGTTAATACAGCTTCCAGAGATTCATTGCCTGTCAATTTACCGCCAAACAGCAAATATGACTGCATCGCTGAATTCAGGGTTGCCAGATCGCTGTCGAGCTTTGCCTGTTTTGTCGAAAGCGATACATTTTGGTAGATGGCTACACAAACCGTTGCCATGACTCCAAGAATAGCGACAACCAAAAGAGCCTCAAAGGAGCTGAACCCCTGTTTAAATCGAAACTTTTGTGAGGCTCTCATAAAATTAAAGCGCGAACAATATGGAATTTATGGTAATTATGGGATAAAGCAACAATCGTTTCGGTGAGGTGCTTTCTTATCGATTGATGCTCTGTAACCCGGGTTGTGGCGTCCTACTTTCCGGTAGCTTGGATCTGCCCTTAGAGGCCTTTGAAAGAATCGAATCCTATTTATATAATCATGCAGAGACTGAAGAGTTGTGACTCCCGGCCGGACCCCGGGATTTGTCCACTCTGCGGTAAAGTTGGCATCGGGTGCCTGTCGCGGGTTGCGTTCCAACAGTCCCTGCTTCGGCATTGTCTATCAGATTGATAAGAATGCGATCAATCTGATAAGAATCGGTTGCCGCAAACCCCGCCAAGGTGCGTTGCAGGTAGAATTTTACTATACCTTTTGGCTGTGACCGGCCTGATTGTCGAAAGTTTTTGGGAAACACCTGTTTACTCCTGATCGCCACTATAGGCACACTACATTATGGCGATCTGGAGATCACCACTACCGGAACACGGACTGACGGATCTGTTTATTCCTGCGGAGCGTAACTCCCGTCTCGTCAGGGCTTGTGAAAACGGTGGCTGCCTGCTTGAAGAGATTCGGCTCTGATTGCTGCTCATGAGGAACTCCGACGCAATTTTTACTTATCCCCGCCCCTGAAAACATAGAAGCGACATTGACTTGGTCTGCACCATTTACTAGCCGGCATCGGGATAATGCTTTTCGATGATATTGTCCAGCGCTTTGATCGCTGCCTGACCGTGTGATTCATCGTATATCGACAGCCATTTGTGATAGAAGCCGTGCCCGAATAGAGAGTTTCTTTCCATCAGGTTTCTTCCCGGCGTTTCGCACCGGGGATACATAGTCAACGCATGCGCTTTAAAATCGCCTGCCGTCTCAGGGATGATGGTTCGATAGTGTTGCAATCGCTGATAGACTTCAGGAGATGGTTTCAAATTATTCTTCCTGATGTCCCGGGCCAGAGAGGATTCATCGTCCGGGTATATGCCCCAAAACTCGAAGAGTGGTCTTAGATCAACGCCTGTCGCTTTGGAAAAACGGAGAATTCGATTGTCAGTGGGATCTCTGTTTACGTCGGACGGGAAATCTTTACTACCCTCGCGGAAATTCGCGTGATCGAGGGCGGCGAAATGCAATAGTGGTTCCCAGCCAAATAACTTTGCCATATCTGCATAGTGCCCGTAGCCGCGATGCTGATACTTGACTTCATCCCCCGGTCGATTGGTTGTGTTTCTGGGTTTCCCGGTTCGAAACGTTTCAGTAATCATCCGGTCGATTGCGGCTCGATCAATACTGATTTTTTCGCCACGCCCCATCGATCTGCTAAATGCAATGTCCAGGTCTACATCGAACCCCTGGTTATGAACATAGATAGAGAAAATTGACCAGTGCTTCCGTCTCGCCCTTGAATTTTGTGATTCTTTCCATGTGGCCCATCTCATGAAACAATTCATGACGGGCGAATTGCGGGCCTTGTAAAAACCAGTGATCTTTATTTCCATTCTCCTGCCCCAGTGGATTCCAGTTGGTATTCGAATGCGGGTATCCCGGAAAAAATGCGCTGCCGCGCATGATGACGTCTATTTGATGATACAAGACCACTTTGGACCTGATTTTCGAACGACCGGTAATTTCAGATACCAGATCCATACACTTGTCGTAGTCCTCAGTGAGTGTATCCGGAGTATTGTAACGGGCGATCCACGAGGTAGGTACCTGCATCATAAATTTATCAGATTCGAAGTCTGCCCAGGGGGCTGGTTTCGAACGCTCCGTTTTCCATTCCTGAAGGGTTGTCTTATGGAACGAACGGGCAGAGTAAAAGGGGGCTTCGACTATATTCCTCGCGTATAGATCACAGATTCCCGCATCGGCTTCGGGCGGGACTTCCAGATAGATTCCACCGCCCAGGGGATGCGCGATCAGAATTCGATCCTGCTCAATCGGATAGACAATGGAAATACGGTCGAGCCGTTTTATGACCGGCTTTTTTTTCAGATCCCAGGAGTGGGCACCCACCCGAATCGCATAGCCTTTGTTCACCAATGCGGACGGCACTTTCAATTCGGCGATCGAACCGGGAGCAACATACCATCCGGTGCACCGCCGGGCAGGACTGTCATCGGTAGTCAGGGGGGAACCGGAAGGCGGAATCTGGGAGGCGTCGATTTTACGTTGATAGACTTTCCGGGGATCTTTAGGTCGGGATACTTTGCCGGGAAAGTAGTCAGCGCAGGCGAAGAATCTGGAATTCAATTCTCTATAGTGGTCTTTGATCTGTCCGACATGATAAGCCTGATCGAGAATCGCCTGCTGCAGTTGAAAAATAACGTGCTCCAGCTCTTTCCCGCTCCGGTCTTTTCGGGAAAACCCTCCGGAAGTTTTCTTATTTAGAAACAGCGGCTGATTGGATTTATCGTATGTTGCAATTACGTCAAACGCCTTTGTTACCAGTCGGATATCTTTGGCTAGAGCCGGAGCCTGGTTGATTATGGCAGATTCGAGACTGGAAAGTTCCGCCGCACTCAGCTGCTCGCGGTTGCTGAGGTGATCTGATAATTGCTCAAGCAAGTCCTCAAAACCTGCGGCGTGGGCTGAACTAAAGGAAATCAGAAAAATGGTTACGATAAATTTCATGCACAATGATTAAAGGCTGCTGACCGTCCCGAATCTCGATGTGGGAATAGATAAATGGTCAGGAAATGTCCAGGTTGACAAGGAATAGCATTTTTCGAGGCGGGAAGGCAAGCCCTTACCGGGCGAGGAGCGTTGGCCTGCCCGCTTCCAGTAATCCGGGGAAATAATAATGACGCAGGGCCGCAAAGCGGGAGCGGATTGCCTTGAAGGTCTCCCGGTTTTTAGGGAAATTCGCTGCTATGGAACGGCGCGACCTTTTTACAAAATCACTTCAATTATCCATGGCCGGAGCAGTGGGAGGCATCGCTTATTCGCAAACCGATGAAGCGGCAAATCTCAATGGCGCCGAAGCATTGACCGGAAGCCTCAATCCGGTGATTCAAAAATATCGCGATACAGCGCTCAATCTGTTAAAGCCGTCGAAAAAGGACCTCGAGCACGGGTTGGAACTTCATGCCGATTCGCTGGTTTTTGATTCCTACGGTTTTTCTCCCCGGGCAGCTGTTGATGGCGAAGCATTAAAAAAGGCCGCCCTCGAAGGAGCTTCCGCCATTGAGCTGAAAGATATGCGGGAGATGATGACTATGACCCGCTACATCACGGATGAGCTGGAAGAAGCCGAGTACCGGGAAGCATGGCGGGCTTCGGGAGTGACCTGCGTATTCCAAAATGCAGGCGAGGAAGGGCAGGATCCGCTTCGTGTGATTAAAAGGCTCTCTAACTTTACCTATGCCACCGATATGATGAAAGACTTCGTCAGAAAAGCGGCAACTCCTTCTGAAATAGAGGCGACCAAAAAAGAGGGCAAACACTGTCTATACTTTACCGGCAACGGCGTACCTCTGACTCAGCAATGGGTCTCGATTCCGGATGAGCTTCGCTACCTCAAAGTCTTTTACCATCTCGGTATTCGAATGATGCATTTGACCTACCAGCGAAGGAATATGATTGGCGACGGATGTGGAGAAACGTCGGACGCCGGGCTCAGTGATTTTGGTAAAGAGGCGATTCGGGAAATGAACCGGGTCGGGGTGATCCCGGACTGCGCACACTCGGGTTGGAAAACCAGTCTGGAAGGCGCCAAAGTTTCCGGGAAACCGTATGTGGCGAGTCATTCAGTCGCGGGGGCAATCTATCCTCACATCCGGAGTAAAACCGATGAAATCATCAAAGCAAT
>JARGOZ010000238.1:8464-10714 GCA_029213025.1 Verrucomicrobiales bacterium
GAGCCGGCGATATCAGTGCTTTACTTAATCACATCGATTACGTCGCCAAAAAGTTTGGACCTCAATATGTCGCGATCGGAACGGATGTTTCCTATACATCCCGCCATTCAACTACCGAAAATAAAAAGGCGGCTTTATCGATGTTTCGGGGAAAATCCCGTGCTCCTTTCCGTTCTCTCTGGCCTAAAGATGACTATAAAACCAGCGCAGAAATGAATGAAAGTGTCGCCTGGACGAATTGGCCGCTGTTTACAGTTGGTTTAGTCCAGCGCGGGTATTCCGACGACGAAATACGCAAAATTGTCGGAGGAAATGTGATGCGGGTTTCGAAGGCGACGATCAACGCGTAATTCTCTCAGTTGGCACGAACACCGAAACGAATTTTCGACGAGCCGGATTACGCGATATCCTCGTTACCCGCGATTTAAAAGAAGCAAAAAACATGAATATCATAGTACACCGTATTTATGACGACGACGTTCCGCAGGGCTATCGCGTCCTTGTCGACCGGTTATGGCCGCGCGGTATTTCAAAAGAGAAAGCCGATTTGGACGGGCACTGGAAAGATCTGGCTCCGGGCAATGAATTGCGAAAATGGTTCGATCACGATCCCGAAAAGTGGGCGGATTTCAGAAAAAAATATATGAGCGAGCTAAGCGATCATAAGGCCGTGGCAAAAGAACATCTGGAAGAGGTTGACCGGAAAAATTTGGTACTTCTCTATGGAGCGAAAGATAAAGACCATACACATGCCCTTGTCTTGAAAGAATATTTGGAAAAGCTGAATTAACAAAAAAGTAAACACCCATTTTTACCCAGCCATTATTTATTCCTTCTATTTGCAGCATATACCGGGCTTAATATGGTGCGTGAACGATCCGCTTTGTATATTTCCCTTTCTCAAAAACAAACGCGGCTACATATCCGCCGGCACCATCGCCGTTTAAGGTTGTGATATAGAGCGTATTCTTTCCGGTTTCGTGAAAAACCCGGGTCCGTAACCATTTTACGCCCGGCTCAAACAGGTCTTCCACGGCTTCGGCAGGCGGCGACACGTCTTTGCCGTCGATTACTACAGAAAACTTTCTATACTGTGCGGTGGGCATGGTGCCGTCAGTGCCCCACACGGTTTTATTGTTAATATCCTTTACCAGGACAAATCCGGATTCGGTTTTTACTTTGGTTATCGATATACCGACCGGGTCGAACTTCTCCTCTTCGATCTCGACTTTTACGCGATCACTTTGAAAGGTGACTTTTGTGTCCGGTTCCAGTTTGCCGGGTATCTCTTTGAAACTGCTGAGAGGTTTTAATCGCGAGGAGTGGATAAATCCGTACAACCCTACTTTTTTGTCCGGTGTTTCACGGATATAGAAAACAGGTACCCATTTGGGATCGTTCGGCAGGAAGCACCAAATCAATTCCCCGTGATCGATTCGCCCGAGGATATTGCTATTGGTCGATGGCTCTCCCCGGACATTGGACCAGCCGTCGCTGTCCTGGACGAGGGCAAAGCCGTCATCCTGAATTTTCTGAGCCAGGCCGGAATGCATAAAACCTGCCACCAAAATCGAAACAAAACAGAATAACCGGATCATGGAAGCAAAGGTAAGTCGCTCCGCTATGTGCTGCAAGTGATACAGTTTGCCATCAGAGACTGTGTGATAGATCAATCAGAACCGGAAGTATTCGGTAGGTAAGACCAGTTTGAGAAGACGAGATATAGTAAAATAAATATTGATAAATATTGATAAATACTATAAATTCTATAACTATATGAAAGTCACTGCTAATACTTCGCGCACTTTCAGGGGGATATCAACTCTTGAAGTGATGATAACGTTGGCGTGTCTGGCCGCCTTGTCAGCCCTGGGAGTAGGGGCATACGTCAAAATTGGCTCCCTGACAAAAGAAGCAAAACTGGAGAACGATATTCAGATTCTCAACACGGCGATCAACGGGTATATCAATTTTGGCGGGAATCTGAGCGACTCTGAAACGACCGAGAGTGTGGTCAGGAAATTGAAATCACGGGCATCCAAAGACACCGCCCGCACCGTGGTGGGAATGAGTCAGTCATTTCTCGATCCTAGGCTCGATATCGTTATGCAATCACCCGCCGAAGCGGAGAGTGACATGCCGCGAATCTATTATGATTCAGCAAAGAAAAAATTTGCGACCACAACCACCGGTCCGGCCGGGATTCGGGCGTTCGAGCTTAGGGATATAACGCTCGAGGAAGATGAACAG
>JARGOZ010000239.1 GCA_029213025.1 Verrucomicrobiales bacterium
ATAAATCTGGACCGTATCGATTTCCCATGCGACACCTTCGCCGTGCTTCCGAAACCTGTTCTCGGCGATCCTGCCTGCTCGTTCAGATTCTTTGAATCGGCCCGCCAGCATGAAAGTGCCTGACCTCGCCATTTCGAATACTCCTTTCGAATAGCTGTCTCCCGCCTTGATGGCATACCTCCCCGCCAGTTTCAGAAGCTGAGCCGTTCTGTTCCAACTCCGGGTGCCCTCCGCTCCATTGTAGATGGCGTGGAGAGCCATGGATCTGGCAATTCGCGCGGGATCTCCTGAACGCAGAGAAAGGCGCAGGGCTTTGAGGTGGAAATCAGCCGCCCGGAAGACATCGATCGTGCCAAGGCCGCAGGCGGTCACCCAGTAGGTATCAATTTTGTCTGCGAGCTCAGGAGTCAGCTTGCGGGAATTTTTTTCCAGATGCGGAGATATGATACTGAACCGCAAATAGAGGCTTTGCAGGACGGCAGACATAAGAGCATGGGTATGGGTCGCCGGATACTTGATGTGGCCCCGATCCAGCACTTCTTTGATCACACGAAGTCCTTCATCGAAGTGACCTGAAATCATATACTGATGTGCTTCTCTCTGTTTCCACTTCAATTCATCTTCAGTTCCCGCCATGATTTTCGCCGCCTGGTGAAATTCAACGGCTGCATCATGACCTTTTCCTGCATTTTCGAGGGCATCCCCGATAGCGGCACGGATGTTTGCAAGGTCAGTTCCTTTCCTCTGCTTGCATGCCAATGATTCACGATAGAGATAAACCGTATGTTCGAAGGCGAGGGATCGCCGGGAATTCTTCGCCGCCGTTAGATAGTGGTCCGCCGCGATATCAAATTTTCGTCCTCCTTTGAAATGCCGCGCCAGGTTTTCGTGATCTTCAGGAGTGTGTTGAGCCAGGGTGCGGGCGAGTTTTAGGTGATGGGATGAAAGCTCGTTTTCTTCTAGAGATTTGACAATTCCCTCGCGAATACGGTCATGATAGGTTTCGAGCAAATCGTCTTGAGTTGGTCCGGAACTCTTGATGAGCCCTCCAATTCTCAGGTCGGATTCGAATTCCTGTTCATTTCCAATCAATCCGGCGGCCTCCACCGCTAACGATCTTCGAATCGGATGACCTGCCACCGCGAGCAGTTGTAAAAATGATTTCTCCGCCTCGCTCAGTTCGTTGACGTGGTCTTCCAGAACTGAGTCCAGTTTGAGCGACTTTGCTCCCCGTTTCAGGGCTTTGGCTAGTTGGATAATGAAAAACGCATTACCTCCCGATTCCTTGACGATTTCCCCGATTTTTGTCCGGTTCTCTATTTGTTCTGCCTTTTCGCCGAGGACCTGAATAGCGATTTGTGCGAGGCTTTCTTCGTCCAACTCTTCAATGGGAACTTGAAAGACAGGTCCTCTGCCCCGGTCTTCGATCAGCGAAGTGAGCGTTCCGGCGGGTTCAATTGCTTCGCTGCGAAATGAACCTGCGACAAGGATCGGGCAATCGGCTAGATTCAATATTACCTCGATGATCGCAATACAGTCTTTGTCACACCACTGAAGATCGTCGAGGCAAATCACTAACGGTCCCAGTTTACCTAGATTAAAAAACAGTTCTTCAATGGCTCGGAGCATTCGCCGCTTCTGCGCTGCCAGGTCCAAATGCGTTTGATTGAAGTTGGTCAAATTTAGTTTGAAATGCTCGCTAACGATTGCCAGCACTGGAAACACGATGCACAGAAGGGGAAAATCAGCAGGCAGGATTTGCTTCACCTTCGACATGGGAAGATGTAGCAATCGCAACGAAAGTTGATCCATGATATCATCTATTCCCTTGTACGGGATCGACTCCTGTTCGTAGCACCGGCCTGACAATACAGTCAGAAAATCGGGAGTATTACGGATTCGAGACTGTAATTCCTCAATAATACATGTCTTTCCCAGGCCTGACTTTCCGTAGACGAGAGCCAGTGCGGGGACACCTTTCAATGATTCCTGATAGGCCGCTACAAGTTGACCTATCTCTTTTTCCCTACCGATTGTAGTGATAGGTAGATCATGAGGGAAAGCCGAATTAGAAAGAGGCATACTGTGGGTGTCTCCTCCCAATGCTCTCCATACCTCGCCGAACGAAGGACGTAAATCCGGAGAGGGGTTGATCAAGCCCTGGCAAATCGATTTGATTTCGGGGGGGACCCAGTTGGGAAGGTTCGGGGTTACTCCGGAAATCTTTTGTTCGGTGATATCGGCATAGGTACCGTAGAAAGGGAGTTTTCCCGACAACACCTGGTAAAGAAGAACCCCGAATGCATACCAGTCACTTGCCACGTCGTGAACCAAACCTTCCATAATTTCGGGTGCCATAAATGGAAACGTTCCAACAATATCCAGGTTGTCAGGGCTGAAAAGTCCAACCCGCCCAACGTAATTAGTTACCAGCCCGAAGTCGAGGAGTACGACGCGCTTTCCGTCATGGGTGACCATGACATTGGAAGGCTTGATATCCCGGTGCAGTTTACCGTTCTGGTGCAACGCGTTCAATCCTTCGGCCAGCTGGAGCAGCGCCCTTGTTAATTTCGAAAGTAGAGCGGTGTCAGAAGGTTCGTTCCCGGTCTCCGAACCTCCTATACTATGCCACCAGTTCAAAAAATTCGAGCCATGGATGTGTTCCATCGTGAAAAACGAGAGTCTCTCCTGATGAAAAAATTCGTAAAACCGGACCAGGTTGGGATGCGCCAGTTTATTAACCAGCCGAAACTCCTGTTTGAATCGCAACAGCATCCACGGCGCAGGGTAGTGAAGAAACTTGATCGCGAGTGATGTTCCGCGTTCTCTATCGATCGCTTTGTATACAGATCCCATCCCGCCCGATCCGAGTTTTTCCACCAGTTCGAACCTGTCGACAACGTCCGGTGTTTCTGCGATCAAAAGTTGAGTTAACTCCTTTAGCGATTCAGGCAGAGGGTTGCCGAAATAGGTAGTCAGTTGAATAGGTGTGATGGGCGAGTCTTCATCCGGATCCAGTTCGCCGGTCAAATCTTCGAAAACAGACCGGAGGATACCTTGCATTGCCTCGGTCCTGAGGTCGAGTGTTGCCCCTTCAAAGAAACTTGTGACATCTTTGGTGGAACCGGTTGGATTGCCCGAATGCGGGTTGAACTGGAGAAACGATTGATGCACAGCCAAATCGATTTTACTATCCAGGGTCTGAATCGAATTTTCCATTCTTTCATTACCCGCAGGGCAAACTTCCGTTGAGTCGCACCCCGCGAAGATATTCAAAACAAGTTGTGCCAACCGCAACTGCGGCCCATAACCAGCCGTATTGAACAGGGGTCAATACGGCGTCAGACAGAGTACGTTCTGATCAATTTTAAGCAATTGCTAACTATCAGATATTTACGTGCCTGGAATAGATAGATAGATTTTTCGGAACTCCGCCAGCCGGATTTGACTGGCGCATTGGCTTTATAAAAACAGTTTCCGAGCCCAAAGACCGGCACTGAACCTCTAACAACTCGACGTCAATATTGAAGAAATTCGCAGGCGTCAGCAGTGATGGCGAAAAGAGATACCACCTCTGCGAAGTGCCGGAAGACTGTGTGCAATCCTCTATCTCACCGGGCTATCCGATGGAAAGAAGTTCAATTTCGAATTTCAGCGTTTCCAGAGGTGGAATGACATCACCAAATCCACCTTCGCCGTAAGCCAGGTTGTGGGGAATCAGGAATTGATAGCGGGCTCCCGGACTCATCAGTTGCACGCCTTCGGTCCATCCGGCAATCACACCGCTCAACGGAAAGGTGGCGGGTTCGCCGCGCTCGATAGAGCTGTCGAACACTTCGCCATCCTCCAATTCACCTTCATAATGAACCGTAACCAGGCTGTTCCTGGTGGGGTTTTCGGAGCCGTCTCCGGCTTCAATTTCGCGATATTTCAGGCCACTGGGCAGTTCGGTATACGCTGCGTCACTCTCAGTCATAATTTGCTATCGGGGTAAATACACAGGCTTTCAAGCGAAGCTTTGGATTTGCGTTGCCTTCACTCTTTTCGAAAATCAGCAGCCCAGCATTTGCTTTGCTTTGGTAACCAGCGCATCCAGTTTGGAGACATCTTTCGCTGCTCCGCGGGCCATTTCCGGTTTTCCGCCGCCTTTGCCACCGGCTTCGGCAAGGGATTCGCGGACGATGTCGCCGGCCTTCCAGGTGCCGGTGTGAGCTTTGTCGACTACGGCTCCGAAGTGGATCGTATCTTCGTCGATTACCGCGATGGCCACGGCTCCGGAAAACTGCCGGGCTTTTATCGTATTCATGACTTCCTGGAGAAGGGCAGGGGAGCCGTCTTCGATGACGCCGACAAAAGTATCACCTTCGAAGGCGGCGAGATTTTCTTCGTACCAGGCGGAGGCGAGTGAGGCAGCAGCGCCTGCGGCCGCTTTTTTCACCGCTTTTTCCGCCGTGATCGCTGCCTCTTTTACGGTGTCCTGCATTTTAGTAAGCTGATTCAGGAGTTCGTTAGCTTCGGACGCTTCGTTGGCGAACAAATGCTGGTCGATACGTGCGGCGAGGTCGTCCTCAGTTTCTACTTCGACAGTCGGCTTACCGAGCGCGAGCAATCTGTCATTGGCGCTCTTCAATTTAGCCCGCGCGACATCGAGAGCCTGGACGGTTTCCGCTTTCAGTTCCTGAATGAGATCCAGAGCGGCGTCGCCACAGACCGCCTCGATTCGGCGGATGCCGGCAGCGATGGCACCTTCGGATTTGACCCGGAAAAAGCCGAGGTCACCGGTCGATTTCCGGTGGGTGCCGCCACAGAGTTCCATAGAGTATCCGTCGAATTGGCCGGCTTTTCCGCCGATTTGGACGACTCGAACGAGATCGCCGTATTTGTCGCCGAAGAACTGCATGATGTCTTCGTTGTCTTTAATCTCGGAATGGGGGACTTCGCTGATCGAAACGGGATCGGCGGAGCTGATGCAGTTGTTCACCTTCGATTCGATATCGTAAATCTGATCTGCGGTTAGCGGATCGCAATTGAAGTCAAAGCGAAGCCGGTCGGGAGCGACTAATGATCCCTGCTGCGATGCGTCGGGTGTGACGGACTCATGTAAAGCCCAGTGAAACAGGTGGGTCGCAGTGTGGTGATTTTCGATGCCGCGTCGGCGGTCGGTATCGACTTTGAGTGTGACTTCGTCGGTTTCAGTTTCCGGCTTCATATCCAGGTGGAGAGCGGTAGCTTCCCCGATGCCGTAAGCGCCGAGAACTCCAACGGTTTCCTCCCCGGCGATCAGTTCACCGGTATCACCCTGCTGACCGCCTTTTTCGACATAGAAAGGATTTTTGTCGACGATGGCGAACACGCCGTCCTCATTTTCCACCCATTCGAGAACTTTTGCAGCGGTCTCGTCCTGCTCATAGCCGACAAATTCGGTCTTTGCGTCGGACTCGATTTTTACCGCTTCGACGACGGTACCGCCGCCGCCTTTGCTTCCGGTGGCCTTGTGTTCTTCGACCAGTTTTTCCACTTCGGCTTCATTGACACCGATTTCCCTTTCATCGAGAAGCAGTTTTGTCAGGTCGGTGGGAAATCCATAGGTTTCCCAGAGTTTTACCACTGTGGCAGGCGGAAATTCTTCGCCGGAGGGAACCTCGTCAGCTGCCTGGTTGAACAGTCGCAGTCCGCGGTCGAGTGTTTTGTTAAACTGGGTTTCTTCAGCCAAAAGGAGTTTTGTGATTCGATCTTTGCGGTCTTTCAGTTCGGGAAAAACGCCGCCAAATTCTTTAAAAATCACCGGAGCCAATTCGTGTAGGAAAGGCTTGTCGGCTTCAAATCCGAGGATGCGTCCGAAGCGCACCGCACGTCGCAGGATATTGCGGATCACATAGTTGCGATCATTATTTCCCGGCTCGATTCCGTCCGCAATGGAAAAGCAGGTTGTACGGATGTGGTCACCAATCACCCGGAAAGCGACATCGATCATTTCCTGCTCGCTGAGGCCGTGGCGGTTGCCGTCTTTCGGAACGGTACCGGTGTATTTTTTGCCCGACATTTTTGCGAGTACCTTGAAGATCGGAGCGAACACATCGGTATCGTAGTTGGAAGGCAGCCTGGAAAAATCCTTAATCCCGTCGGTGCCCTGGATGATCGAACAAATCCGCTCAAATCCCATTCCGGTATCGACGTGGCGGGCCGGAAGTTCGCGGAAGGTGCCGTCTTCGTTGGCGTTGTACTGGATGAAAACGAGGTTCCACACTTCGATACAACGGGAGTCGTCCATATTAACAAGGGAGCCTTTGGTATCGCCGGCTTCGGTCAGGTCGATATGCAGCTCCGAGCAGGGTCCACAGGGACCGGTGTCGCCCATCATCCAGAAGTTGTCCTTTTTGTTGCCGTTTACGATGTGGACTTTTGGATCGAGCCTGGCTTCTTCGAAAATTCCGGCCCAGATGTCATAAGCTTCCTGGTCGAATTCGGCGGGATCGCCTTTGTCCGGGCTGTAAACAGTGGCATAGACGCGGTTGGCGGGAATGCCCCAGCGCCCCACGATCAGTTCCCAGGACCATTCGATGGCTTCTTTTTTGAAATAGTTTCCAAAACTCCAGTTGCCCAGCATTTCGAAAAAGGTGTGGTGATAGGTATCGTAGCCGACATCATCGAGGTCGTTATGTTTTCCGCCGGCGCGAATACATTTCTGGGTATCAGCCGCGCGGGGCGGATCGTAAGGGGCCGCTTCAGTGCCGAGGAAATAAGGTACAAACTGGTTCATCCCCGCGTTGGTGAACTTGAGGTTCGGGGATGTCGGCATCAGCGAAGCTGAAGGCACGATGGTGTGTTTCTTCTCCTCAAAAAAATCGAGGAAGGACTGTCTTATTTCACGGGATGTCATTTCGGGAGGAAAGTACCCGTTTTGAGTTGAGAGGCAAGAATGGATTCCGGGTGATTGTACCCTGTTGAATGCCGCACTGTACCCTGTTAGGTCAGCGACCGTACCCTGTTGAATCGCGGATAATTACGCGGATTCGAAAAGTTCGCGGGCTCTGGCTTTGGCGAGATCGTTCTTCAAATCCTCGATCCGGGAGATAATGAGTTTTCGCTCCCGTTCTTTCTTATTGAAATTATCTCTCGAGACCAGTTCCATCGCCTGGATTCCCGTGACCGGCATGTAGCGATAGGTGCCGTTTGATTCGAGTTTCCATTCCTCGAGCTGGCCTCTGAAATTTTTCTTCAATCCGTAACGATCAAGGATCGGAGCGATGTAGCTGATGAGACAGCGAAAGGTTTTGTCGAAAAACGGTTCGTTTTTGTTGCCACCATATTCTTTTGATTCTTCGACTCGAAAGTGGGGCCAGTCGTTTTTGTCGGTTGTCGCAGCTTAGATCAATTTCGGCATTTCATCGAACAAAGAAACCAGTGAAATTTTTAATTACTTCAGACGCTGTGTTCCCAGGTCATGAACTTTGTCAGGATTTTCCTCCACTGCCTGCAATACATATCCCTTAATCCATTTCTCGACCAGAGGGCGAACCTCTTTTCTGAAATCACCGATGATATCATCAAGGTCATCTTCCACTTTGACGAGGGAGTTTTGGAGTTTATCGAGTTCTGTCTCGATGTCTTGACTCGTCATATGTAAAATCGTCGCCATTATGATAATTATACTACATCCTGCGACCAATATCAAGACTACTTAATCATTTTAATCGAGGTAGTCAAAAATGCCTTTCAGATCAGGGACAGGGGCGGGCGATATTTGCGCCGGAGTTTGGCCCTGATGTTGCGGGATTTAGATGCTTTTAATCCGAAGTTTTCGGAGTAGGGTTTCGCCCCTGAAAAATGATAAATTTGCTTCGATTACTACCGATATTTTTTCTTTTTGGTAAAGCAGAATGCGGTCAAACTGTGGCGGTATCGGCCGGTGGTAAGTTAACTGTGTTTCGAGTCACAGAGTCTCAACTACTGGAGGCGCAAAGTATTGAACTGGGGGGGGCATCCGGGCCGTTCGAAATGTCACCGGACCGGAAGTTGCTCTATATCAATACATCACTGGCCGGAGAAGAGAAACCGGTGCCGGCGCTGGCGACTTTTGCCATCGGAAAGGACGGACTCCTGGAACATATCCATACTGCCGCCTCAGGGTGGAACAGTGGATATCTGAGTTCCGATGCAACAGGGAAGTTTTTGGCAGGCAACAGCTACAGAAACGGAGTCGTCGGAATCTGGAGGCTGGAGGCTGACGGTATATACAGGGGGGCTGAACCAATGGTGTTTGATCTGGAAAAGAAAGCTCATTCCGCCGTGTTCTCCCCGGACAACCGTTTTCTCTATGTACCGGCGACCGGCCCCAACAAAATTTTTCAGCTGGTTTTCAACAGCGATACCGGCGCTCTCCATCCCAACCAACCATCGTCAGCTCCCGGACCAAAGGCGGAGACTGACGCACGACAACCGCGCCATATAATTTTGCACCCGGAAATCGATATAGCCTATACGACAAACGAAAGGGAAATGGCCGGTGTCGGAGTCTGGCAGTTTGATAGAGAAAAGGGTTTGCTCGAATCTGTGCATGGCATTCCCAGTGTGGCGGGAGATGGTGAAGGTATGACTACGGCGGATCTTCATTTATCGGTTGATTCGAGGTTTCTTTTCGTCTCAAACAGGGATATCAAAAACCGGAAAGCTGCGCAGGGTAGAGATGCTATAGCTGTCTTCGCGGTGAATGAAAAGACGGGCGAACTGAGCTTTGTGAAAAGATTTCCCTGTGAGCGGATTCCGCGATCATTCGCTGTCGGTCTTGAGGGAAAATTGCTGTTCGTCGGGGGGCAGGGCGATAACAAGCTGGGTGTATACCGAATCGATGAGGCAAACGGGCATCTCAGTAAACTGGAAACGCACGGCCTTCCCGGCTCTCCGGGCTGGGTTTTTGTTATTCCTGCTGATTAGTGAATGGCGATTGAAACAAAGATTCTGGGAAACCCCGGAGAAGATAATGCTACTTTACTGCAGATCGACAGCGGTAGTTCGGTAGAGTTGCTTCTGTTCGATTGCGGGGAAAATTGTCTCGATAACCTGAGCGTTTCTGCTGTCCAATCCATAGACCATCTGTTCTTCTCTCATTTTCACATGGATCATGTGTGTGGATTTGACCGTTTTTTCCGGCTCAACTACAACCGGCCGGAAAAACCTGTAGTCATTTGGGGGCCGCCCGGAACTATAGAAGTAATACACCACCGCCTCTGTGGAGTGACATGGAATCTGCATCATGATCAACCCGGGGTTTGGCTGGTCAACGAGATCGATTCCGGTCAGGTGCGAACATCGCGCTTTTTGACCCGTGACGCTTTCCATAGTGGAGATGTAGAAACGCCTGTGCCATTCAATAACGGCTTGTTTCTGGAAGAAACGAATTTTTCCGTATCAGCGAAGTTTCTGAATCACGGAACCATTCCGTCGCTGGCGTACCGGGTGGATGAGCCGGTGCGGGAGAATATAGATCCCGCTCAACTCGAGGCGTCGGGGTTGCCGCCCGGACCATGGATTAGGGATTTGAAAGAGCGCACCGGCGATGAGGGGAAAATTGAAGTAGACGGGAAAATCTATCCGGTCAAAGAACTGAAAAAATCACTGTTAACGGAAAGTTCCGGTTGTTCCGCTGCCTACCTCACTGATTTCATCGTTAATCCGGGATCAGAGGAATGGCGGGATATCTGTGATTGGCTGGGCGGTGTGGACACCTTGATTTGTGAAGCTCAGTTCAGGGAATCGGATAATGTTTTGGCTGAAACCCACGCTCACATGACCACGAAACGGGTCGGGCAACTCGCGGCGGATGCCGGGGCGGGCGAACTGATCATACAGCATATTTCGCGTCGGTACGACGAGAGCGAATGGAACGAAATGCTGGCTGAAGCCCGCTCGATATTTCCGCAGACGAAATTTCCTCTTAGCTGGAAGTTAAACCGCTAGGCGAACTACAGGTGGCGTCTCTTTTTTACGGTAAATATTTTGGCGTTTGTGAGGTCTTTAAACGCTACGTTGGTTTCCTCTATCGCGACAACCTGGTAGTCTTTTTCCTCCTGATTGGTATCGACTGTCTGGAAAATGTCGCCGGTTTTCGCTACATATCGATAGCTGCTGTTATCGGCTGTGAGGATGGCGTAACTGTCGATTGGTTCACTCGTTTCGTTTCTCACGAGCAAGTGATTCGCGCCTGTTTTCAGATTTTGAATACGAACCCGGGCTGTATCCAGTGTGCTCTCCGGCAGTCCGTTCGAGCGAACCTTCTGTGGCTCAATACTCTGCAGGCGAAACGGGGTTCCGGGGATGCGTTCGCCTTTTGCTATTTTGATATCCGCAGGAATTCCGGTCGGGTCCATCCGGGTGAGAACGGCATAGACTCCGTCTACATCTTTAAGCGTGACCGGTAGAGTTCGTTCCGCGTATTCATCCAGTTGGAAGTAGGTCAAAGCATGTATCTTTGAATTCGACGTTCTGATCGTTGAACCGTTGAGCGCGACGAGTGGCTTAGCCGTTCCATCGCCGGGGGCAGGCGTGTTCACTATGGTTTTTTCATCTTTCAGGGTTGGCCCCTGTTTTTCTTCTGCGAACAGTCGATGTATATTTTGATTGGCTCCGTCTTTCGCATATTGGGCTGCTGACTTACCGTCGGCGTCGACAAGAAAACGGTCGGCTTGATTTTGCAACA
>JARGOZ010000240.1 GCA_029213025.1 Verrucomicrobiales bacterium
CTTCAGCAAAGGCTCGTTCCTCCTCATCCCATTTTCCAATTTCGTTCTTGAGGTCTGCTGACGACATGCTCAAAGGGTAATGCGGATCAGAAATCAATCAAGGAAAGCTCGCCATTTCTAAAATCGACCATAGGGAATCAGGGCCGCCGGATTCGACGGCAAACCACAAAAAAGCCGGTGAGTTATCTCAACTCACCGGCTTTCTGTTCCTTAAAGTTCAGTCTTTGTCTTCGACCTAGAGTTCGCCGCTTCCGGCGAGAATTTCTTCGATCGATGATTCAGGTGCAACGTCGTCGCCTTCCTCCCCTTCGGCAGCTGCAGCAGCTTCCTGAGCGGCTTTCTGCGCTTCGAGTTCTTCGGCTGTGACGTTTTCAATCACCCCGATGTTTCGGGAGGTATGGAACCCTGTTCCCGCAGGAATGAGGTGCCCCATGATGACGTTTTCCTTGAATCCCCGGAGGTAATCGATCTTACCAAGTGTCGATGCTTCGGTCAAAACACGGGTCGTGTCCTGGAACGATGCCGCAGAGATGAAAGAGTCAGTCTCCAGCGATGCTTTGGTGATTCCGAGAAGAACCGGCTCACCTTCGGCAGCCTTACCACCTTCTTCATCGATCTCGGCATTGGTCGCTTCGAACTCGGCTTTCTCGATCTGGTCACCCCAGAGATAGTCAGTATCACCCGGATCGGTGATGCGGACTTTCCGGAGCATCTGGCGGATGATGATCTCGATATGTTTATCGTTGATCTCAACCCCCTGCAGTCGGTAAACGGCCTGGACCTCAAAAACGAGGTGCTCCATCAGAGCGTGCGGCCCGAGAACGTCGAGGATCTCGTGCGGAGGAACAGAGCCTTCGGTAAGTTGCTGGCCTTTGTAAACGGTATCACCTTCCTGAACGAGGTAGTGACGACCGAGCGGGATGAGGTGTTCCTCCTCTTCCTTGGTGACAGGATCTGTAACGATCAATTTACGCTTGGCACGAACTGTTCCTCCCAGAGAAACTTCACCGTCGATCTTAGCGATCTCAGCGGCTTCTTTCGGCTTCCGGGCTTCGAAAAGCTCGGCAACCCGCGGAAGACCACCGGTAATATCTTTAGTTTGCGACACCTTACGAGGAGTCTTCGCGAGCTGTTCACCGGCGACGACTTTCTGACCTTCTTTTACAGACAGGTGAGCCCCTGTTGGCACGGAGTAGTGAGCCAATTCTGCGTTGGTCTTCGGATCGATCACGGTGATTTGCGGGTGCAAATCCTCTTTGTGTTCAATAACGACCTGACCTTTGGTGTTAGTGTCTTTATCAATCTCGGTATCGATGGTGATCCCCTGGATCATATCGCGGAACTTGATAACACCGGCTTTCTCAGTGATCACAGGAACGTTATACGGATCCCAGGTAATCAGAGTGGCGCCTTTTTTTACATCCTCCATGTGCCCGATGTAGATCACCGAACCAACCACAATGTCGTAGGCCTCAATTTCTTTGCCGTTCTTATCGTGAATGGAGACCGTTCCATCCTTACTCAAAGCAACGTGGGTACCGTCCGGAGTTTCCACCGTCCGAAGATTGTTGAAGTGAACGGTCCCTTTGTCTTTGGCTTTACGAATTGGCTGAGTAAATGTCTGTGTTGCAACACCTCCCACGTGGAAAGTACGCATCGTCAACTGGGTTCCGGGCTCACCAATCGACTGCGCCGCAATAATTCCCACAGCTTCACCGATTTTCGCCATCACGTTGGTGGCGAGGTTCATGCCGTAACACTTCGAACAACAACCACGTCGACTTTCGCAAGTCAACACCGAGCGGATCTTGAGCTTGGGATGACCGATGTCATCGAGTCGCAGTGCGACAGCTTCGTCGATCATCTGACCGGGTGTAACGAGAGTTTCGTTTCCGTTGATGACTTTTTCCGCCGCTACACGACCGTAGATTCGAGTCTTCAGGTCGACGATTTCCTCATCCCCTTCGTAGATGGACTGAACGATAATACCATTATTCGTTCCGCAATCGTCCTGAGTGATGATCACGTCCTGCGCCACGTCGACGAGCTTACGGGTCATGTAACCGGAGTCAGCTGTTTTCAACGCGGTATCAGCGAGACCTTTACGGGCACCGTGAGTTGAGATGAAGTATTCCAAAACGCTCAAGCCTTCGCGGAAGTTTGAGGTAATCGGACGTTCAATAATCTCACCGGACGGCTTGGCCATCAGACCCCGCATACCGGAAAGCTGCTTAATCTGCTGACGGTTACCACGGGCACCGGAATCAACCATCATGAACAGCGGTGACGGCAGATCTTTGCCTTCGTTGTGCTCAATGGTCCGGAATAGATCTTTTGTGATCTCATCACCGGTGTGGGTCCAAATATCAACAATCTTGTTGTATCGCTCTTTGTTGGTGATCACACCACCGCGATACTGATCATTGGCTTTCTGAACTTCAGCGAAAGCAGTTTCGAGCTGAGCTGATTTTTCATCAGGAATCACCATGTCGTAAATCCCCACGGAAACACCGGAGCGACAGGCTTCTTTGAATCCGAGAGATTTCAACTCATCGAGAGACTCAACCGTGCGCTGTTGACCAGCCACCTGGTAGCAACGCCAAATGATGTTCGACAAGGTTTTCTTACCGGCCGTTTCGTTTACGAATCCAAGACCTTTAGGCCAGATTTCATTGAAACGAACCCGACCGGCCGTGGTGATAATAATCCGGCTTTCGGTGTCACCGAATGGACGCTTTTCCGATCCGAAATCCGGGTTCCGCATGCGGATCGGATCGTGAATTCCCACTCCCCGGTTGGCTACCGCAAACTCCACCTCAGTCGTGTCAGCGAAGAGAGGCAGTTTCATCTGATCTTCTTCGGTGAGAAGAGCGATCTTCCGGCAATAGGTCAGGAAGTAACATCCCAGGGTAATATCCTGAGAAGGTGTCGTGATCGGCTTACCACTGGAAGGTGTGAACACGTTGTTCGGTGCCAGCATGAGCATGCGGGCCTCCATTTGCGCCTCTACGGAAAGAGGCACATGAACCGCCATCTGGTCACCGTCAAAGTCAGCGTTATACGCGGTACAAACCAGCGGGTGAACCCGGATCGCATTACCTTCGATCAAAACAGGTTCAAATGCCTGGATGGAAAGACGGTGCAGGGTCGGAGCCCGGTTCAGCATAACCGGGTGACCTTTGGTAACTTCCTCAAGAATATCCCAAACTTCCGGCGTCTTCCGCTCGATCAGTTTCTTCGCGGAACGCACGGTGTGGACGTAGCCCATTTCCTTGAGTCGACGAATGATGAACGGCTCGAACAAAATGAGAGCCATCTTCTTCGGCAAACCGCACTGGTGCAGTTTCAGGTCGGGTCCGATAACAATGACCGAACGACCGGAGTAGTCGACCCGCTTACCGAGAAGGTTCTGACGGAAACGTCCGCCTTTACCTTTAAGCATGTCGGAAAGTGACTTCAGGGCACGGTTACCGGCACCGGTTACGGCGCGGCCGTGACGACCGTTATCAAACAGAGCATCGACCGCTTCCTGCAACATCCGCTTCTCGTTGCGGATAATCACGTCCGGAGTTTTCAACTGAAGCAGGTTCTTGAGACGGTTGTTCCGGTTGATGACCCGACGATAGAGATCGTTCAAATCCGATGTCGCGAAACGTCCACCTTCCAAAGGAACGAGAGGACGAAGATCCGGCGGGATCACAGGAAGAACCTCGAGGATCATGTACTCGGGACGAGTCTTTGATCCGGCGAATCCCTGAACGAGTTTGAGACGCTTAGCGAGCTTTTTGCGAACCTGCTTGGAGCGGGTCTTGCCCATTGCCTCTTCGAGCTCCACGGCAACCGCAGCGAGATCGACGCGACTCAAAAGATCGCGAACCGCTTCGGCACCCATACCGGCCTGGAAGCTGTTTTCGCCATACTCTTCCTGAGCATCGCGATACTCAAGCTCGGTCAAAAGCTGACAAGGCTCGAGCGGAGTGGTTCCCGGCTCGATGACGATGTAATCTTCGTAGTAAATGACGCGCTCCAGCTGGCGGGCACTCATATCGAGAACCAAACCAAGGCGCGAAGGCATACACTTGTAGAACCAAATGTGTGAAACCGGCACGGCCAACTCGATGTGACCCATGCGCTCGCGGCGAACCCGGCTCAGGGTCACCTCAACACCACAACGGTCACAGACCGTTCCTTTGTGCTTGATACGCTTGTATTTACCGCAGGCACATTCCCAGTCCTTGGTAGGACCGAAAATCCGCTCACAGAAGAGACCGCCTTTTTCCGGTTTGAATGTCCGGTAATTGATGGTCTCGGGATTTTTAACTTCTCCGCGGCTCCACTCCCGGATGATTTCCGGAGAGGCCACGGTAATTCTCACGTGATCGAAACTGTCGGACTTGCGTTCAAGACCGAAGATTTCGTCAAGGTGACTTTCTGAACTAAGAGATGGAATAGACACGACTGCTGAACTGACTAAGGATTAATAAGGAAACTGAGACTTAACAGGGTACAATCCGGGACTGTACCCTGTTGAATATATGATTTAAGCGCCAAGGCTTTCGTTGAGGATTTCAGCATCGGAGCGTTGCTCTGAGCCAACTGAGACAGACAGGCCGAGGCTCTGCATCTCTTTAATCAAAACGTTGAAAGACTCCGGTGTGCCGGCATCCAGGGTGTTATCCCCTTTCACAATTGATTCGTAAATTCGGGTCCGTCCCTGAACGTCATCGGACTTCACGGTCAAAAGCTCCTGCAAGGTGTAGGCCGCGCCGTAAGCTTCGAGCGCCCAAACCTCCATCTCACCAAATCGCTGACCGCCGTACTGTGCCTTACCACCGAGAGGCTGCTGGGTAACCAGCGAGTAAGGTCCAACCGCACGGGCGTGAATTTTATCCTGAACCAGGTGACCGAGTTTCAGCATGTAAATCACACCGACAACGATCTCCTGATAGAAAGCTTCTCCGGTCCGTCCGTCATAAAGCTGGGACTTTCCGTTCAAACCGATCCACGGATCGATCTTCTGCGCTTCCTGCAGGTATTCCTGAATCTTGTGCTCGGAAATACCATCGAAAACCGGGGTCGCCACCTTGAACCCGAGGGTCCGAGCCGCTACTCCGAGGTGGGTTTCCAAAACCTGCCCGACGTTCATTCGTGAAGGCACCCCGAGTGGGTTCAAACAGATGTCGATCGGTGTTCCGTCGTTGAGGAACGGCATATCTTCCTCGGGAACGATGGTCGCAACCACCCCTTTGTTCCCGTGGCGTCCTGCCATTTTGTCCCCTACAGAAAGCTTCCGCTTCTTGGCGACGTAAACTTTTACCTCTTTGATGACACCGGGCTCGGACTCGTCGCCGGATTCGATCCGGTCCAATTGACGTTCCCGCTCCATATCGATGTCGGAGAATTTGTTTTCGTAAGAACCGATGATATCGAGGATCTTGTTCCGAATCGGGCTCGGATCGATTTCGACGTCAGCATAGCTTTCAGCCAACTTACGAAGAAGAGTCTTGGTGATCTTCTTGTTCGCCGGAACAATAATTTCACCACTGCGGCCGTTGACCACATCAAGAGGCACTTTTTCGCCGAGAAGAATGTCGGACAGCTTATCGGTGAGCTGCTCAGTCAATTCCTCGAAACGACGCTTGTGCTCTTCAATGATCTGCTTCTTCTGCTTCTCTTCCTCTTTCGGATCGAGTTTCTCTTTGCTGGAAGAATTCCGTGAAGAAACCCGCACATCCATGACGATACCGACACAACCGGAAGGAACCCGGAGAGAGGTATCTTTCACATCAGCGGCTTTCTCACCAAAGATCGCACGGAGCAGGCGCTCTTCCGGAGCCAGTTCGGTTTCGCTCTTCGGAGTGATTTTTCCTACCAGAATATCCCCGGGACGAACTTCCGCACCGACGCGAATTACCCCATCAGGACCGAGGTTGCGGAGAGCTTCCTCACCGACATTTGGAATATCACGAGTGATCTCCTCAGGCCCGAGTTTGGTATCACGGGCATTGATGTTGAATTCATCGATGTGAATCGAGGTATAGACATCCTCTTTCACGATTCGCTCGGAAATTACGATCGCATCCTCGAAGTTGTAGCCGTTCCACGGCATGAACGCGACGAGCACGTTCCGTCCGAGTGCCAGCTCACCGAATTCGGTGTTGGGACCGTCGGCAATCACGTCACCCGCTTTGACCTTGTCACCGCGACGAACGATCGGCTTCTGGTTGATACAGGTTCCGGCATTGGAACGCATGAACTTACGGAGCGGGTAGGAGTAAATCCCCTTCTTCACATCCGTTTTGATCTTGGTCGGATTCGTAAGGAACTGCGCTTCGGAGCAGGGCAGTTCACCGTCTTCCGTCACCACGATAATTTCGGCCGTCGCTGCAGCTACTTTGCCGTTTCCTTCGGAAACAACAACCGCCCGGGAGTCACGGGCCACTTTGGCTTCCATCCCGGTTCCAATATAAGGAGAATCGGAAACCAGCAGAGGAACGCCCTGACGTTGCATGTTCGAGCCCATCAGAGCGCGGTTCGCATCATCGTGCTCAAGGAACGGAATCAAACTCGAGGCAACAGAAACCAGCTGCTTCGGTGAAACATCCATGTATTTCGACTCAGTCGGAGGCACTTCGATGAAGTCGCCGAGGTGACGAACCGTGATCTGTTCGTGAAGGAAGTTTCCTTTCTCATCGATCTCGTTATTCGCCTGAGCGATGAGGAAGCTTTCCTCCTGGTCAGCGGTGAGGTATTCGATTTTCTTCGAAACAACACCGTTTACGATTTTGCGATACGGAGTTTCGATGAATCCGAATTCGTTGATCCGGGCGAAACAACTCATCGAGTTGATCAGACCGATGTTCGGTCCTTCCGGAGTCTCAATCGGACAAATTCTGCCGTAGTGCGAAGGGTGAACGTCACGCACCTCGAATCCGGCACGGTCACGGTTCAGACCTCCAGGTCCCAGAGCGGAAAGACGACGTTTGTGAGTCAATTCCGAAAGCGGGTTGATCTGGTCCATGAACTGCGAAAGCTGGGAACGACCGAAGAAGTCACGCACTACCGCAGCGAGAGCTTTCGGGTTCACCAGTTTCGAAGGAGTCATTCCGTCAAGGTTGACATCAAACAGAGTCATCCGCTCTTTGACCAAACGCTCGGTTCTGGCAAGACCTACGCGGCACTGATTGCCGAGAAGTTCACCTACCGCACGGATACGACGGCTGCCGAGGTGGTCGATATCATCGAGAACACCTTCGCCGGCGCGGAGATTGAGCAGGTAGTGCATACAGGCGAGGAAATCCTCAGGAGTCACTACGCGGGTATCGTCGTCCACTTTGAGACCAAGCTTCTGGTTGATCTTGTAACGACCGACGCGGGTCAGGTCATATTTCTTCGGATCGAAGAACAGACGCTTCAGGAGAGCGCGGGCGTTGGCCACAGTTGGCGGATCTCCAGGACGGAGACGACGGTAAATATCTTTGAGAGCCTCTTCTTCATCACGGGCCGGGTCCTTTTTCAGGGACTTCATGAGAAGATCGTCGTGAGAAGCATTCACTACTTCGAGCGACTTCAACCCGAGAGCGTCAAGCTGGGCGATCACTGCGAGAGTCAATGGTTCGTAAGCCTTGGCGACGATTACTTCGCCGTCCATGACATCTTCGAAAATTACTTTCGTGGCCAACTCGGCCTCATCCATATTCGGATCGATCTTCAGTTTCTCTATCTTGTAGAACTGAGTGATGATGTCCTTGTCAGTAGGGAAACCGATCGCCCGGAGAAAAGTCGTGGCGAGGAATTTCCGGCGACGACGACGGCGGTCGAGATATACATAGAGAAGATCGTTAATATCGAACTGGACCTCCATCCAGGAACCACGGTCCGGAATGATGCGGAAACCGTAGAGAATCTTGCCGTTGAGGTGCTGATTGGTTTCAAAGCAAACTCCCGGTGAACGGTGCAGCTGAGAGACTACCACCCGCTCAGCTCCGTTGATGACAAAAGTCCCCCGCTGGGTCATGAGAGGAAGCTCTCCCATATAAACTCTTTCCTCCTTAGTGCCCGACTCATCAGTCAGGGAAAAAGTAACATAGAGAGGTGCGCTGAAAGTCTCTCCGTCGCGAAGTGATTCGAGAGCGGTAAGCTTCGGCTCACCAACTTCGTATTTCACATAGTCGAGCGTGAATTTCTCGTCATAACTGTCAATAGGAAAAACTTCCCGAAACACAGCATCAAGCCCAATCGGCTTCCGCTCCTTGGGTGCGATATCCTGTTGAAGAAATTCCTTGTAAGAATCGAGTTGAACCTCTATAAGATTAGGTGTCTCGATGGCTTCTTCGATTTTACCGAAGTACTTTCGTTCGATTGGTTCTGTTGCTGCTAACATGGTTGCAAAGGTGCGAGTGGCGGTAGGTAGATAGTGATGACTAGGGCGAATTGCTGACAACGATTTTGATTGACTTCCAAGCCAATCATCTCTTAGAATCCGGAAGACAAGGCGACGCGTTTAAAACAATTTAAGACGAGAAAACACAGCAAAGGATTTCCCTTGCTGTGAAATACAAATCTAAAATCGTAAAAGTCCCACCCTGATTTTCAGATCCCGAATTTTACCTGTAATCAAGCTAAAAAGTTACAGGCAAAATTCGAAAACCGCTTGATTAAAGTTTTATTGGAATACCCCTAAAATAATTTTTTTCAACTTTTTTTTGAGTTTTTATCGGTTAGGCCGTCTTTTCGCCATAATTTTCGTAATTTCCAGCCGAAAAACCGGATTTATCCACGAATTTACGTATTTTACAGAAAGACCTTGGCCACTTGAGCCATCCACGGGAATCGCAGGGTATCGATCACGTGCGCCCAGAATTTGAACCGGAACCACCACTCCTGTACCAGTTCAGGATCCACGTATTCGTCGCTCTGCACCACTTTGTACAGGGAAAACCCTACCCAGCTGCTCTCCATCTCAAACCGGCAATCATATCTTCCCTTGTATTTTCGAAGATAAATCACCCCAATCCTCGTTTCCTGAATCAACTCCATCATACCTGCTGAAACCACCTCCATTGAGAGCTTCAAGATAGTACATTCCAGGGTGTTGGCAAAAAAAAATCTGCTAGCTGAGTATTCCGTTCACCACGTGTCCGTGAACGTCCGTGAGGCGGAAATCGCGCCCCTGAAATTTGTAGGTCAACCGGGTGTGATTGATGCCTAACAAATGCAGAATCGTCGCCTGAAGATCGTGCACATGAACCCCGTTTTCGGCGACGCTGTAGCCGTAGTCATCGCTGCTGCCCCAGTTGGTTCCGGGTTTGATGCCACCCCCGGCCATCCAGAGGGAAAACACCCGGCCATGGTGATCGCGGCCGTATTTTATCTCCGTTGCTTTCCCCTGACTGAAAGTGGTCCGCCCGAATTCCCCGCCCCAGATTACGAGTGTGTCATCAAGAAGACCGCGCTGTTTCAAATCGATCAGTAGACCGGCGGAAGCCTGGTCGACATCGCCACACATCAGCGGCAAATCACGGGGCACATCCTGATGGTGATCCCAGCCCACATGATAAAGCTGTATATAGCGAACCCCGCGCTCGGCCATACGGCGGGCGATCAGGCAGTTTGCGGCAAAGCTTCCCCGCGTTTTGGCATCTTCTCCATACAATTGAAAAGTAGATTCCGGCTCGGATGAAATGTCGGTCAGTTCCGGGACACTCGCCTGCATCCGGAAAGCCATTTCGTATTGCTCAATCCGGGCATCAATTTCCGGATCCCCCGCTGATTGCGCTTTGATTTGATTCATCCGCTTCAAAGCATCCAGCGAACTGCGTTGCGATTCCCTGCTGATACCGGGAGGGCTGGAAACATAGAGCACCGGATCGCCGACAGACTGGAGCTTCACGCCCTGATACTGCGACGGCAAAAAGCCACTCTCCCAGAGTCGGCCCGACACCGGTTGCGGCGTGCGCTTGCAGCTGCCGAAGGAATTCAAAACCATAAACGCCGGGAGATTCTCCGCTTCACTTCCCAACCCGTAGGATACCCACGAGCCCATACTGGGACGCCCGGCCAGCTGGGCACCGGTCTGAAGAAAGGTCCGCGCCGGATCGTGATTGATCGCTTCGGTATGCATGGAACGAATGAAGCAAATATCGTCCGCCACCGAACCGATATGAGGCAGCAATTCTGTATTTACCCACGAACCGCTTTCGCCGCACTGTTCAAACCGGAATTTTGTGGGTGTGACAGGTAGAGATTTCTGATTTTTGGTAAACCCCGTCAACCTCTGTCCCCCGCGCACACTGTCCGGCAAATCCTCTCCAAACCGATCTTTCAAATGCGGCTTGTAATCAAACAAATCAAGATGAGACGGGCCGCCGGACTGAAACAAATAAATGACCCGCTTTGCTTTGGGAGCTATCGATTGCATCACGTCATCCCCTGCCGCCCCCGCAGTTCGCGGCAGGAGCGATTGCAGCGCAGCCGCTCCGAGCCCCATGGTAGAATTCAGTAAAAACTGCCGGCGTATTTGATTCATTTCTCTATTTATTTACCAGGCGATCCGTGAAACAGGCACTCCTGCCTGTTAGCATTGCGGGAGCTGTTTCCGGTTCCACATTACCTATCCACTTAACAGGGTACAATCGCAGACTGTACCTCGCAGTTTCATAAGAATTTAGGAAATTCCCTGTACAAAAGCGGTC
>JARGOZ010000241.1 GCA_029213025.1 Verrucomicrobiales bacterium
TGGGCACAGAGATCAATCGGAGATTGGGATGGTTGGAAGCCAGAACCTCCACTTTATGCTTCCAGTCGCCGGATACGGTCATGCCCATATTCGACTGTCCGGAGCACATCCAAACTTCTCCTACCAACACATCTTTAAACACCCGTTTTGAGGTGCCTTCGATGGTGAGAGTGGCCGGGTCGTAACTCGCTGTGAGCGGATCCAGTTTCACAGTCCATTTGCCGTCAGTTCCTGCTTTGGCCTTTTTCGCCTGATCAGCAATACTTACAGTTACTTCGGTTCCGGGTTGATCCCAGCCCCAGATGGGATTGATCTGTTTCTGCTGCAAAACCATATGATCGCCGATAATAGCGGGTATTTTTAACTCGGATAAACCCGTTAACGGGAATCCGAGGATGAGAAGTGCCGGTATGAGACGTTTTATCGCTGTTGAATTCATTATGGGATTCTCCCGGCCTGACCTGTTTTGGAAAGATCAATTTCTGCCGCGATAGCGGTTTAGCTGAATGGATGAAAACGCAGGGATACGAACTGCAGCAAGTTAATATTGTACTGACAGCGAGTCTGTTAATCAGTCTCTTAGCGATTTGATTAGCTGCTTGTTACTATGAACCGGTCCGAAGGAAATTAATGCAGCGAGGTATGGCGGGAGTCTTCCGGTTATATAGAAGTTTCGATGTAATGGTTTGCCGGTAGCTGGATGTATGGCTAAAAACATCAGAAAGTAGTAATATTCTACTTTAAATCTATATTATATACGTTAGTCTTTTCCAACTTAACTATATTTACTATGGCAAGAGGAAAAAGGTATACAGAAGAAGAGAGGCAAAAAGTAATAGATTTTGCCCGGGCACACGACAAGAAAAATGGACGCGGTGGCAAAGCTGCAGCAGCCAAAAAGTTTGGAGTGAATATCAACTCAGTGATGAACTGGATGTCCAGTTCCAATCAACCCAAGGTGGCCCGCTCAACCAAGCCGGCAGCCCCTGCAAAATCGACTGCAAGTCCGGTGAAAACTGGAAATAAAGTTGATATGTTGGAAAAACTTATTCAAATTCAGAAGAAGATCGACGGTCTCAACGAAGAGTACGAGTCAATCAAATCGAAACTGTAATAATAATACAGTAAGTAGATAGCATTTAACGAAGAGACGCTGCAAGGCGTCTCTTTTTTTGTGCCTGAGCGGTTGGTTTCTTATGTGGTAACGGGCGCGAAGGTGCAGGTGGGTGTTCCAGGATTCAGGTGCGCGTATCTTCTGAAATAGGGCTTTTCAATTGGGGACCGTGTTCCGATAGTGTGAAAATGAGAGATAGATCGTTGTTTATTCTGTTTTTTCTTATCAGCTTTTGGCAGTTTGGGGGCGGCCAGGAAAAGTCCTCCCGGGAGTTGTTGAAACCCCATTTTACAGTTCCGGAACGCTTCAAAGACGACTTTGGGGGTTATCGCTCACCTTTGGAGGGGGTGGACGGGAACTGGGAGGAGAAAAGAAATGCCATCAAGCGCGAGTGGACTGATTTGTTGGGGGAGTGGCCGGATCTGTTCACCCAACCGGAGGTGAAAACGCTCGAATCTATTCCGGATAACGGGATCACCCGTCACAAAATACAATTCCAGTGGCTGCCCGGGCAGGTGACAAATGCCTGGCTGCTAATTCCTGAAGGTGAGGGGACACGCCCGGCTGTTCTGACCGTTTATTATGAACCGGAGACGGCTGCCGGATTAAACGATAAGGAATATAGGGATTTTGCCCTGCAGCTGGCCCGGCGGGGGTTTGTAACGTTGTCGATCGGAACTACAGAATCCACGAACGACAAAACCTACTCGCTATACTATCCGGATATTGATCATTCCACCCTGCAGCCGCTTTCCGCGCTGGCCTGTGCGGCGGCGAACGCCTGGTATGTGCTCGCGTCCCGTGCGGAAGTGGATGCGGAGCGAATTGGTATCGTTGGGCATTCCTACGGCGGGAAATGGGCGATGTTTGCGGGGTGTTTGTTTGATAAATTCGCTGCTGTGGCGGTATCCGATCCGGGTATCGTTTTCGATAACCATCCCAGCGTCAATTACTGGGAGCCGTGGTATCTCGGTTGGCATCCGCGGCCCTGGCGTAAGAGAGCAGTGATTTCAGAGGGGAATCCGGCCCGCGGGTTGTATCCTGAATTGATTGCGGCGGGTAGGGATTTACACGAATTACACTCTCTGCTCGCTCCGCGACCCTTTCTGGTCTCCGGCGGTGCGGTTGATCCTCCGGAGCGGTGGAGGGCGCTAAATCATCTGGTGAAAATCAATGAAACCCTGGGCTATGAGAACCGGGTCGGGATGACGAACCGGCCGGATCACTCACCAAACCGGGAGTCGAATGAGGTGATCTATGCCTTTTTCGAGCATTTCCTGAAAAATCGCCCCTGAGTACCGCGCTCACGCCGTGGTTGATGGCCGGATTTCCGGTATCGTTTGCTGACTGTACAGGGTACGGTCTGCTATTCAACAGGGTACAATCCCGGATTCAACAGGGTACAATCGCTTATGAAATCACCTCGGATATCTCGACGCACATTACTTCGCGGGCTGGGCGCTTCTCTGGCTCTGCCTTCGCTGGAAATCATGGGGGCGGACAAAGCGGCCGTCGCGCCGAAGCGGTTTTGCTCATTTTTTCAGCCGAACGGAGTTTATCCCGCTGCATGGAATGTGACCGGACTCGGCGAGGGCCATGAATTATCGCCGATTCTGTCGCCGCTGAAGCCGGTGCTGGGTGAGTTTTCGCTGGTTCGAAATCTCGATAATGTCGGCGGTGGACACGTGCGCATGACGGGTTCTTTTCTGTCGGGCCGGGAGATTAAAAACAAAATCAACGGGATCACTCTCGATCAACAAATTGCGCAGTTGATCGGACACCGGACTACTTTGCCTTCGATTGAGCTGGGGACCGAGCCGCCGCGCCAGGGCAATGCCAGCGGCGAACCGATCGCCTATGCGAATACGGTGAGCTGGAGCAGCCCGACGACCCGGGTTTCGCCTGAAATCAATCCGCAGGTCGCTTTTGACCGACTGTTCCGGGATCATTCCGGACCGGCGATGCGCAAGCGGGCCGAAAGCCGTCGCAGCGTGATCGATCTGGTTCTGGACGATGCCAAATCACTGCGCCGACGGGCCGGGGCCACAGATCAGGCCAAGCTGGATGAATATCTCGAATCCGTCCGGGCGGTGGAAGTGCGGCTGGAAAAAGCACTCAATCCCCCTGAGCCCGAGTGGATTCCGACCACGCCGCCGGAGATGATGGAGCGACCTCCGGCCGGTCTGCCCCGGGATCGGGGCGAGCATCTCAAATTGATGATCGATATGCTGGTGCTCGCTTTCTGGACTGACACTACCCGGGTCGGAACTATGATGACCGCTCACGGCTTCAGTCGTCAGAATTTCTCGTTTCTCGACGGGGTTTCCAGTGATCACCACGGAATGTCGCATCACAAAAACAAAGCGGATGCGGTCGCAGAATATACTACCGTGAGTAAATGGTATATTGAACAGTTCTCCTATTTCCTTCAGCGGATGAAATCGATCAAAGAGGGCGACAGCACGTTGTTGGATAATTCGGTGGTACTCTACGGATCCGGAATGAAAGACGGAAACGGCCATGTCCGGACCGATCTCCCGATCATCGTGGCGGGCAGGGGCGGTGGCAGCTTGAAAACCGGGCAATATATCGAGGAAAAAGTGAAAACACCTCACGCCAATCTTTTGCATACTTTGGGACTTGCGATGGGGCTGGAACAGGAGCGTTTTAATGAATCCAGCACGGGGACAGTGGATGGACTACTTGTATAAAGTAATGAAATACCTGGTCACAATCCTCGTCTTCACCCTGTCGCTGACTATAGCTAAAGCCGGGCTGAATGCCGGGGCGGCGCTCTCCAACATCACGCCGCAGATGGGGGTTCCTCTCAACGGAGTGATTATGCAGACCGGTCCGGCAAAAGATATTCACGACGAGCTGTTTGCGAGATGCATTGTGCTCAGCGACGGCAAAGTTACGCTCGCATTCGCTATAGTGGACAGCACAATGATTTCCACTGAGGTCCACAATGCGGCAAAGCGCCAAATTGAATCAGAACTCGGGATTCCACCGGGGAATGTATGTATAGCGGCGACTCACACCCACTCAACTCCGCGGTCAGTAACCGGTCTGGTAGATGATGATTTGCATCGCGAATATCTCGATTTTCTGGCGGTTCGTCTCGCAGACGGAGTGAAGCGGGCCCACAACCGGCTGACCCCGGCGGAAATCGGTTGGGGGAGTTTCGAAGAGCCGCGCTTCGTGCACAACCGCAGGTGGTATGTCAAAAATGCGGTGCAGAGCCCGTTTGGTGATCGTCCGGAAACGGTGAAAATGAATCCGGGAGCGAATTCCGCCCAACTGGACAAGCCCGCCGGACCGGTCGACCCGGAAGTATTTGTAGTAGCGATTCGGAATAGCGAAAACTCTCAGCCAATCGCGGTGCTCGGGAACTATGGATTACACTATGTAGGTGGTATTCCCGGTGGAACAGTAAGTGCGGATTATTTTGGTGTCTTTTCCGATGCGATTCAACAGAAGTGGAATGCGGACCGGTTGAGCCCGCCGTTTGTCGGTGCGATGTCCAATGGAACAAGTGGCGATGTGAATGCAATAGACTTCCGGAAACCGAGGCAGAAATTTGCGTTATATCAACGAATGAATGAGGTCGCGATGGAACTCGCAAAAGGCGCGCGGCAAGTGATAGATAAAATGGAATTTCAGTCGGATGTAAACCTCGCTTCGGCTTCCCGCGAGCTGCGCCTGAAAATCCGTAAACCGTCTGCGGAGAGGCTTCGGTGGGCGCGGAAAAACAAGGCCCCTGATGATACAAAGATCAGGCTGAACCGGACTCAGGTCTATGCCAAAGAAGCGCTGATCCTGAACGAACTTCCTGACGACGTGCCGGTTCCTCTGCAGGTGTTCCGCATCGGGGATCTGGCGGTCGCGCAGTCTCCTTCGGAAACCTTTGCTGAAACCGGCCTTGCGATCAAAGAAAAATCGCCGTTTGCGGGAACGACTTTTACTATAGAGTTGGCGAACGGCTATACCGGTTATTTACCGCCGAAAAACCAGTTCGAATTCGGCGGCTATGAAACCTGGCCGGCGCGCAGCAGCTTCCTCGAAGAAGAGGCCGAGACGAAGATGCGGGCTACGTTGCTCCAGCTCCTGAAGCAGGTGAAACCGTAGATTCACGAGTTCAGAGCTGCCACGGTGTGTTCGCAGGCGGCTTCGTTCATCAAATCCCGGGAAATTTTGGTTCGCGCAGCAGGGCGAATTGCTACTCTTGGCAGGGTAAAAATAATCGCATTTCTGCCGTCTTTGAGATGGTGTGCGGTCATCGTTCCCCCGTGGTGGAAGACGGTCAGATAACAGGCAACCATGTTCATGCCGAACTCGTTTGGTTTGTCTGCGCGAACATAAAAGGGATCAAAAAGCCGGTTGAGATCTTCCTCCGCAATCGGTTCGCCGTCGTCGATGAACGAAATGCGGTACCCGTCGGTTTTGGTATCGGGTGCGATCAGGATTTCGATTTCCCCGCCATCGACCAGATTGGTTTTGGCCTCCTGAAAAAACAGTCTCGCCATTTGGCTGAGTTTGGTAGTGTCTCCGGAGATTAATGGGGAAGGCGGATCGGAATGAACTTTGATAAAGATATTGTCCTCCTGCTCGACCATGAGGGTGCCTGCTTCCCGAAATATATTGGCGATATCTATATTGTCAGTGACAAAGAGGTCCCGCCTGTTGGATGCTTCCCATAAATTGGTTAATATACCTGTCATCCGGTCGATTTGGCCGTGAGCCTGGCTGTAGAAGTCGCCCCAGAATTCTTCATCGACCGGCGGGTGCCCCAGTTCCTCCTCGAGTTTCATAGGCGTCAGTTCGAGGAAGGTGTGAACCGCGGTGAGAGCATTGCGCATGTGATGGTTTAAACCACAGGACAGGATGCTCATACTCGCCGCTTTATCAGCCATGGCGAGGTGTTGAAAGGCCAGTGATTTCTCTTCGAGAAGGTTGTCCCGCTGGTGGGAAACTTCGTAATGATCGAGCGCGTTTTTCAGTTTTGATTCGAGTTCCTCCGGGTTCCACGGCTTGCTGAGATAGGAGTAGAGCAGCCCGTCATTGAGAGCGTTAACAGCGGTATCAAAATCGGCATAAGCAGTGACAAGAATCCGCAGGGGAGTCGGATTATGTTCCCTGACTTTGGTCAGAAAATCGATACCTGAACCCCCGGGCATTTTCTGATCACTCAGAACGAGACCGATCTCGTGTTCATTCTCGATAAACACCTGCAAGGCGTCAGCGGGATTGTCTGCCGTAAATATTACAGCGACATCGCTGAAAGATTCCCGGAAATACTTCAGTGACATAATTTCGTCATCTACATAAAGTATACCGAATGGTCTGATTTTATTCATTGTGCTGCGGAAGTTTCAGGCTGTCTTTTTACGGCAGAGCGAAAGGGAAGGGCGCGCGCCGGGAAGGGAAATGGTAAATCGGGTGTCTCCGGGTCTCGTTTGGACATCCAGAGTTCCTCCGTGGGATTCTATGATCCGGTAACAAATGCTTAGGCCCAGGCCTATGCCTTCGCCCGGTTGTTTGGTAGTAAAGAACGGATCGAAAATTCTCTTTTCCAATTCCCGGGGAACACCAGGACCATTGTCGGAGACGGATACCTGCGCTGTATCTCCAATCTTCGTGCAAACAATGCGGATTTTTCCGGAGTTGGACTGGATACTCGATTCGATCGCCTGAATCGAGTTTTGGACCACATTCATAATCACCTGGGTAATCTGGTTTTTTACTCCGGGGATTTCTATGGGGTGATCAACCTCCACCGAAACCTGAATGTTGTGTTTTTCGATCTCTTTACGCAGCATTCGCAGGGCACTGTGGATCGATTCGTCTACAGAGAAATTCGTACTTTGCCCGCCTCCGTTGTGGGAAAATTCCCGCAATTCTGAAACGATGTCGGTAATCCGGTTATAGCCCTCCTGCACGTCGTCTATGATACCGGGCAGACTGCTGTAGTCTTCCTGGTTGACCTTTTTGCGGAGGTGATACAGAGCTTGATTTGTGTAGTTCAGCGGATTGCCGATCTCATGAATCACTCCTGCGCTCAATTGGCCCAGTGACGCCATTTTTTCCGACTGAATCAGCTGACTTTCTGTTTCCTGAAGTTCATCGACGAGGTTGATCAGCTCGCGGTTTTTGGCAGAAAGCGCACTGCGGGATTTGCGTAACTCTTCCCTGGCCATGAACTCATTCACTTTGATCCTGTGGTGAACAAAGCTCCCCGCGGAGATTACCACACCCGTGGCGGCAATGAAAATCATGTTGGTAATACAGGAAAACACAGCATCCAGACTTGTGCCTGTCCACACACCGGGTAAACAGGCGACCAGGAACATCAACAGGATCGACAGGGAGGCCAGAAGAGCTTCCTGATACGACCAGTGGAAGGCAAAACCAATCGCGCAAAGACAAAGCGAGAGCCCCGCGTAATACGGTGAACCCGGGTCTTTCGAGAAAGCAATCATCAGTGCGATGACGACGGCCGGAAGCATCGGTAATACAACCGTCAAAGCCCGGTAATATTTCCTGCCCGGCGCGGTGAAGGTGAGTTTGAAAATCAGAAAAATCGCCGCAGAGCAGGCGAGGCGGAACACGAGAAAAAGGCCGAAGTGCTCGCGGTAGGTAAAATAATCCACTACCGAAAAGAGGGGAAAAAGAATGGCTGTGAAAATCGCTACGAGACGGATATTGTGGAGCGTGGAGTTCCGCTCCTCTAACAAAAATCGTGACGCTGCACCCCGTGGAATCGGTTTTCCCTGACGAAACAGAGAAAAACGCCGGTTTTTCCGAATTGGGTGGGTTAGTGCCATCGTGTGGAAAAAATATAACATTAAATCCGCGCTAATCATATGGAAATTATAAAATCTATAATAAATATAGATAATTGACGGCCGATTGCGGTAATTATTCGGTCTTTCTGTAAAATTTCGGCGTTCAACTGTGCGGAGAATCCTTTCGTCGCTATAGTCGTGTCTCATATGAAGCGTCTAATCTGGATTGTAGCGGTTTTTCTCTTTTCGATCTCACCGGGGCATTCCGGCGATGCAAAGAATGTGCTCTGGATATATCTCGAAGATGTCAGCGGATGGTTCAGTTGCTACGGCGATGAGCTGATCGAGACACCGCATATTGATGCTTTGGCGAAGTCCGGAACGAAATTTACCCGTTTTTACACGCCGGCGGGAGTTTGCAGCGCTACCCGCTCTGCCATAGTCACCGGAATGATGCAGACCTCGACAGGGGCACACAATCACCGCAGTTGCCGACCGGATTTTCGCGGCAAATCGATGGGCAAATTTGACGAAAATATCCTTCCGGATGACGTGGTCCCTTTGCCGAAGCGGTTTAAGGAGGCCGGATTTTGGACGTTTAACGACGGCGGCAAAGATGACTATAATTTCACCTTTGATCTGTCCGAATTCTACGACCAAGGGCCTTACAAGGGGTGGGGACCGAACCGGTTTACCTTTCCGTGCGAATCCCCAACTCTTTTACCCACTTTTTTTATGGGAATCCAACTGAAACCTTACGAAGTCGAAACGGAATAAAAGGGCTGATTTTGCTCACCGAAAGGAGAGAAGTTATCGTTAATCTGCAGAAGACCAAACAGTAAAGGCTGCAGCTGAAATTTTGGATGGCGGAAGGTATAGATGGAGCGGACAGAATGTTGATCGGTAATCACGAGATTCAACCTGACAAAAAGCCGCTCAGAATGAGATATGTGTGGCCAACACCGACAGGGCTACTTTTGTGGGGCACTGCAGTAAGCATCTCCGCATTTATAGGAGAACGCGCATTTTGGACCGTTCACGCGTTTTTTGAGACAGGAATCGTTATTTCCATGCTTGCCTCGGTAGTTTACTCAATTAGGCTGAGTGGCCAAGGTTGCGGATTGGCACCGCGCTGGGTTTTGATTCTCAACCTGGCTTTTGGCCCGTTGATCTTTGGAATAGTTATCATGATTAGCTCGGTTCGGCTATTCTTGCCAAACAACTAGAGCGGCAGAAGGAATCAGCGATAACGCGCTTATATTTCGGCAGTTTGCGAGTGACCTTGCAACGTTTACGGTAAGATCTCTAGATTCCGTAGCCATCAAGCAGGCAATCTTCGAACGCTCTTCCCTATTCAGCTTTCGGGCCACAGGTTGCCGCTCATAAGTTAATCGGAATGGCTATCCTCATCAGGGATTTCGGGATGTCATCGTCTCGACAATCAAATTTTTGTTGTCTTTCTTCGGGGGAAGAGAAGAGCGCGGAGCGTCAAGGCGCCGCGACAATCCTGTCGCTTTCACTGGCCCGGCCATTGCCAGCGCAGCGGATAGGCTCCGCAGACGACAGGATTGTCGTCATTCCTTGGGGGGGAAGAGGAGAGCGCGGAGCTTCAAGGAGCCGCGACAATCCTGTCGCTTTCACTGGCCCGGCCATTGCCAGCGCAGCGGATAGGCTTCGCAGACGACAGGATTGTCGTCGTTCCTTGGGGGGGAAACAGCGTTCGGGTATCTATCAATTAGCCACTGTACCCTGTTGAATGTCGGACTGTACCCTGTTGAGCCGCTTATCAACAGGGGGTAAACTCCGGCAGCAGTTAGTATTCTGATTTTAGTGAAAACTTACCGGAAACACCTCGGGAAATTATTTCAGGTGCGGGAAATGCCAAGGGGGGCAGATAAAACGGAGGGCATGATGAACGTGATGGAAAGGATATTTTTTCGAAAACTTTTCTGAAATCAAATTATTGACCTTTGCCACTAGATTAGATGTATCAGTATTTTTCGTCTTTTCTGGAATCCAAAAACGAAAAACGCCTCCGGAGGGCAACCCGGAGGCGAAATTGAATCGCAAGTAGAATGAATTTACTCGGAAAGTCTGTTTGTGGGACCCTTCCGGAGTGGTTCGTGAAACTCCGGAGGGGTTTGAAAATATCTGAAATTAACGAGCTTCAACAAAGTCGCGCAGTTGTGCGTAGATCGGCTGAACTTCTTCATCCCGTCCTTCGGACTGCGCAGTCATTACTGCTTCGATATTCTGAGCGATTGTGTCGCGAAGAGCGCCGACAAGGTCGATTCCTTTGCGTGTGATCTGGACCATCACTTTGCGGCGGTCATCAGCAGCGTGGAGGCGCTGAACGTATCCAAGCTTCTCAAGACGGTCTACCAGACCGGTTGCTGCAGCTGTGGAATGGCCCATTTTTTTAGAGATATCTGTCATGGTGAGATAGTCCTCACTGGAAAGATATCCAAGAAGAAAGAACTGAGCGTAGGAAATGTTGCCCTGGTTAAGTTCTTTCGAGAGATCGAGTAGGAATGAACGCTGTGCGAACATGATGAAGTCCGCCATGCGATCTGCATTGCCTGCTACTACCCGGTTGTTTGTTTCGTCTGTCATTTGCATTAGGTTTTTTTTCTCCGTTGCGATTCGTAATGTTATGTGATTCTAAAATTAACTACATCTGCTTGTTTATAGCAAATAGAATTTTTATAATTATTAGATTTCCGTAGGGTTTCGAATGTCGAAATTTATTA
>JARGOZ010000006.1:0-24101 GCA_029213025.1 Verrucomicrobiales bacterium
AAAAATTAATTTTTTGAATTAACTTGAAAAATACCTTCTCATGGAAGGGTACAATCCGGAGTTTGCGCCTCGATTATCTGCTTTATCGCCCGACGATTTTCCCAAGCAGGCTGCTGATCCGGCTAAAGGTGCCGCCGGACGAATCAACGGTTTCAAGGTGGCGGGAAGAATAGATATCCGACGGAGCAATGACTTTCATGTCCAGCGGCACTTTGCTGCCGTATCGGCATTTTACCGTATCTTTGGCAAGCTTGCCTCCGAGATTGAAGTCTTTCATCCGCTTCAGACTGCCCAGCTCCACGCCGCAAGCGCGCTGGTAGGCTTTCCAGACCAGTTCCGAGCAGTAAATCGTCGAATCCGACCAGTTGAAATATTTGTCGTAACGCCGCCCGCACATCGCCCGGACCTCACTCTTCAGCCGGCCCACATTCAACTTGTTGGTGTTTTTCAGACGTTTGATTACGTAATGACCGCTGTCACCGGCCCGAATGAAGCTCTCCAGTGGTGTTGCGCGAACCGTGCTGCTCGCCTCATAAACCATCTCCCGGCCTCTCTCGATAAAGATGATGCCGACATGGGTGTAGTGCGAATTGGTGGCCTCAGCGATCGCCCCGGACTGTGCCGAACAGGACCGGTGAAAGATAATATCGCCGTCCTGAGCTTCGTAAGAAGCTCTGGTTGTGTTTACAGCAACGAAAAGAAGCAAAGCCGCTAAAGCGGTATGCAGGGTCAAAAATCCTTTTTTACAGGTGTAGGTAACATTCATAATCTCAGGTAACACGGGATAGACGAGTGAATCACCTGGCAGGTGCGTTATAATGAGGACCGTCTTTTGGAACCGGTGCGAAACGGGAACTCCCGAAACGCGGAAACCGCCCTGCTTTGACGAATCAAAACAGGACGGTTTTCCTTCTTTACCTTGAAGTGTCAGATATATTCGCCTAGACGACGCGTCGACCGGTGATTGCGTTGATGAGGAAGAGCACTACGCCTACGGCGAGCAATACCCAACCAATGTTCATAGCAATGCTTCCGACTCCACCGAACCCGATAGCGAGAGCGATAAGTCCGATAATGAAGAATGTAATGGCTGTTCCAATCATGATGTTTTTCTTTCTGTTTTATTTTTTGTTATTTTATCCGGGAAATTCCTCCCGTAGTTTCTACATCTATATATAGCTGAATCCGGGCCAGTAGCTTATACATATACGTAACAAGCTTACTGCCAGTGTATTGCAAATACTTAACCCGATGCAAAGCAGGCTCAAATCTATACTTTTTTTGCAATGCGCACGGTTCGTCGTGCAGATTCGTAAGCGTGATATTTGGGTGCAAAAAAAAGCGGGGCCCCGAAATGGGACCCCGCAACTTTACCTTGGTTTTTCTACTCTACTACGTCTATTGATTGTCTGAAATATCGTCGGTATCGACTTCTTCGTTTTCTTCTACCTCAGGTGTTTCCGTGTCTTCGTCAGCGTCTTCGACCCCGACTACAGGAACTTTAATTTTCTCTTTTTCTGTGACCACTTTCGGCACCTCGACTTCGACCTCTTTAAGTCCGGCGGTGATTTCCGGAGCATCGACATCGATGTCAGGAAGTCTTCCGGGTTCAGCGTCGACATCGACTTTCGGCATTTCACCGTCTTTCTTCTTCACCACGTCGTAATCAGGGAGTTCTCCGGCTTCGGCATCGACGTTAATTTTCGGCAATTCGCCCTCGTCTTTGACTTCCACGTCGCAAGCGGTAAGACCGAAAAGCAGGGTGGTACATGCAGCTGTTGTAAGTATGTTTTTCATATTTTATCTTTTTGTTTAATTAACTGGTTATTGACGGTGGATTATGGAGCGCCATCTGTGCCACAAGGCAAAATCAAGACGTAGTCTTCTAACAATAAAGTCTTTACAATATTCGCAGCTCGCACAACCTCTCCTGCCCCGACCGAAAATATTGCAAGTTACACTTCGAATATTGCAAATTGCCGACGATACGGGTTGAATAAGCCAACCTGGGTCATGAACAAACTTTTCTCCCCTGCCAGCGTTATCCTGGCGACCTTTTTTGCCGCATTGAATTCCATCGCTGAACCGGCTGAGTTGTGGCGGCACCTTCCCCCGGACATCCATCCGGACAGGGTCCGCAATCTGGCAGCGGAAATTGACAATTCCGGGCAGCAGAGGGTTTTGAGACTGGATGTGATCCCGTCCGGGGAGACTTCCGCCAAAGGTATATCCTGGATCTCGATTCCACCTCCGGCAGGCGGTTGGGACCTTAATCTGTCCGGGGCCGTCGACGTTCTGGTAAAAAATACCGGATTGAAACCGGCAGAAGTCACCCTGTGGGTTGTCTCCACCAACGGCTGGGATGCAGTCGGAGCGGCCGCCACGCCACTTCCGGGTAAATCAGCCGTGTTATCCTGTCAGCTCCGGGAAACCTACCCGGACGGGACCCCGAAGATCGATCCCGGCCAAATCAGCGAAATTCGTATCATGATCCAAAAGGCTACAACCGGGTCATTCGAATTTTCCAATCTCGTCGCATCCGGAAAAGCGGAGCCGTGGATTCGTCCGCCAGGCAGGTTGGAAGTGCCGAATATGGAGACCGGCCAGCCCGCCGCCGGAAAGCGAATCCGGTACCGCCTCCCCGGCGATGAAACGGCAAATATCTACTGTGCCATTTATTTCCCTCCGGACTGGACGCCGCAAGGTCGCTACCCGCTGATCGCGGAATTCCCCGGAAACATTTTCTACAGAGCCGCGGCCTGCTATTCCACCGGGCGACCGGAGCAGTGCGTGATTGGCTATGGGGTGACCTCCGGGGCAGGCTCAATCTGGGTCAGCCTGCCATTTGTCGATCTGTCCGTCGGGGCCATTGCGGAATCCGGATTTGGCTCGCAGCAAGGTGAAGACACCGCCGCGTATGCTCTGAAAGTGATCAATCACATCTGTGAAAATCTCGGCGGGGACCGGGAAAACATCGTTTTGAGCGGATTTTCCCGGGGGTCGATCGCCTGTGGCTACATCGGTTTGCGCAATGACAAGATCGCCGCCCTGTGGCAAGGCTTCATCGGCTGCCAGCATTACGACGGATCAAAATGGCGACAATCCAACATGGCTGATGCCGTGGTCCGGGCTCCCCGCTTTCGGGGAAAGGCGATCTTTCAAATCGATAACAGCCGGGATAAATACGGTCCTGTCGAAGAGGCTACCCTTCCCGAAGTGAAATGGACCTGGGAAAAATCCGGCCTCGGCTACCACGCCACCGCGATGTTTCTCGATGACCGCCCCATGATGCAGAATCTCCGAAAATGGTATGCGGACCTCACTACGGAATGAGCCGGTTGAGGCCAGCTGGACAATTCCGCTCTTACTCTTTTCCCCGGACTATTATGGCATGCGGCTCCACTACATATTCATACTGGGCCAGGTTGCAGGTATACCTAATTGCTTCTTCAAGTGGCACGTCTGTGAGACGCAGGGTAATTTTGGTAGGGTTGGCGATCTTGTAGCCATTGAGGTGGAGGACCGGTCCCGATTCAAGGATGACATTGATACCCTTTTTGTTTCGGTCCTGCTCTTTTACATCCAGTTCGACAGACTTCTGCTGAAGGAACCTCAACGCATCTGTCAACGGAGTATCGATAAACTCGATTGAAGGAATGATAAGGCTTTGCATCTTTCGTTTGTTTGCCTCTATGTCGCCCGGTTGTTGAACTTCTTCCGATGGCGGGAATTTTCCGATCAGGACCGCGTGATCCTCTATTTTGATGTCACCGCCCGCAAGTTTGGCCGTGTAACGCAGAGCCTCGATGGCAGGCACATTCGTCAGCTTCAGATTGATCCGGGCGGTTTTATCCATGTCCGGCTGAATGATTACATTGATTCCCTTTTTCGCAGGATCTGCCTCACGGCTCTTCAGCTGAAGAAAGGCAACCGCGTCCGCGAGCGGCGTGGCGGTGAACTCGACTCTGGGAACGATTAGAGAATCCATTTCGGAGTTTCCGGCCGATTCGACTTTGCCAATAGCACCAAGTGCCGCGACAGCCAGAATGGATAGTAATGTAGTGGTTTTCGCGAACATCCCGGCTGCTGGATGCTCAGATTTCGCTTTGAATAGATTTTGTGGATTCAATATCATTTTAATTCGTTTTTCTATAGTTCCGGTTTCCGCCACGGCTGTGGCACTGATTTGTAAACAGGAGCGGGACGCGACTTTAGCCTGACGAAGCAGCATCTCTGCATAGGATGCAGAGGAATGTCCGGCTGAAATGACACGCAGGTCACATGCCTCTTCCCGAAAGTGGCGGCTCTGGCGGCAGGCGGTCCAAGCAAGTGGATTTACCCAGTTCAGGGCGAGAAATAACCGGCTGATCCATACCGACAGCGCATCATATCTACGGATATGCTCTATCTCGTGCAGAACTATCATTTCCAGATCCTGATCTGACTCTTGCAGTATTGCCTTCGGCAACACGATGCGCGGTCGCAAAATACCGAATGTGAATGGGGTCTTAACTCGCGGGGAAACGATAACCCGAATGTTTCTGCCGGTTTTCACGCGGCTTAGTAAATCTGTTATCCGATCCTTTAGATCTTTTTCCGGACTGGATGCAGTGGCTTCGATACGTCGTAAATACACGACACCAATAATTGAACGAACCAGAAAAAACAAAAATCCGGTCAGCCACAATCCGGTGAGTATTTGCGTCCGGGAAAAACCAGGGAAGGCTTTGCCATCGCTGGTAGATAAGGCAGGACTGGAAATAGCAACAGACTCCGAAGTTGCTACACTCACTCCGGTGGTTGCCGCTGTAACTTCGACCGGCAGAATTCCGATTCCCGGTAGATATAACTGACAAAACGGAAGTAACAAAATTGCGCTAAAAAGACTGATCCACAAACTGTGCCGAAACGCCGGAGATACAGGCAATCGGCGTATTGCGGCCTGGATAACCAGACCGGCCAGAAGCACTACAGCGGACTTACCCAGAAATTCAGCAAGCAGGGGAAGTAGAGAAATATCATTTATCATTCTTTTTTGCCTCCTCTATCATTTTGGAAATTCTGTCCAGTTCTTCATCGGAGATCTGATCCCCTTTCTCCCCGAGCAAACTGGACACCGCACCGGCGACCGAGCCCTCGAAAAAAGTGTCGACCAGTTTACCCAGAGCCGAACGGCCGGCCTCTCCCGGCTCGAGTTTCGGCGAATACACAAAGGCGCTGCCCTGTTTTTCGTGGGTCACGTGGCCTTTCTCTTCGAGAATGCTGAGCAGTTTGCGAACGGTGGAATAGGTGCGCGTTTCACCGAGCTCTGTCCAAACGTCGCGTGCCGTCGCCGATCCTTTGCGGAAGAGCACTTCCATGACCTCGCTTTCCCGGCGGCTGAATTTTCCCGACAATGGATGCAAAGATCGTCCCATGCGAAATTTTTCGCACCTATCGACAGGAAAGTCAAGACTCTATGTGCGAAAAAATTCGCACCTACGGTCAGGAACTCGCTTTGCGCAATTTATCGAGCATCGCTTTGCCCACACCGCGATCCGGCATTGGTTCGGCAATAATTTCGTCGAGAAACAGATCATCCATCTCCCGAATGGTGCTGAAAAAGCGAATTCCCGCTTCGGCGACCCGTCCTGAACCGGGACTGAGCACACGGATCTCATCCCACTCGTGAAGCTGGATGTAGCCGTCTTTTTCCTGGCCCCGATAACTGAGCAGGCCGTATTTCTTCCCGGGTTCCGGACTGAAGTCCTCCGGTTTTTCGAGAAGCCGCAACATCGTCCGGGGAGCGTAGTGGGACTGGAGTTGGCCCGGTGCTTCCGGGGAATTTTCCTCAACCGCGGTATTTCTTTCGGCGAAAACCACCTTGCCGAATTTCTTCAAATCGTCCTCGGTAATCGGGCCAGGTCTGATGATTTCGATCACCGGTTTCGGGCCGTTTTCCGGTGGCGAGACACGCACGATGGTTGATTCCAGCCCACGCGAGCAGGCGCCACCATTAATAATCAGTGGAATTTTTCCCTCCAGCTGGTCCAGAACCGCTTCCGCCGAAGTTGGACTCAGGCAACCGAAGCGATTTGCGCTTGGTGCCGCGATCGGATTGCCGAAAGACTTTGCTATTCTTTTAAAAACAGGATGCTCCGACATCCGCACTGCGACGGTGGGAAGCCCCGCTGTAACCAGATCGGGAACGATGCCTTTTTTGGGCAGCAAAATCGTGAGTGGCCCGGGCCAAAAGGTCTCGACAAGCTGGACGATGGTATGCTTCACGCCGTCCGGAACGGTTGCGATATCGAGATAGGCGTTCTTGTGCGGCAGATGAACAATCAGCGGATCGAAATGAGGTCTCTCCTTCGCCGCGAAGATTTTTTCCACCGCCACTGGATCGAGTGCATCCGCTCCCAGTCCGTAAACCGTTTCCGTGGGCAGCGCGACGACATCGCCCGCCTGCAAAGTCGCGACCGCCCGGTTAATCGATTCGCGGGCGGATATTTCGTTATCGGTTTGGAGTAGTTCGGTGACCATTGTTATCGTATGAAAGCCGGTAGTATTCACCCGGTCTCACTGGTTTGCAGAAGAATTCTTCCAGGAAAAGTTCCAAAATGGAGAGGCCGCTTCCTACAATCGGATCTCAGGCGAGCCATAGAATACGAAATTCGCCCACTCCCCATTTTTTTGACTAAACAAAGTTTTCCGGGAAATGTGAATTGAATCTCCGAGGGTACTTCCAGTGCAAAGGTTTTGGTAGAGAGTCTTTGCGAATGTCGCTGCTGCATGATCTCCGACTTTCCTCTGGTTACCGATAAAACCGCAAACTCCGCTTCTCAAAATCGCGCCGGCGAAGTCAGCGCTGGTTTGCGTATACTGATCGGGCTGGTCCTCTTCTTCTGCGACATCGCTTCCAAGTTTCCCTGCTTCGCAAGCATTGAGAAAAACGAGAGCCGGCGGGGCGAGTTTTTTCAGGGCTCCCAGATCTTCAGCGGTGAGGCGTTTCCCTTCGGACAGAACAAGAAAAGCAGAATTGTTTTCATACCCGCCGTGGCCGGCAAAATGAACAAAGTCCCAAATTTCCTCGTTGAGGAGTTCGCATACTTTTTCCAGGGTAGCCTCTTCGCTTCCGATGAGTGAGGTGATTGATATTTCACGTCGATCTTCGAGAGCTTCTTGAATTGCTTTCGCCTCCTTTGCGGCCCCGGGGAGACGATTCTTCGAGTCATTACTCTGTGGATTAGCGATGAGAAGCATCTTCATTCCAATCGAAGTCCGGCGATAACGCCTCTTCATTACCCAATCATCAATGAGTATAGTTCGGCGGACATCAGCCCGAAGAGATTCCCCGCCACCGTGGAGGCTCAGCAGTTCGAAGGGTATCCGGGAGCAGGAAAAGTCATGCATCACTTCCACGGGGTTATCTTTGCATTCTTTAAATAATGACGCGGCGTTTTCAGAAAAGATGGTCGTCAGCAGCTTTTCGCTCATTGAGATTTGGCTGTCCCAGTTTCTATGAAAATACCGGAAATCGATTTCATGCCGGTCCCAGTCTACACACAGTCGCTCGATACCCGAAGCGGCCTGTTGGCCTGTCACAAGGGTGACTTCGAGATCAGATTGCGGCTCTGATCTTGAAATATCAAGGAGGTTGATGTAGACAGATTGCGGTCTGGGTTGAGCGGGAATGTTGGGTGTTTTTTCATCCACCGTAAATTGCTTTTGTACCTCATTGAGGCGCTCCCTTAATTTTGCGTTTTTTTTGTCTGCAGGATTTGGTTTGCTTTCGATGAGGAAAGTTCTCAATTGTTCGTATCGTTTTTCTGAGGCCTCACAAATAACAATGTTTTCCAGGGTTGGCGTATCCCCCATTTCCCCGGCGGCTTCGCTGATTCCTTCCAGCATTGCCAATATCGACTCTCTGATATCCACACCCAAAGTGACTCCATAAGGAACGAGCCCAACTGAATAGAGACCTCCTTTTTCGCAACTCTCAAGAATCAGCCTCATGCCTTCTTTTATCGAATCGATAAGTTTCCGCTTCTGAGTTTCCGGGGAATCCTGTTTGGTTACATCCCGAATATCTCCCAGTTCATGCATGATAACCCAGTCTCCGGAAAGAGAATCGTTCGAAACCGGAACGGCTCCATTTCTAAGTTCACTTTTAAGATAGTCGGAAAGGGCTCCGTTCATGGTATCATCCAACGCGCCGTCAGCGCCCCGAAGTGCAGCACCCGTCATATAGAGAACTCCGTAGGCATCGATGTCTGTCATATCAGAGATAGCCCCATTGAATAGTGAGAGTTGAAAATTCTGAGTACGATCTTTTCTTGCGACTTCTGCCATTCCTTTCAAGATCAAAGAGCAGATCTCGTCAGGCTCTATCGAACGGAACAGTTGCAAATTCTCCTCGGCAGAAAGTCCGTTGTAAGGCCATGGATGCGTCCCGTCATCTCTTCGGTTCTGAAACATGACTTTTCCGTAGGAAGAAATTTCCTTCCAAAGTTTTTCGAGATTCTCCGGAGGGTCAAGTCCTTCCGGTATATAGTCGGGATACTCTTTCACTACTTTGGAGAAATCAGATTCTCCTGATTCCTGTTTATTGGATTCTTTGATCAACTCTTCGAGTCGCTCGCCTCCATACAATGCGTATGCCACCTGCTGCGCGGCACCATAGAATCCCCCTGCCACGTAGAGAGGTTTGCCGGCCCGGAGATGATAAAGAGCCTCCTCTGCCTGGCCCGGGTAACGGCCCAGATATCCCTTTCTGAAAATTTCCGTTTTGGGTTTTGATTTGCCTCCCATAATGACCCGTATGTCGCAAGACTTGAAATTTTCCCCCGGGGCGTTTCCTGCCATTTTTACGTATTTTTCATCCGCCATGATTCGGCGCATCAAACTCAATTCCGCTGCCATTTTTGCCGGTGTATCGGCCACTTCGTCGGACTTCAAATTAATTGGATAGAATTCAGCATCAATCGTCTCTGCCGAAGCCGGTTTCCGTTCCCAAATAAAGCCTGCTACGTAGCTATGCAGAATAGAACGTTTACTTCGCTCCCTCCTCTTGTGCCCTGACGCAAGATTTGAAAGCATCGTAGTATAGCCACCGGCATCGAAATGGCCTCCGTAACCCAATTCAGCACCGCCCCGAATCAATATCAATGTCAGATAGGCAATCACCCGGTCGAGGTGGTGACAAAGGATACCTGAATCTTTACTTCCTGATAATTTCTCTGTGATTTCAGCAAACGAACCAGCAAGATCCGGGCTGTCCGACAATGATAACGCCACCCGGTTATGGCGGAAAAGTTGATCTGACAATCTTTCGAACCCACGCAGGTTATCTTTAAACAGTGTGGTAGGCGTGGCTATGCGAACTTTGGGAAATGCATTGCGAATCAGATTGTATTCGTTTGCCATGATCGGGGGATCCGGGTAAATCACCAAAGTTCCGGAAGAGGAAGGAAGCCACCCCTGTGAAAAATCCAGTAACTCCGGCGGCCGGGCAAGTGCTATAGGTGTCTCCGGGAATTCCCGGCTTTTGGGTAAAGTCGGGGCGAACAATTGGAAGTAGCAGTGACGCAGCCAACCCTGCAGACAGTGCTGAAGAATCTTCTCCAGATTTTCAGACCGTTTGGAAGGGTCACAAGCCAGAGTAAGGGTGTTCCCACCATAGGTCATGCTGCGATGCTCCCGGTCCGTAATGGCGTTTACGGTGACAATCGGAACCCTGAATTTCTTGGCCATCAATATCTCATTCTGACAGAATGGGCTTTCCGCATAACTGTCGGTTCTAAGGCTCAGACAAAGAGCGTTTTTTTGATTTTTCGCTAATTGATCGTCCAGTGAATGCCCTGCTGCGATATCAAAGGTATCAAAGAATGGATTAATTTGAGAGCGGACCAGATAATCATGCACATCAATCGCAAGGTTGGCTGTCCTGGTAAGATCAGCCTTGGTATGACTAACGAATACTTTAGTCTGTTTATCGCCCTCTTTTCCAGTGATTTGACTGGTCAGAAATTCTGAAACGGCTACACTAATATCCCAAACTGCAGCCTGGGCCTTTGCTCCATGATTTTGAATTCGTTGTGCCGACCGACAGGGTGCTTTTGTTCCATCGTTCTGGATCGACTGCCATGCATTGTCCAGTAAAACTGGCAGAAACAAAACACGCGAAGAACTCTCTAACTTACTGCTATACTCTTCCCAAAACCCCTTGAACGCTGAATCTTGTTTTCCCTCAATCTCCAATAGAAGGGCAACCACATTAAGCGTTCCCGGGTTATTGTCCTGTGCTTCATTCGCAATCTGCTTGATATGCTCAAAGTGAAACCCGGCAAAAACCGGAATTCCTGTCCCGGATTCAAGATCGAGGGAATTGGAGGGCTTAGGGCTGAGGAATTCAAAAAGTTTCTCCGCCGTTAACCGACACAAATCGTCTTTTCTCTTCGGACTCCACAGCACATGGACAGCAAAAGGGGGAATCCATACACTGTCTTCCTCCATTACCGGGCGTCTGGATTTCTTTCCCCCACCTTCCGTCGCCTCCACGGCCTCCTCTCCGGATGCCGAATGAATGCTATCCGCCTTCAAGGTAAATTGATATGCCATCACGCTCGCCGGATCTCTCGACCTCGTGGAATCCCGTGTGATTTCAGGCAAATTAGTGGCGATCCTTTTCAGGTATTCGTGAAGCGAATGCGGTTGGTAAAGAAATTGTCCTCTGGTCTGTTCCTTAGAAGTGATTTCTTCCTTCAATTCTGAAAATTTCTCAGGGCTGAGAAACCCCTCCTCTTCGGTTCCCTCCCCTCTCGATTTCTGTGGATGAATCGTCCTGCCTGCGTGAATGTATCCCTCGCTCCCCGCAGGAGGTAGCCTTGGAATAAAATCGCCCCGGTTTACGATTCGAAAAAACTTGTTTTCATAACGAAGTTCGAAATGCCGCACAAAATTCTCATCGCCCACCGCAGGTTGGCCAAAGGTGTAGATCCCGGTAAAAATCTCTGCTTTTTCAGAAAATTGCATAGCGGCGATCATAGCCAGCGCGCCACCCAGCGAATGCCCGGTCAGGAAAACTTTTTTCCTCTTACATCCATGCAGCCACATCAACTCCCATACAAGTAGCCTTACCGATTCAAAAGATCGGTAAAATCCGGAATGCATCTTGAAGTATCGCAGGTCAACGGTTTTAAAATCCAGGTTACAAAGCCAATTTTGCAGCGATTTCGAACCTCTAAATCCCACAATCAGAACCTCATCATTCGCAATGATTACACCTCTCGTACTGCCTGATTGGAAAATTTCCATTTCTGGAAATCCATGGATTAGCGCATTTTCTTTTACTTTCTCTTCCTCAGCCTCATAACACCATGAAGAAACTTTAGCGAGTAGATGCGCACGGGCCCAGTCCGGTTCACTTTTCATGACGAGGACTAAAGCAAAACTGCGTCAACCGATCCAATGAAATTTATGGCGGGATCGATATGTAAAATTATGAAGGTTAGAGACCAACGTGTATTATGGTCGCGCCACCTTCATCAATATTTGTCAATCAACCGAATATCGGCTTATGCTCGTATGTCGTGGGCAAAATCGAAAATAAAGCTAACAATCTGATTTTAATCGGTTTCATGGGAACCGGCAAAACGACTGTGGGAAAAAGGGTCGCAAAGAGTTTGAAACTCTCTTTTGTCGACACCGACGCCCTTATCGTCGCGCAGGAGGGCAAATCCATTCAGAGCATCTTTGAAGACAATGGGGAAGCCGCCTTCCGGGCATTGGAAACCGGCGCTTTGCAACAGGCCTGCTCCGGCGAGCACACAATCATCTCAACCGGCGGGGGAATCGTGACCCAGGAGACCAACCTTCCTCTGCTGGCGGAAGGCGGCCATGTGATTTGGCTGAAATCCTCGGCTGAAGTCATTTACGAACGGGTCCGCCGCAATCAGGAACGGCCGCTCATCAAGACGGAGAATCCGCTCGAAACGATTCGCCAACTTCTCGCCGCCAGAGAGGAACTCTACGCGAAATGCGCCGACCTCACGATCACAACCGATGACCTCTCCCTCGAAGAAACCATCTACGGAGTCACCGAAACGGCCCGGTTTTGGAAAATCAACCGCCCGTCCGGGGATTGAGCTACGCTTTCCTCCCGAAAAAGGTTGCGTGACACCATTTCAGGGTTGAACAGAATACTGAATATGACACGAAAATCTGCTGTACTCTTGTTTGCCGGTCAAGGTGCCCAAACCGTTGGAATGGGCCGGGATTTAGTTGATCGTTTTCCTGTGGCTGCGAAACGCATGGTTCAGGCGGATGAACAGCTTGGTTTTTCCCTGAGCAAAATCATGTTCGAAGGTCCTTCGGAGGAACTTACCAGGACCTCCCGCTGCCAGCCAGCCCTTTTTGTTCATGGAATGATTTGTCTCGAAATTCTTCGGGAACTGGTACCCGATCTCGAAATCGCCGGAACCGCCGGTCTGTCACTCGGTGAATTTACCGCTCATGCTGCGGCCGGAACATTTGACTTTGCCACCGGCCTGGACCTCGTCGCCAAACGCGGTCGCTTTATGGAAGAAGCCACTTCCGCAACCGAAGGCTCAATGGCCGCCCTGATGGGAGGGGACGATGAGAAAGTCAGAGAACTCGCCGCCGCCTGCGATGTTGATGTCGCCAACTACAATGCGCCCGGACAAATCGTTATTTCCGGAAAGAAAGCAGGCATCGCCAGCGCAATCGCCCAGGCCAAAGATTTTGGAATCCGCATCGCTAAAGAACTTGATGTGGCCGGCGCTTATCACTCGCGGCTGATGATGTCCGCTCAGGAAAAACTCGCTCCGGAGCTGGAAGCCCTCGAGCTGAAAGAGCCCGATATTCGCCTCGTTTGTAATGTCGATGCCTCACTGGTCACATCCCCGGAGGAAATTCGGTCCACCCTGACCCGTCAGGTCAGCGGCTCGGTACGCTGGAGCGACAGCATGCAGAAATTCATCGCTGACGGAGACAAGGAATTCATCGAAATCGGCCCCGGCGGCGTGCTCAGCGGCCTGATGAAGAGAATTGACCGTTCCGCTTCGATTTCCTGCATTCACGACAGTGCATCGATTGATGCAGCCCTCGAGTGGCTCGACAGTGAAGTCGCTGCGGCTTAACAGGGTACAGCCCCGCATTCAACAGGGTACAGTCCGGGACCTAACAGGGTACAGTCCCCACCGGACTAAGCTTCGCGGGCCATTGCCGTTTATTTCGATAGACGGCGACAGTAACGCGCTGTGAACTTTCGGCATGAAAACACTCCTTTTTCCGGCAATTTTTCTCCTATCCATCGGTGCCTCACCGGCTCAGGACTACAATCCGCTTATCGTCGCCGCCATTGATAAAATGCCGACCGGCGGAACCTATGCCAAATACCAAAGATCGAGACCGGGACGCCAGTTCGACGATTTGTACCAAACCGTCGCCGACCTGAATGAGGCAATCGGAACCGGACTCGGAAGAAAGCTCAAGGTGACTCCGGTAAAAGCCGGGCAACTCAGCTTTTGCTCCAGCGCCACCTATCTGCTTTTCGCCGAAGTGCTGGAAGATCTTCAGCGGCAGGGAATGAAAATCGAGCCCTCAGTTACGAAAGAAATCGCCGATGTAGGTGATAAGACCAGTGTGATTCAGGGAAAAATGGATGGAATCGGCATCTTCGGTCACTGGAATGCCGACGGACCCGGGACAGCCGTTCTATTTGAGCGCCTCGGTTTGGGATTCAATTTTTCCAGCTTCGAAAAAGCGCGTCCCGGGGATTTTCTCAAGATTTTCTGGAACGAAAACATCGGCAAAGGCGAAAGCGGGCATCTCGTCGTATACCTCGGCACCAGCCCCGACGGAAAATCGATTCAGGTGTGGTCGAGCAACATGAAGAACTCCGACAACTCCAGTGGCTACGGCAAAATGTTCGTGGAAAAATCCCGCATCAAACGGGCTCTGTTTTCAAGGTTAACCCACCCGGAAAATATCAACCGCTGGCAGAATCTTTCCGAAGCCGACAAACGCAGCGAATACCTGATTCAGATTCGCAAAACCGGCTCAACAGGAACTGAAATGAAAAAGGTGACGGGAGCGATTGATTGAGGTATCTTACCTTCGTTAATTGTTAGCTTCACCTTATTATGAATCGAAGAGATTGTTTAAAATCCATTTCCGCGACGGGTGCGGCGGCTGCGCTCCCCGGACTACTCTCAGCCCAAAACGACGCCAAATTTGCCTTCAAATACGTGCTCGCTTCCACCATGTATGGAAATATGAAGCTGAGCCGGATCCTACCGGAACTCGAACACACCGGCTGCGAGGGGCTTGATATCTGGTGTAAACCGCACGGCACCCAGCGCGAAGAAATTGATAAAATGGGTGTCGACTCTTTTGCCGCCATGTTGAAAAACTACGATGCAAAAGCCCTGGTATTTACCTGTCTGCCCGCCGGATGCTACGGTCTCAAACCCGAAATGCCGGTGATGCAAAAGCTGGGTGGAAAAATCATTGTCAGCAGCAGCCCGTCTGTAGAAATTCTCAAAGGCAGTGAAACCCGGGCAGCTGTCAAAAAACTGATTGAGGAAATGGCACCTCACGCTGACGAAGCTGCGGAGCACGGACTGACCATTGCCCTGAAAAACGGTCCCGGCCAGGTACTTTCCAGTCCTGAATCGATTCTCCACTTCGGCGAATTTAACCGCCACCCTTCGCTGGGAATCGCCCTGGCACCGCAGTATCTCAAAAAAGATATCTTACGAATCCCCGAAATCATTCTTGAGCTGGGCAACCGCAACCTGTCTTTGATTTACCTTCAGGAACACGGCGACGGCGCATTTCATAAACTACAGAAAACTTTCGAACTGGAGCAACTGCCCGGTCGCGGAACACTATCCTACTCGGTGGTTGCGAAAGCACTGAAGCTCATCGAATTTTCCGGCTACGCGGAAATCTCCATGTACACGACACCCCGCGGTCTTCCCGCTCTCGAAGATTCCGAGCAGATTACCGAGTTGATCAACGAATCGCGGATTTACGTCGACAACTGCGTGAGAAATCTGTAGTAGCAGCTAAGTCACTTTCAACTCGGGGAATCCCGAAAGCCGGGACGGAACCGACCGGTGCAGACAGAGTAAATTACTGGAAACGATATGGGGGAATGCGTTCTCCGGATTGTTCCTGTAGTTATCAGAAGAGTACAGCGGCGGGTTGTGGATAAATATCCGGTAGCCTAGAGAAACAATGTATTGCACCAGACTTTCCGACTTATCCTGCCGGTCATTTTCCAGATAGAGAAACGGCAGACAACGCCGTATGGTTTGTTCCGCTCCGCGAAGAACTGATTCCTCCATCCCTTCAACATCCGCTTTAATAAGTTTGCACGACTTCAACTGCAGCGAATCAATTGTTACTACCGGGACCTCTATTCCATTTTTACAACCTTCCAGCGATATCCCGCCGAAATTATTCGTCCTTGCCGGATTCAGGTCCGGCACGATAAGAGTTGCCGATTTTTCTCCCACCGCAGCGTTCCGGGCTACCACATTTGTCAGATGGTTGAGAGCGATATTCGCGCACAGAGTTTGAAAGACTATCCGCTGAGGCTCAAAGACAACTACGGCTCCCGAAGGGCCGGTAAACCGGGCCAACGGAATCGTGTGAGCGCCGATATTCGCCCCCGCCTCCACAACCGTCATCCCCGGCGAAACAATGGCCCGGAACAGATCACTCTCTCCCGGAGAAAACTCTCCATACAGCTGCAGTGATTTTCCAATATAGATATCATTCCGGTTGTACAACATTCTACCGTACCTGGTATCGGTCATTTCATTGTATTCCGGAAAATCTGTTTCACTCATATATGGTGTAAAATGGCGTCTCAATTATCCGGCCCGAAACGAATCGCACCACCACCTTTCCGCGGCGAACGAATATTATAGGTTTGGCTCCACATTTTGGAGACAGGATTGTAGTCAGTCTGCCAGAAGTCATTCCCGTGAACGGATTGATCCACTTTTACACCGTCCAGGGTGAGAATATACCCGTCCGGGGAACTCAGGTTTTCGAAAGTCAGAGGAACGTAGCCAATCCCGCCGTCCAGAACGAATTCCGCTCTGTCCTGCACCGTTTTGATTCTCACATCGGGATATTGATGGATAACCCGCCCCACATTCATTATCACAGAGATCTGATCCCCCACCGCCTGGCGATGTATCATTTTCCAGGTATTTTGATCCCGCTCCAGTGCGGCGCGCAACTCTTCATCGGGCCCGTAGTAGTCCTCAGCCAATCGCGGCACGATAAAGTGCTCAATCGTGGCTTTGATGTAGTCCCCCGGGGCGAAGCTTTTGATGTCCGGAGGAAGAATCAAATCCATGGTAGACGCAGGAAAATTACGGTGCCTTTGCGCGCCGTGTTCGGCGAATTGCGGATAGATTTCTTTACCACCAATTTTTGCCTCCCAGCTTCGCAGGATGATTCCCCGATTGGCTCTGGCACCCGATTCCCCCTCCGGCACAAAAGCATCGTGCAGAGACGCCCAGGAATGAATGCGGGCCTCGACCGGTTCACCTTTGTAATTGTCCCCGCCCCACTCCGTGTCCCATTCTGTAATCAGGCCTTTTTCGTTACCTACCGCGAACTTCTTTTCACGGGTCGAAAGATAAGTGTCAGCTCCAATCTGGAACAGAACAAACCGGGAAAATTCCACCGGCTTAGTCACGTTCAGTTGAAGTTGATAGGTGCCGCAAACCATATCATCCGACCTGGCCAGACTCACCGTCGAGTGGTGAAAGATTCCGGTATGATTGATCTCGCCACTATAGGTCACTTCCGTAAGACACGGCCCCTGTCGGTGTTCGCGAATCCGCACTCTTGCGTGAGGAACACGTTCGCCGGCCGGATCAAAAAAGCGGAAAAAATCGCCGCCGCCGTGATTGTGAGTCCAGTTCCACCTGGCGTTCTCTTTCATTCCGGAAACCAGCACCGGCCGGACATCGGTAATCGTGCATCCGGCGTTATGTTGATCGGGATCGTAACAGATACTTTCCCCCCAGGAACCGAGAGCACTCTGATGCCACAGCTGATTGTTACCCCAACCGATCAGACTGAGCTGCGCATGCGAAGCCGCTGGAAGCCCTCCCCAGTGACCGTAGACAATGACCAGCTCCAGATCCAGGTGCGTCCCTTTCGGCAGGTGAACAACACTGATTCCGTGAAACCACGACCCGCTGTAGGTCCCGGCTTCGCGGTGAACATGCCAGTTCTTACTAAGCTGCACCGGAATACCGGTCGGATTGCCCTCCGCATCGCGAAGGATCGCAGAAATTCCAGTGATGGGAGTACCGATTCTCTGGCGTATTCCGCGAGCGGTTTTTTCAAACATCAATCGCACAGCTTGATCCTTTTCACTGCGATTGTGCAGCCGCAGTGAGACACGCTCCATCGCATCGTTACCAGGGCTTTCCACTCCGTCCGGTGGAAGCGGGACAATGCCGTCGAGATTGATTTTGTGCCAACCGATTTTGGGTTCATAGGAAACTGGCAGATCCCTGCCAGCCGCCTTTTCTGTAGCGGTAATATCGATACCGGACTGCGGCGGAGCGGGCTGAAACGTATCCGGAAAAAAGGTAATTGCGGCCTCCTGCCAATGCGGAGCGAGCCAGGTTTCGCCTTCGGGCAATTGCCAGTTGGATTTCAGCTCTTTGCCCTCCCGGGAAAGACGAAGTTCGAGGTTGGCAGCCGTCCACTCTTCGCTGATTCGTTCCGCCGAAGCGGCCACATCGGAACGAAAGCTCCACTCCTGCAGTGGAGTCATATTCGCCGGAGATTTGTCCGGCAGACGGCTCAAGCGCCGCAACTCGCCGAGGGACAGAGCCCGGTCGAAAAGTTTTATTTCATCAACCGCTCCCCGGAACCGGAAGGCACCTTTTCCGAAGCCGTCCTGCCGGTCGCCGAAGCACAGGCCGCCGCGCACCGGATTTCTCTTTTTCTCTATCTGCAATTCCGCAGAAAAATGGCCATTTACATACAGACGGAGCATTTTGCTGTCGTAGGAAATCGCGAGATGATTCCACTGTTCCCGCTTCAACTCCGCCTGCTTACCGCCCTTGATCCGATAGGAGTTATCCCTGCCTCCTCCGATATTTATCAGCGCCGTAGGTACAGCATCCTTATCCAGAACAATTCCATAGTTGCCGTCCTTTTGCTCGTGCGCATTTTTACATACCAACCACGGGGAATGTTTATCCGCTTTGAAGACGGTGGGAACGAAAGCGTGGAAAGACAACCTAAAGGTTTCCGGTGTATCGCATGATTCCCCGGGCACATCAAATCGGTTTGCCCCGGTCAGACCATAGCCGCCGTTGATTATGCCAAAACATTTTTCGCCCTCAGCCACAGACTGCCTGCCGGGCCGGGCGGATAAAATAAAACCGAGCCGGTCTCCCCAGGCCACGGTTTCGAGACGGGATTCCTGATTCAAAACCGAACCGTCTTCAGCCGTGAAAATCAGATTCGTCACATCAGCGCGCTGAAGAAATTTTCCGGATTCAATGATTCGTGGACCAACAAAGCGCGAGACTTCCTGAGCCGAGCGGGCGAAGTATGTTTTGCCGTTTACGGAGAGCTTCAACTCCAACTCAGCCGGACCGGGCTCACTTACCGGACGCCCCGGTTTATACTTCCCCAGATGTGGGATGGTCAGCGTCTTTGTGTCCTGCACCAGCGCATATGTCTCAGTGGATATGCATCGATGCCACGGCGCACCGGGAACAACCGCGGGATATCCGGCCCGCCACCACATGCTGGTAAAATCCTCTTTTTGCGGCATACAGCGGCTCAGATCCGCCTCTTCGGCAGGGTGCACGACGCCGACAAAAAACAGAACACTAACCAGGAGAACGGGCAATTTCATTAATCTAACAGGGTACAGTCCGGGACCAAACAGGGTACAATGCGGGAATTGCAATATTTGAAATCCCCATCAGCATTACATCTCCAAACCGGGAAATTGTCATATCAAAAACATGAGAAATTTTGCTTTCGTCTTTCTGTTCGCTCTGTCCGCCATTCTGCCCCCTTTATCGTCAAAAGCAGCAGAACGTCCAAATGTTGTCGTGATTATGGTGGATGATTTGGGATTCTCCGATATCGGCTGTTACGGTGGAGAGATCGAAACGCCTCATATCGATGCCCTGGCAAAGAACGGGCTTCGGTTTTCGCAGTTTTACAACACGGCAAAATGCCATTCCTCGCGGGTCAGCTTGTTAACCGGCCAATACTGCCTCGCTGCGGGAGACACTGCCATGTCCAAAGCGGTAACTACGGCAGAGGTGCTTCGTGAAAACGGATATTTCACCGCGATGACCGGCAAGTGGCACCTCGATAAACAACCCACCGATTTCGGTTTTCAGAAATACTTCGGCCATCTCAGTGGTGCCTGTAATTTCTTTTCCGGAGACAAAACGTTCCGATTAAATGGTACCCCGTGGGAAGTTCCGGATAAAGATTTCTATACCACTGTGGCCAATGTTGACTTCGGTCTCGATTTTCTAACCGAAGCAAGACAAACCGGCAAACCCTGGTATCTCTATATCGCTTTCAACGCACCTCACTCCCCGCTTCATGCTCTACCGGAAGATTATGCCAGGTACAAAGGCAAATACAAAGACGGATGGGATATCGTAAGAGACGCCCGAATCGCGAAGCAAAAGGAACTCGGCATACTGCCCGCAACTCTCTCTCCCAGTCCGCGTCCCGAACACATCCCGGCATGGGATGAGATGGATCAGTGGAAACAGGACTACGAAGCAAACCGTATGTCGACCCTCGCAGCCATGATTGACAGGGTCGATCAGGAAGTAGGCAGACTTGTCGGGGATCTCAAAAAGAATGGTGAACTCGACAACACCATGATTCTCTTCATTTCTGACAATGGTGCCTGCCCCTATGACCGGAAAGCACCGATTCTGGACGCGGAACCGACCAAGGCAGAGATCTCCTTCGGCGATTCCACCGGATGGGCATGGGCGAGAAACAGTCCGTTCCGCTACTACAAACAAAATCAATTCGAGGGCGGAATCTCTACTCCGGCCATCGTGCACTGGCCGGCAGGCCTGAAACACCCCGGAGGTGCCATCACTCACCAACCGGCTCATTTGATCGACGTTTTACCTACTCTCGCAGATATCACCGGCAGCACCATTCCTGACACATGGACAGGCAGAGATCTGCGTCCTGTATCCGGTATTTCACTGCGACCGGTATTGGAGGGAAATCTGATCGATTCCCGTCCGCCGATCCATTTTCTCTTTTCCTCGGACCGCGGCCTTCGCGACGGCGACTGGAAACTGGTCAGCTTTCAAAGCGCCGCCTGGGAACTATACAATCTCGCCAACGACCGGACCGAACTGCACAATCTCGCCGATCAAGAACCGGAGCGGGTCAAAAGAATGGCCGCCACATGGCATGAAATGGCCGGGAACGTCCTCCATGCATCGAAACGATCGCGGGAGCCGGTCAAAGAAGCGGAACTGCCCCATACACATTTCGAGTGGACCCGGTTCGATGCAGAGAAGCCGGAGGATTATATCCGGAAAAAGAAGCGAAAAACCCCTCAGGGGAATATCAAATTCCGCGCGCGCAAAAATACCAAAATGAAGATCATAGGTAACAAACTCCACCTGCAATTCACCGGCGAAGATCCGGGTCTGGCGATGGATTTGCGCGGCAAAGATCTTCCTGCCGGTCCTTATCAGGTCACTTTCCAATTGAAGAGTAAAGAAAAGGTAACCGGTGAAATTTTCTATACGATAGATCCGCAAAAGACTTTGCCGAAAGGTGTCCATCTTACGTTCCCGGTTCAGGGAACCGAAAAGTGGCAGGATGTTGCGATCGATTTAGAAACCGATAAGCTCATCCATCAGCTCCGAATCGACATCGGCGAAGGACCGGGTGAAGCCGTTATATCCGATCTGCAGCTTCTCGGAAACAATGGAAAATCTCTGGTTCACTGGCCGGCGAAAAGAAAGTGATCGGAGGTCAATTGGTGACCGGTTTCATCAGGAAAATTGCGTCCGAAACCCGGTACGCATCTTTTGTTTTCATCGATTTCAATTCGTGCCCGGCTCCCCAGGAATCAGAAAACAGAATCGCTTTTCTTTGCTCATTGTAACCGGTAATCAAACGCATATGCCCCCCGCTCGCCTGTCGAGAGATGGCGGGAATTTCCTGATGATTGCCCATTTGTAATGCCCACAGCAGCGGGATGCCGGAATCTGCATATTTGCGGATGGTTTCAAAAAACTCTCTTTCATCCCACGCACGGTCAGAAACATACAGTTCCCCTTTTTCATCGTCCGGGACCTTTAATTCCCCCTTATACCGCACGGCGAGACAAGTATATCTCATTTTAAAAAGATGATCGATCGCACCCAGTTCTTTATTCGTGGAAAAGATGTTGGTTCCCTCGTCCGGATCAGCATCGGCGATCTCCGCCAGCTGATGCATATCGCACGGTGCCCCGTAATACTCGAACAGCCGCTGCACGGAAGCTACTACACAATACCCTTTCCCACCTTGATCAACCATAGGGACGTTATCGATATAAGTATTACCCCTCATATCCTTCACGACATTATCCGCCAGTTCCGAGGTGCGGATCGATGCGGCCGCTTTTTCCTCCATCGCTGCCGAGTAGGCACCTTTCGCTGTCCGGTGGCACAATCGCATCCGCAGAAATGATACATCCTGGCTCTCCGAGCGAACCCCGGGGTTGTATTCGAGTATAGCCATCCCGCGTCCGGAAATCCAGGTGTACCCACTGGTCAAGATTCCGCGCTCCACTTTGCCGCTGCGCTGGTTGGGCCGGGTAGCGAGTTGAGTTCCCAGATGCCGACCCACGTTGGTAATGATGGATTCGAAATCGGCCCGATCCATTTCGCCGGCATCCCCCCGGTTGAAGATCGACATAGTGATGCCCAGAAAACGACCGTCTTTGAAATCGACTATCATTTCCTGCACGGGCACTTCTCCACCCAGTATCGACAGATCAACTTTTACGTTCGAAGCCGGCCTGCGTTTGAATATGGCTCTGGTCTTCTCCCGGTTAAGCCACTCAAAATAGGGATTCTGCAACATATCACCGCGTTTGAACATCTTTCCGAGGCTTTCCGGTGTGAGCTGGTAGGCACCGGGCAGGGTGATAAACGGATCCAGATTCGCTTTGAATTCATACGCACCAAAACACGGCCACACCGGCACGAAAAGAGATAACAATAAGTAGTGGATCGATTTCATCAGTCAGCTCGACTCAGAGTTACAGGATTGGGGTTCGCCGCGACAACGACTTCGCAGGATTTGAAATCCTCATCAAAGGTAAAGGTCACCACAGTCCTCATGCCTTTCCAGCTGCCGATGACCTGATTTTTTCCGTCCGTTTGCTTGTATTCGCTGGACCAGTCGATCTTTCCATCCCACTCAACGGTGGAGTCGGAAAACGACACGGTAACGTCAAATCCATAAGGAGTTTTGCCTTCCCATTTCGATCCCTTTAGCCTGCCCGTCATTTTAGAAGAAGGTGCACTGCCGGCAAATTCCATGACCGGAGCGGAAACAGCGGATTCGGTCTCATCCGGAATCGCATCGAGCGATACCGTTTCTGTTTCGGTATTCAGTTGAAAAGCAAGATCCGTTACCGGAGCAAACAGAGTAACTGTTTTCCCGTTCGGTAGTTGGTCATTGCCTACCAGAAGCCCGATCACTTTTCCGCCTCTAGTCGAAATAAGAGGCGACCCGGTGCGGCCTTCGAGGTCTACATTCTCCCCGAGAAAAACTCCGATCGCCCCCTCTTCTATAGCAACGATCTTTACCTTGATTTTCCGCCAGCCGTTTTTGGCCCGTTCATCGCGATAGGGAAACCAGGCGGTATCCAGTTTCGCATTCAAAGGACGCTTGTTGAGGTTGAGGGCAAGACAGTCCGGCTCCTTTTCGCCGGTATAGGGAAAAATCAAAAAATCCGACCGGTAGTCAAACGCCGGCAGATCCACTCCGGCTTTTCCGGGAGGACCGAGAGTGGCGGGAAACGCGGCTACCGACTTGCGGGACGACGGGATTTGCCAATCGACTTTCAGGGCCGTTTTTGATGTATCGATAATCCGGGCACAGGTAATCCCGAACAGCTTGCCGCCCGGTCCGTTGACAAAGAATCCGGTGCCTGCTTTCTCAGGCTGATCTTTACCCGAATAGTGAATCGCAGGTTGGAAGAAGAGTTTGCCCAGATCTTTCCGGTTCGCGAGTGCAGATGATGGTAGCCAGACGAAAACAAAAAATAGAAAAATGACCGGTGATTTCATTCCACAAAAAGCGATGTAAGACGATGATGATAAATCGTCCTACAGGATGCAAGCTTTTTGCGTTCTGAAATCAGAGCACCAGTTTCACCATACCGCTCAATTTCTGAGGGATTTCGATTTCTTTCCCTTCAACATTGTCGGACGCAAGCTCCTGCATCCATTGGCGCGAGACGGTTATATCCGAAAGAACGATGACCGGTTTTTCCGGATTCGAATCGTTGATTTCGTAATGCCCGATCGACGCATCGATTTCTTCGCTCTCACCATTCAGCTGAATTCGCACATCGATACGATGAGTTTTCGAATTCAAATTAACGTCCGTCACTTCCCCGTAACGGCCGTTTAACATCATATTGACCCCTTTCAGGATCGCTTTTGATTTAGGTCGGTCAAGCATCGCCGTTTTTGGTCAAAGTTAAGCCTGAGCCTTTCGCGCAGCTTTGAAGGAGCGGATCGCCATGACCGTATAGAACAGGCAAATCACTGTCATGAGCAGAATCAGCAAACTGGACCCACCCAGAGTGAAATTCCCTTTTATGATCTGTGGTACCAGCCGCCCGAGACCGGCCAACGCGCCGAGAAAGGCAAACAGAACCGAAATGTGAGCGCCCAGAGCGTGCTTCTTGATCGCAATCAGTCCTCCAACCATCATCAACACCCCGATAACAGAAGGAATAAGGGCCGTTTTCGATTGTGAGCCCGCTCCGATTGTTTCCCAGGCAAAATACCCGACGAGGCCCAGCGCAA
>JARGOZ010000006.1:24111-71683 GCA_029213025.1 Verrucomicrobiales bacterium
AGACGTGATGAGATAATAGTAAGATTTTTCATTCGTTAATATTGTTGACCGTTTCTCACCATCGTCAACAGGAGTAAATTTACATGGAAAGGTCCACTTTTAAGTATCGGGGAATTAGCTGACACGCGGCGGCTTTGAATTAGTCTGGGGTCATGAAATCCAGATTTGCCGTCTTTTGCTGTCTCCTTGTCGTTACCAAAGTCTACTCCGGCCCGAAATTTGAACGCGAGGTGATCGATGATAAAGTCCTGGTCGGCTACGGAGTAGCAGTTGGCGATGTGGACGGAGACGGGAAAGAAGATATCCTCCTCGCCGATAAACGACATTTCTCGTGGTACAAAAATCCAGGCTGGGAGGAGTTCGTCCTGGCCAGAAATATCACACTGAGAGACAACGTTTGTATCGCCGCACAGGACATCGACGGAGACGGAAAAGTGGAAATTGCCGTAGGCGCACGCTGGAATCCCGGCAACACGGTGGAACGAATGGCCTCCGGATCAGTTCACTACCTGGAGCGCCCGGAGGATCCGAAAAAATTCTGGAACCCGGTTGAACTTTATCACGATCCCACCATCCACCGAATGCGCTGGGTCCCCGGCGCCGACAACGCCTACCGGCTCGTTGTGCTCCCCCTCCACGGAATTGGCAACAAAAAGGGCGAAGGGGAAAACGGCGTCAACGTCCGGGTCTATCAACCCGATCTGAGATGGCTCGCCCAGAGCCGGGCCTGGTCTCACGAGGTAATCGACCGAAGCCTTCACGTAACGCACAACTTCGACAATGATCGGGGAACGTTGTACATCGGCGGAGCCGAAGGCATCGTGCGCCGCCACGTGTCCGACACTACCGAAGGTGATGCGCGCCTCATCCATCCGGACAACAGCACTCCCCCGACGAGAGGTGTCGGCGAAGTCCGCAAAGGGAACGATTTCATCGCGGCGATTGAACCGCTACACGGCAACGATCTGGTGACCTATACGGAAATAGAGGGGGAGAAAAATCAGTGGACCCGCACTCTGTTAACCGACCAGCTGAGTGAAGGCCACGCTCTGGCAGTCGCCGATCTGGCCGGGGATGAAGCGGAGGAAATCGTGGCCGGATGGCGGAAATCGAATGAAGCTGGCGACACCGGAATCAAGATCTTTTCCCAAACCGGCGATTCATGGGAAAGCCACTGGATTGACCAAAACGGAATGGCTACCGAAGACCTCAAGCTGGCTGACCTCGATGGCGACGGGAAACTGGACATCATCGCCGCCGGGCGTGCCTCAAACAATCTGGTTATCTATTGGAACCGCTCCGAGTAAGACAGAAAAAAGCCTCTCCGTTTCCGGAGAGGCTTTCCAAAATCAAATCAACGAAATCCGTATCTTTAGAAAGAAACTTTCAAGCTGACACCACCGTGGAAGATGTCGTTGGCATTTCCACCGCCGATCAGATCAACGCCGTCAGCCATCCAGGAATCAGGAGTTCCATTGTAGCCGAGGTAGGGAACCAAAGTCGCATTGCAATTGATCACGATAGGAAGAGACGCCTTCAGGTAGTAGCTGTTCCAGCCCGAAGAATTTACCCGGTCAAGAGCACCGTCTCTGGCCGCAGTGATCGGTGATGGCCAGTAATTGTCTGTGTAGAGAACACCGGCGGAAAGATCCAACCCGACGCAATCGGTAAGACACAGGCTCTTTTCCAAACCCAGCTCGTGAATCCATGCACCGGCATCGTCCGTATTCCCGTTGAGAGGAGCCATAGCCGACGGCATGTGGTTGTCATAACCGCGACGATAGTAAGCACTGACACCGCAGAAAAGTTCGCGCTCGATCAACAACCAGAGTTCACCTCGGGAATCACCCACGTTGTTCGCCTGATTGGCTCCGGTAGGAGGACGAAGATTGGGGAAAAAACGGTGGATATATCCAACTGAAGTCTCAAATCCGAATACACCGGGCAGCTGCACGGTTGCGTAAATGTCGGACTCATCAAAATTCGCACCGTTTTGGTTGCTGGACGACAAACCGGTGATCTGACGGGCTCCCAGGGTAATCGGAACCGGAAGACTGTGGAAAGTGTAGTTTACATCCGCAGTGATGTTGTCACGCATGAAGCGCACCCCGTGCAGAATGTAATCGGAATGATACCCAATCGAGATTTCCCCGTTGGAATCAGGACAGCACTCGACAGGGCATTTCGGGGAAACCGGCGGACAATAGGTCCCGCCAATAGCACCGTTTACTGTGAGAGCACCAATGAGAGTAGTTAGGAGCAAAGGTAATTTCATAGGTAGTTAGTTTGGAAACGGTGCAAAAAAGCAGTCTTCACCTTATGCCCCGACAGGTTACAATTTCCGGAAAACCCGTTTTCTGCAACCAAAATATTCAATAAACGCTGAAGATACACCGTTATTGACAATAAAAAACCGTTAGATATTAACTTTTTTTAAATAATTTACCCAAGCGACCAGGAAAGCGGTGTTCCGACACCCAAAGGTAGAGGGGTCACTTCACCGCCCGGTGCTAGCAGAACCGGAGTTTCAGAAGGCTCTCGAACCAGAGCAAAACTTTCTCCGGACGGTGGAAATCCATAAAAATGCGGGCCGTTCAAGCTCAGGAACCGGGTAAAAGCATCGCGTCCCTCTTCGGAATCCAGATCCGCTCCCGCCTCCTCAAAAGCCATCGCGTAGAGTTGCGGAGCGCAGCCACCGGTGTAACAGCCCGCCGCACAGCCGCACTCCGTTACCTTATCTGTGTGAGGCGCGCTATCGGTCCCGGCGAAAAATGCGCTCTGCCCCGGTTTCATTACCGCTGTGCGCAGCGCCTCCCGGTCTTCCTGAAATTTAACCAGCGGCAGACAATACAGGTGATATTTCAGCCCCTGGACCAGATGCCCCATCGTAAAAAGCAAATGCTGCGGCGTGATCGTCGCGCCCACCCGTTCAACCGGAGAACTCTCCACAAAATCGACCGCCACCTTCGTGGTAATATGTTCACACACCAGCTTCAGATCTCCGTGCGTAGCCAGGAGCTGCGGCATCCAGTCCTGATAAAACCGGGATTCAGCGGTAACCGCGGCATCAAAATACTCCGGCCCCGACAGACCGTGCTGCTCACCGTGTAGGCACAGCACAATGCCATTCGCCTCCATGGCGCGGAGCACATCCGAACCGATCCATTTTTCAATCGGAACGCCGTGAGCCGAATTCGTCGTTCCGTGCGGCGGATAATATTTACAGGCCCTGAGCAGACCGCTTTTGGCCCCTTTCTCAATATCCTGAGCGGTGGTTTGAGCCGTCAGGTAAAGCGGCACGATCAACTCCTCAAACTGATTCGCACCGGCATCGAGAAGCATGCCGCGATACGATTCAATGGTCCAGCGATCCTCCGTATTCGGCCCGTCGATTCCGGAAACCGGTGGCAGAGTATTCGGCATCGCGAGGGCGCCGGCGCAGCCCATGCGGAGATGATCCGCGATATACGCCGCCACGTTTTCCCCCTGGCGAAAGTGGGTGTGAAGATCAAACCATTTGGGAACAGATAACATTTGAGCCATGCCTGCCACCTATACAGGCCAAAAGAGAAAGCCTCAATTACCAAAAAAATCCCGACTGTACCCTGTTGAATCGCCGACTGTACCCTGTCAGGTGGTCGATTGTACCCTGTTAGGTGGCAATTTCGATTCGTTCTTTTCCCTTGAAAATAAAATTTTTGGGCTTTAAGTGCGCCCCGTCCTGAAACCGGTCATCGGTTTTATCGTTAAGAAAAACAAGTTAAGGGAAGCCAGGACAAATCGAATTGAAACGATTCTTCCCGAATTACAGAATTCCTGCAAAAAGGATTCACCAAATAATTATGTCTACAGAACTCCTTACCGAATTGGTAGAAGCCGGTGTCCACTTCGGTCACCAGTCCAGAAAATGGAACCCGAAGATGCGCAACTACATCCTCGGCGAAAAGAACAACGTTCACCTGATCAACCTCGAAAAGACTGTTGAGCAGATCGATACAGCCAGTGCTTTTCTTGCCGACCTCGTTGCGAAAAACAAGAAAATCCTCTTTGTAGGTTGTAAGCGCCAGGCTCAGGACGCCGTTCGTGAAGCTGCTGAAGCTACCGGTCAGTTCTATGTCAATCACCGTTGGCTCGGTGGTACTCTTACCAATTTGGAAACCGTGCGTCGCAGTGTCGGCCGTATGGAATATCTCGAGAACCTCGCTAAGTCTCCCGAGTTCAAAAAGATGAGTAAAAAGGAGTTGGCCTCCCTGAACCGTCTCAAAACCAAGTTGCAACTTCGTCTCGGTGGTATCCGTGCCATGGACAAAGCACCCGATGCACTTGTGATCGTTGACTCCGCCCGTGAATACAACGCGGTAAACGAAGCTCTCAAACTCAAAATCCCGATCGTGGCAATGGTTGATTCCAATGCCGATCCCGATCAGGTTCAATATCCCATCGTTTCAAATGACGATGCGATTCGCTCCATCCGTGTGGTTCTCAGCAAGCTGATCGAGCCAGTGGTCGCGGCGAAACCGTAATCTCCTAAACTCAAAGACAAACAACAACCTGGAAACCAATCGATTAAGATGGCTGCAATTACAGCAAGTATGGTGAAGGAACTGCGTGATAAAACCAACGCAGGAATGATGGATTGTAAATCCGCCCTCGCGGAAGCTGATGGCGACCTCGAAGCGGCAGAAACAATTCTTCGCAAAAAAGGCATCGCCGATGCCGATAAAAAAGCCGGTCGCGACGCCAAAGAAGGTGTCATCGCTTCACGGATTCTTGACGATGGTACAGGAATTCTTGTCGAAGTGAACTGCGAAACCGACTTCGTTGCGAAAAACGAAAACTTTCAGGAATTCGTCGGTCAGATCCTCGATCACATCGCCCAAAGCGACGATGCAAAAGACCTCGAAACTCTGCTCGCACAGGATTACGCCGCCGACACCAGCCAGAAGTTTGAAGAGTTCATCAAAGCCAAAGTCGGACAGCTCGGCGAAAACATGGGTGTTTCCCGGTTTTCCAAAATCAAACCCGACAGCAGCGTTGTAGGAACCTACATCCACATGGCAGGCCGCGTAGGCGTTCTTTCCGAAGTGGCTGTTGGCGATGAAAAGACCAAAGACAACGAAACTTTCCAGCAGTTTGTCAAAGATCTGAACATGCAGATCGCGGCATCCAGCCCACTCTGTGTGGATCGCGACGGTGTTCCCGCCGACAAAGTCGAAGCGGAGAAAGACATTTTCCGCGATCAGATGAAAGACAAGCCCGCCGACATCATTGAGCGGATTATCGAAGGCAAAATCGGGAAATTCTACTCCCAGCAGTGCCTTCTCGAGCAGGCTTTCATCAAAGACGGAGACAAAACGATCAACGACCTTGTTGCCGAAGTTGCTAAAGCAACCGGCGACGACAAGATCAAAGTCGTCCAGTTTGATCGCTACGCCGTCGGCGAAGAGTCCTAGTTACAGGATCTCCGATCATATTTTTACAGGAAGAGGCCTCTCGATTGAGAGGCCTTTTTTTGTATCCTCCTGTCACGATATGAAAAAACACTCGCGACGAAATTTTCTCATCACCTCATCAGCTGGACTTTCGCTGCCGGGATTTATCCACTGTGCAGAAGCCGCCGCTGCAAAAAGCTGCCCGATCAGCATGGGCACATACGGCCTGCCCGGATATACATTGGAAGAGGCGATCAACCTCGTCGCCAAAACCGGTTTTGATTCGATCGAGTTTGCAGCCATGCCCGGCTACCACGGATCGCCGGACGAATTCCCCAAAGCGAAGCAGGCAGAAACTCGCCGATGCCAATCTGAAAGCCGGCGCCCTTATGGGACTGCCGTTTCCCGACGAAAAGAAACAGGCGGAAAACAATGCTCGCGTCGAAAAACTCATCGAGCTGGCTCTGGATCTCTCGCCCGGCGAACCACCCATTATCCAGTCCGTACTCGGGGGCGGAAAATGGGAGGAGAAAAAGTATCTGTTCCGCGACTGCCTCGGCGTGTGGACGGAAATGGCCTCCCTCGCCGGGGTGAAGCTCGCTATTAAACCCCATCGCGGCCACGCCATGACGCTGCCCAAAGAAGGTATTTGGCTGATCGAACAGCTAAATGCCAAAGACAAGCTCAGCCTCGTTTACGATCAGAGCCACTACGCCTGGCGGGATTTGGATGTCTCGGCAACCGTGGCGGAAGCCCTGCCCTACACAGGCTACCTGGTCATGAAAGACGTAGTCCGCAGCGATGACGGAAAAGTCCGCTTTGCCCTGCCCGGAGCGGCCGGAACAATCCCACACGCGGAAATTTTGCGGCAATTTATCGAAGCCGGTTATCGCGGCGAAATCTGTGCGGAGGTCAGCTCTCAAGTCTGGAAACAGGATGGCTACGATCCCGCCGAAGCTACCCGGGCCTGCTTCACCAATCTCAGCCAAATCGTCAGCGACGCCTCGGAAGAAGGTTTTACGCCGATCTTCAACGGCAAAGATTTGAGCGATTGGGACGGAAAACCCGGCTGCTGGGAAGTCCGCGACGGGGAAATCTGGTGCACCGGCGTAGCAAAAGAGAAGAACTGGCTGATTTGGCGAAAAGACCAGCCAGCGGATTTTGTTTTGCGCCTCGATTTTCGCTGGGACAAAGGCAACTCCGGTGTCCAGGTCCGCAGCGATGATCTCGGCGAATGGCAGATCTTCGGTTACCAGGTAGAGGTCGCATCACAGGAGAAAATGGGCCTTTGGCATCATTCCCTGCTGGAGAAGGATCACCCGAAGAAAAAGGAACGCCACCTCATGGCCACCGCTGGACAGGAAACCACTCTGGCGGCCGACGGTTCAAAAGCCGTCGAACAACTCCACGATCCAAAAGCAACGCAGGCCAACTTCAAAGAACACGCCTGGAACACCATGGAAATCATCGCTCAGGGACCGAAACTGACCCAGAAAATCAACGGAACCACCTACGCGACGGTCATCGACAATGATTCCGAAATGAGCCGGAAAAAGGGATTTATCGCCCTCCAGGACCACGGAAAAGGCTGCATCGTGGCGTTTCGTGATTTGAGGCTGAAAAAGCTGTAATCAAGTTTTCCCAAAACCGCGAACATATTTTATTATTTTTATTGAATTTGTGATTTTTACATTTATAATGACGGTAGGTAATGAAAATCATCTCCATACTTTTGCTAACGCTAACGCTCCTCGGGGCGAAGCCGATCGTTCTTGTTGAAGGGAACGGGGACGCCTACGCAAAGAACGATTACGCGAAAGGCCGCTCGGCTCACCGGGAGGCTGCCGCAGCGATTTCATCTTCAATTGCAAAGGATGCGGGCAAACCGGCCGGAAATTACTCCAACTATTCTTCTGATCTCGCCAATATCCTGGGTCAACTCGACGGCGAAGCGCTCGCGCGCGTCCTCGGTGAAAACATCGCATCTCTTCCCTGACTACAGGTCAAAAGCACTCCATTGCTAAAAGATTAAAGTGTGTTTATTATCGATTAACACACACAATCAGCAAATGGAAACGATCCCTAACGAAATGATCCTTGCCTCGGCGGGATCAGGCAAGACGTGGCAACTCACCAACCGCTACATAGGCCTCATGGCGACCCAGCTGCGTTCGGGAGCGCCGGTCACACCGGAAAGAATTGTCGCTGTGACATTTACGCGCAAAGCGGCCGGGGAGTTTTTCGATTCCATTCTGGAGAAACTGGCCCGCGCCGCCTCCGATCCCAATGAAGGCAAAAATCTCGCTTCCGATGCCAAAGATCCACTGAGCGCCATTCTCGGTGAACTGACCCAGGCGGAATACCGGCTTTTATTGCGAATTTTTATCCGCAAAATGCCGCAGCTTTTCCTCGGAACGCTCGACAGTTTTTTTTCCAACATTTTGCGGGCTTTCCCGGCCGAATTCGGCCTCGCCGGAGATTTCGAGATCCTCGACAATCACCTCGCCGGAACTGTCAGAAACGACGTCTATCGCTCCGTTTTTGCCCGCCAGCCCGAATACATCAAAGGACGCGGTGAATCCCAAAAGGAATTTATGGAAGCATTCCGCCGGGCTACCTTCGGCAGAGAGGAATCGAAGATCAAATACGAACTGGATCAATACATCGATTCTCTGCACGAGGTATATCTTCACGCTTCACCAAAGGAACTGTGGGGAAACCCCGAAATGATCTGGGGAAACAAGTGTGAATGGCTCGGGATGAACTGCAATCTCGAAGAGTCATTCGAACAACTGTTCGATATCTTCTGCCAGGATGATATATCAGACGGCCAAATGGAAGTATGGCAAAACTTCCGCGAACAGATGATCGAACACATCCCCGGCACCTGGTTTGAGGCCAAAGCCGGTTACCTGTTGGATAAACTACTCAAACAGTGGCAGGAAATCGTCGACGAAGAAGCGACGATCATTGTCGCAAGATCCGGCCAGGAACTCTCTCCCGCAGCCTGTAATATTCTCTACCGGATCGTCACTTTTATTGTCGGTTCGGAACTACAGGTTCGCCTCAACCGGACCCGGGGCGTCTGGCATCTGTTGCATCTCTACGAAAAGTCCTACTCCGAAATTGTCCGCCGCCGCGGAAAACTGACCTTTCAGGATCTCGAACTTCTTCTCGCGGGCCACGAATACGGCAACCACGGCAACGCGCCCATTCTTTCCCAGATCCCCGGCGACGATGACCGGCTCCGGATAGACTACCGACTCGACGCCCGCTACGACCACTGGCTGCTCGATGAGTTTCAGGATACCAACTATGTGCAGTGGAAGGTCATCGCCAACCTGATAGACGAAGCCGTTCAGGATACATCCGATATGCGGTCGCTCTTCCAGGTCGGGGACATTAAGCAGGCGATCTATGCCTGGCGTGGCGGCGACACCCGCTTGTTTCACGATATCTATACCCAATACAATACCCACGAGCAACGCATCCAGAACCGTTTACTCAATATCTCGTGGCGCTCCGGTGAAGATGTCATCCAAACCGTGAACGAAATATTTGGTAAAGAAAGCGTCCTCCTCGCTGTGGATTTTCCGAAAAAAGCCCTGAATCGTTGGCAGTGGCAAAATCATGAAGTAGCTCCTCCGAATAAGAAAATGGAAGGGATCACTATGCTGGTGAATCCCCGCCCCTATACCGAAGGTGGCGATAAAGTCGTATCGGAAGACCGCTACAAACTGGTAGTGGAACTGCTTGAGGAAATCCAACCGGTCAAACGCGGATTGAGTTGTGCGATCCTCGTGCAATCCAATAAATCAGGTAGAGAAATCGTCGATTTTATTCGCGCGGAATCACACTCAAAAATTACGGTGATGAGTGAATCCGACATTCCGGTCGCCACGGACAATGCATTAAACCGCCTCATCCTCAGTCTACTGACTCATGCCGCGCATCCCGGCGATTCATTTTCCTGGAATCATCTGCTACTCACTCCCTACCGGAAATTCGTCGAACGCGAAGAGTTAACGGTCACTTCATGCGGCATGCGAATTGCCCGGATGGTGTTTGAAAAAGGCTTTGAACAAGTCGTTCGCCAAACTGTTTCAGATATAGAAAGCGTGTTCCCCGAAGGGCTCGACGCCTTCAGTAAATCACGGGCGGAAGACATGGCTCTCGCCGCGCGGGTTTTCGATTCCGGCGGCTCACGCGATATCGAGGAATTTATTTCCTACGCCCGTTCCTATACCGTCCGGGATCCCGATACCCGTAGTGCCGTCCAGGTCATGACGATACACAAATCAAAAGGTCTTACTTTTGATATGGTGATTCTTCCCGATCTCGAAGGATCCGCTCTCAGCACGGTGCGTCGCAGTATCGGTGTAAAGAGAAATCAAAACCGTGAAGTGGAATGGGTTTACGACCTGCCTAACAAAGTCATCACCGAGCTGGACCCAAAGTTGCGGGAATACCGCAAGGAACGTGAGGCTGAAGCCGCCTACGAAGCAATGTGCAAATACTATGTGGCCCTGACCAGAGCGAAATATGCCAATTACCTCATCACGAATCCGAGAAAGAAAAACGCCCGCTCGGAAAACTTCGTAAAAATGCTGGAGATTGCTCTGGAAGATCATGCCCACGAAGGACAAATCGGCAGTCTGCCGGTCGATGTGATATACCAAAGCAAACTGCCGACTACCAACCCGAACTGGTATCTCGCCCACGAAGCCGATACAGTGTCCACGGAACAGGCACCCCGGAAACGTCCTGCTTTCACCACACCAAAAAGTCGCGAACGGGTCAACCGCCGAACTCCCAGCGGCTCGGAAAAACATACTGTAACAGCGAAGCTGCTGTTCAGTCGCGACGGGCAGATGGCGCGGGAATTTGGAACGCTGGTTCACGCCCTGTTTGAAGATATTGAATGGATCGAAGATTTTGACATCGCCAAAGCAGATGACCGGTGGAGACAACTCCCCGGTTGGACCGAACAGGTCCTTGATGAAGCAATCAGCCATACTACAGCGGCTCTGCAGTCAGTAGCAGTTCGCAAAGCTCTGAAACGCCCCACCCCACTGAGCGAATGCTGGAGGGAGAAGAGCTTTGAAATCCTGCTAAACCGCGAGTGGCTTTCGGGAACTTTTGACCGGGTCACGATTGAACGGGATATGTTCGGAAATGTAGTCAAAGCTACCGTCCTCGATTTCAAGACCGACCGGGTAAAAACGCCGGAATCTATAGCCAAAGCGGTAGACAAATACCAGCCCCAACTGGATACCTACCGCGAGGTTTTGCAGCGAATGTTGAGAGTTCCCGGGAAAAAGATCCAGCTGTGTCTTTTGTTCACCCGAATTGGAGAAATCGTCGAAGTGATGTAGTCAATCCAGCCGAGGTGAAATTCGCGAAAGATCCCGCAAATTCCGGTCGTGAATTTCACCCGCCCCGTGAAGATCAGCCAGAAGTGAAGCGACATTCTCCACGGCGAGAGACATTTCTTTTTTACATCGTCCACGACATGTCGGCTCAGGATTTCATCGATTCGGGTTTTCATAATGCTATGGACGGCGAAGGGTTTCTTTTCTATTCTGTTACCCGAACAACGAAAATCGTTATAAAAGGCGATTTCCATCACGATGGGCTGGACACTACTGAAAATTCTATATCCTCTCGCCATGGTCCCCTTTACCGTGAGCATTTGGTTTGTGCGGACCTCCGTGAATAAAAGCTACGGACTCGATTCGGAGGATTTTTTGACAATCCGCATCATCTGCTTCATTGCCAGTTGGGCCTTCTGGATCCTCTCGCTGATCAGTCTGATCAAACGCCACCGGTCCTTTCCTCTCCTCTGGGGAGGAACCGTAATGATCTCCGCATCCCTGCTCCTCCTGCCCGCCCCGGCAACCTCAGTGAACTCCACCCTGCTCCGAAGCGGTCTTTGGCTCGGCCTGGGTGCTCATTTGCTACTTCTGGTCATCAATGACCGCTGCCTGCCCCGCACCGTGAAAGGGGAGGAAAAAGCCGGGGCGTAAATCGATACCAGTAGTGGAGATCTTCAGATCGCCTCTATCAGAAAATACATGTGGCGATCTGGAGATCTCCACTACCTGAAAACGAGTCATTTACCGGTGCTGTTTCCCCGGTTGTTCGACAGGCCGCAATTTGCCCGACACCGCGTGTGTCCAGACCCGCACAAAAAAACTATCCTAAGCTGAGCTTTCAGCGTTATCTTTGTTAAGCACTTGTGCTTCCAGAATATGAGTTATCTCTCTTCGAAAGACGCGTTTGTCAGGGAACTGGTCGAGCTGTCGGCCAAACAGGAAACCGGAATTGATCAGAAAATTGTCGAGCACTTCGCCTCGGGTTTTTTCCGCTTCGTGCCGTATTCCAACATGGTGGCCCGGCACCATGACTCACTTCTCGCATCAGCCATGCGCATGCTGGAGCACATCATTCACTACCCGGTTCAAAATGGCGGGCGTTCTCCGAAGATTTCGGTTCTCGATTCGCGGGTCAATGAATCACGCCTCTCTGTCATCGCGATTCTACAGCAGGATTCGCCCTTTCTGGTCGATTCGGTGCGGATGGAATTAACCCGGCTCGGGCTGCCAATTCGCTCGGTTTTCAGCCTGATTCTCTACGCCACACGGGATGATGACGGGAAGCTGCTGGAGGTGAATCCTAAATCCGGAAATGGTGGAAAAGCGGAGTCAATTATGTGTCTCCTTACTGATCCATTGGATGGAAAAAGTGAGCGCGAGGAGATCCGCAAATCTCTACTCGATGTTTTAGAAGACGTTCACCTTGCTGTGGACGATTTTGAGCAAATGCGCAGCAAGGCCCTGGCAGAGGCGGAGCGACTCCGCGGGGAGGTGGCGAAACATCCGGATGCCGATACTTTCGAATCCGCAAAATTTCTTGAATGGATCGCCGGTGATCGTTTTATCTTCCTCGGCTTCGACGAGCATCGCATCACTGTGGGGGCGGACAACAGCCGAATCCTCGAACCGGTAGAGGACGCCGCCCTCGGAATCATGACACGACACCCCAAATTGAAACCCTGGGTTCTCGACGAGCTGCCCAGGGAGGCCCGGGATTTTGTAGAAGCCGGTACCATACTTACCTTCGTCAATTCCACCCACCGGTCACGGGTTCATCGCCCGGTATATCCCGACTACATCGCGGTGCGGCGGTTTGACGAACAGGGCAACCTGAAAAGCGCGTGTCGATTTCTCGGATTGTTCGCTTCGAATGTCTACCACGAGCTGCCCGCCGAAATTCCGATTATTCGACGAAAAGTACAGAAGATTTTCGAAAACTCCGATCTCATTCCAGGCAGCCACTATGCCAAATCGCTCTCCGGGGTATTAAACAGCTACCCCCGGGATGAACTCTTTCAGGCAACGGAAGAGGGCCTCTTTGAGACGGCAATGGCCATCGTCCAGGCACAGGAAATTCCGCAAGTTCGACTGTTCCTCCGGCAGAGCCCGTACGGTCGTTTTCACTATGCCCAGGTGTTGATTCCACGGGAATTATTTCATACCAGTCTGCGCAGAAAAATCCATGATATATTGGAAAAGAAACTAGGAGCGGATGATATAGAAATCAGCGCATCTATGGGCGAAAGTGAACTGGTGCGGATGCGCTTCATCATCCGGGTGCCGAAAGCTGTTGATCTATCGGAAGATGACATAGCGGAACTCGAACGCCAAATCGTCGAAGTCTCCCGGTCCTGGGATGAAGATTTTGTAGAAACGATTTCCACTGAAAGAGGCGACCGGGAAGGCTCCGTAATTGGCAGACAATACCGGGGTGCGTTCCCGGCCAGCTATAGAGATCACTACACGGCAGAAACAGCACTCCTCGATATTGACACTATAGCAGAGCTGAAGGGTAAAACCGACATCGCTCTACGCTTGACGGGAGGAAAGAAAAATGAACGCCTGAACCTCCGCCTCTTTCACAGGGAAAAGCCTCTGCCACTTTCAGATGTCATTCCGATCCTCGAAAACATGGGGCTGCGAATCAACAGTGAACACCCCTACCGGATAGAAAGTGTCGATGGCGTGATCTGGATCAGCCAGTTTGTAATGATTCCCAAGTTCGCTATCAATGTGAACCGGAAAAAAATCGTCGACCTGTTTCGCGAAGCCTTTATCCATATTTGGCATGGTCACGCTGAAAACGACGGCTTCAATGCGCTCATCCCGGGCGCGGGAATCTCCTGGCGGGACGCGTCGATGTTCCGGGCCTACTCCCGGTATAATCACCAGGTAAAATTCGGTATGGGCAACGTCTTCACGGCCGAAACTCTGGAGCGCTATCTGCACATCGTGTCCCGGTTAAATGACTATTTCCACGCCCGGTTTGATCCGGAAACAAAAGATAGAGAAAAGACCACGAAAGAAATCGAAGGCGATATTCTGGAAGCCCTCAACGATGTCCCAAGTCTGAACGAGGACAGGGTTTTGCGTAGATACCTGGAACTGATGAAAGCAACTCTGCGTACCAGCTACTTCCAGAAAGACCGCCCCTGCCTGTCATTTAAATTCAACCCGGCGGAGATTACAAATTTACCTCTGCCCCGCCCCGCCTACGAAATTTTCGTCTATTCGCCACGGGTGGAGGGTATACATCTCCGCGGTGGACGCATTGCACGAGGCGGGTTGCGCTGGTCGGATCGCCCGGAGGATTTCCGGACGGAAGTTCTTGGTCTCGTCAAAGCGCAACAGGTTAAAAATGCCGTCATTGTTCCTGTCGGAGCCAAAGGTGGATTTGTCGCCCATCAGCTACCTCTCGGGGACCGGGCAGCGATGATTGAAGAGGGCAAAGAATGCTACCGGATTTTTCTCCGCGGTATGCTGGACCTCACCGACAACTTGAAAGAAGGTCGAGTCGTTCCCCCGCCCTCGCTGGTTCGTCATGACAGTGATGATCCCTACCTGGTAGTAGCTGCGGACAAAGGAACCGCTACTTTTTCCGATACAGGGAATGCGATATCAGAGGAGTACGACTTCTGGCTGGGAGACGCTTTCGCATCCGGCGGCAGCGAAGGATATGACCACAAGAAAATGGGAATCACTGCGCGGGGTGCATGGGTTTCTGTAGTTAGACATTTTTGCGAACTCGGTATTAATGCCGAACAAGATCCGATCACTGTAGTCGGCATCGGCGATATGAGTGGTGATGTATTCGGAAACGGAGTGCTGTGTTCCGAACATCTCCAACTCGTTGCGGCCTTTAATCACCTCCATATCTTTATTGATCCCAATCCGGACCCGGCAGCCAGCTACAAAGAGCGCCAGCGCCTTTTCGATGAGGTGAAGGGCTGGGGCAGCTACGATACCTCCCTCCTCTCTCCCGGTGGAGCGATTTTTTCCCGGCAACAGAAAACGATAGAATTGAACCGGCATATTAGAGAGCGGTTTCAAATCGAGGAAACATCTCTCACTCCCAACGCACTCATCAACGAACTGTTGCGCGCCCCTGTCGACTTGCTTTGGAACGGCGGGATCGGCACTTTCGTCAAAGCCTCTTCAGAAAACCATGCCGATGTCGGCGACAAAACCAATGATGCACTCCGGGTCAATGCCCCGGAACTTCAGTGCCGGGTTATAGGCGAGGGCGGCAACCTCGGCCTTACCCAGCTGGCACGGGTGGAATACTGTTTGAATGGTGGGTATTGCAATACCGATTTCATCGATAACTCCGGCGGAGTTGACTGCTCCGACCACGAAGTGAATCTGAAAATCCCGCTCAATAAAATCATGGAGAAGGGCGGAATCACGAGAGAGAAGCGAAATGAACTTCTTGTCGGGATGACCGATTCGATTTCCGAACTGGTACTGCAAAACAACTATAGACAAACCAGGGCGATCAGCCTCGCACAGGAGCAATCTTTGAAGCGCACCGTGGAATACACCCGCCTTCTCGAACACTGGGAACGGAACGGACAAATTAACCGAACGATTGAAGCCCTGCCCGACAACGAATCACTGTCTGAGCGAACCGCCCGCCAAATGAAAGGCTTAACCCGCCCGGAGCTGTCGGTTTTGATTGCCTATTCCAAATCGTTGCTCAAAGAAACCCTCATCAATTCCGATATCATAGAGGACATCATGATGGCGAAGTTTATCGAACAGGCTTTTCCGGATGATTTTATCGAGGGTTTTCGCAACGAACTCTACACTCACCAACTGCGCCGGGAAATTGTCGCCACTCAATGGGCCAACGATCTCGTGAATCACATGGGAGCCAGCTACATTTACCGGATCGAAGAAGGCACCGGAGCCACACCGTCGAGAATTGTGAGAGCCTACGCCGCCGCGCGGGAAATCTTTTCGATGCCGGAACTGTGGAAGGAAATCGAAGCTCTGGACTTTCAAATAGCGCCGCAAATACAACACCGGATGATGTATGAACTGAGTCGCCTCGTCCGCCGGGGAAGCCGTTGGCTGGTGAGGAATTGTAGAGACGATTTAACAGATGTTTCCGCTGTTGTTTCGCGCTTCCAACCCGGAGTGGAAACGATACGCTCCTCACTGCGCGACCTCCTCCACGAAGCGGTCCGGGAATACTGGGAAACGAACTACTCCGAATTCACCGCCGCCGGTGTTCCCGAAAAACTCGCCGCCTCTATCGCCGGCTCCAGCGGAATGTTTTCCTCGTTGAATGTGATTTATTGTGCGGAGCAAACCGGAGCGTCGATTGAGGATGCCGCGCAGGTATACTTTTACGCCAACGAACTGCTGGATCTTCACTGGTTGTCCTACCGGATCAGGGACCTCGGGGTGGAAGATCACTGGCAGGCGAGAGCACGTGAATCATTTCGGGATGAGCTACATATTCAGCAGCGCATTCTGGCCATCAACATCCTGTCTGAATCCAACGACGGCACTCCTTTGGAAAGAATCAATAACTGGATAAGACCAAGGAAACCAGCAACCGAAAGATGGAAAATCGTCCTCGAAGAATTCCGCGCCGCCGGCCGATGGGACTATGCCATGTATCCCGTCGCGATGAGAGAACTCGGTGTCCTGGTAGGTAGTTGATGACTGTACCCTGTTGAATACAAGACTGTACCCTGTTGAATCGTAAAGAACCCTCCCGAAACCGGGACTCCCCGGTCAATCAATCAGGTTTGGTTTCTGCCACTTGATTTTCGTCACCCAAACCCGGTTGTCAGCACCCCGGTTGATAAGCGAAGCCGGATCGTGATGATGAGGAGCCGGAGCCTGCATCCACTCGGTCACAGTTACCCAGGTTTCTTCAGGGCTGACGTCGGTTACACCGAAATTTCCAAGCCTCGCACCGTGCTCAGGGACAAGTTTCTGTATCCCGAAGAACTACCATTTTATCCGCATCAACCTGAGCCATGAATAGAGGCGCCCGATGACGAAATACATGGTCATTTTCCGCTCCGCGGCGGGTGTAAACCAGGTATAGAGCATCCCTATGAGTCACCCAATGCTGTTGCGTATTATAGTTCCCCAGATCAGCGCCATCGTCGAAGGTCCATCGCTTCGGTTCGGAAAATTTCTTCCCATCGTCACTCACTGAGATATAGCCGTGTTCATCATTTCTCATTGTTAGAAAAAATCGACCGCCAAATTTAGCAAGTGAAGGCTCATATAGACCCCGCTTCACCGGCACTGATAATTCGCTGCCGTGATCGATATAGCGGAGTTCTGTTCCATCAAACGAACAGCGCAATACCGTGGTCGAAAACCGGGCGTCGCCAATTGGTTTAAAATATACCGGGAGAAGAATTTCACCGTCCGGTAAATCGACCCTCTGCGTGCATCCGGCTCCGCAATTGCCGAACTTGGGCAGATCCGGCATGGTGAGTGTTTTCCACGGGGACAGCCTATTAGTCTCCGGATCGAACACCGCATAAGCGGTAGATCTCGGTCGCGTCTTTTTCACCCGGTTGTTCTCGTATACTACAGTATGCCCGGTCCCCAGCAAAGCTCCCGTTTGCCTATGCCAGCGGGGCCAAAAATCACAGACCGTAATCTCGAGATCATCTTTTCCCTGCCAGGAATACGGCACCCGTGCGTAATTTTTCTGTCGCACCGGCGCAGACCAGGTTTTGCCGAGGTCGGGACTTTGCATTGTATGTAGAGCATAAAAGATATCGGATCCCGACACTTCCAGTTTTTGCAAAGTCGTGACGACTACAGGTTTGCCACCCGTTGGTATCGCACCGGCTCTGGCGTGAACCCAGCAGGTCTTGCCATCAAACCCCCGTGTAGCTACTGACCTTTCAATTTCAAAAGGCGGAGCGGCTGGTAGCGATATCGAAAAAACTGCGGCAAACAAGGTGAAAACAAAGGGGCGCATGGAGCCACAATGGCATCGTTCACTTCCCCGCAAAATCGAAATAGAACCTCAATGGCGTCCCTCACGCAGATTTCACTGCGTTTCTGAAGCTGCCGTCAAATTGTGCGAGAAATCCCGGAGCTTCCTCTTCAATCGTACGCTTTACTTTTCTGTTGCGACGGATTCCCGACCAGATTTTCGACCAGGCATGACTCGCCAACTTTCGATCGCATCGGTCTACCGTTCTCGAAAAGGCTGCGGAAAGTCGTCGGGCTTCCTCGTTAGTGATTTTATCGTATTCATGTAGATGGCGCGTCACCATGCGTCCCAGCAGGTAAGATTCGGCCGCCGTCCTACCGGCGTCCCGAACTGTGAACCAGAAGAATACCGTCCGGAAAAGCTTTTTCAATGGTTTGAGAATCAGGCCCTTCATGATCGAACCGATTCGCTGCCCGAAGCTCCGCTGTTCCCACGAAGCAATGATCTTTGGAACGTCACCCTCAAAACGAAGGTCTGCTTTTCGAAGTGCTTTTTCCACCAGACGTCGTCTGGTTCGATTGATCAAAAAATCATCAACGAAGGGGATCGGAATCAGTCGGAAAACCCCGGTCTGAAAACTGGTTCTGGAAAATGACGGCACCTTTGAGTTTCGCGGCATGCAGAGAGATTGCGCAATTCACATGCCACCGGCGAAAAGGCTGTAAACCGCGTCGTCTGCGATCCGGCCAATGCAATCTGTCGAAAAATATCGTGCGTGTTGCAAACAGGCAGCAATTTTTCGGTACAGACTTATTCAGTCAGAGAAAGAAGAATGCGCGAACTTCCACCGGAGCCGGTAACATCCACTTCGTCGACATAGTTAAGCAGCCATTCACGCCCCCCTTCTTCGGAAAGCTCTTCATCGGCGGATTTTGGCTGGAAGTTTTCGAAAAAATTGTAATCCTCAACCTCGATCCCTATCATGACACGAAAACCCGGACTTCGGCTGTCGATTTCTATAGAGAAAGTTTGGTCCTGATTCAGCTCTTTCACTATACTCCGGCACAACTCCAGTACTGCCACATTCAGCTTGACCAGGCCTATCGAAGGAAATCCGGCCAGTGAACCAATGGTGCCGAGTAACTGCGACAAATTCTGAAAATGAGCCGATTCCGGAAACATGGCAATCTTCACCGGCTCAATCTCTGCGAAATGTGTCGGGCCTTCATCTGCGGAGCTGCCGCCATCACCGGAAGACGACATGATCACCGTTTCCTTCAACGACGAATCCTTCGGCAGAATCTGGGTTTGCAAAACCGAGGAATCCTTTTCCCGCTTTGACGCAGCCTCCTGTTCCCGGTCAAGCCCGATAATCCGCCGCAATGCTTTGAAGGCGGTCTCCGATGCGCGGTTTTCCGTAGTCGGACCTTTCGATCCGGAAAGGAAACCTTCGAGAGCTTCGTCGAGGGTAGCATAGATCCCGGTTTCCCCGGCAAACCCCACAGAGTAAAAGAGTCGCGAGACATCGTAACTGAGACCGCTGAATTTCAGATCACCCTCCTGCTCCCTGGCAAAAGCAATGATACGCCGAAACGCTTTAAATCCCGAGCTGGAGATAAATTCCACCTCGGACAAATCGCAAATCAACCGGGAAGAACCGATACGAATCAGAGAATTCAATTCCTCTTCCACGCGATCAACCGTGTACGAATCGATCCGGCCTTCGATAGCGACGCAGGTAGCCTTTGCAGATCCCGGAATGGGCTGAACATTAATTTCCATGAGTAATTTGTTAGAGATTACCGAATCCGACCGATTACTTCAAACAAAATTCAATCGCTTCGAAGTTATCCGGTCCCGGTTGACCGGCGCGTGTATAACGTCGTAATTCGGAAAGAGATAAAGCCCAGCAAATCGGTCACATCGTCCAGAAAGCAATAAATCGCCGGAATGAACACCAGGGTTAACAAGGTGGAAAACGACAATCCGCAGACAACCACTACGGCAAGCGGACGATAAAGCTCGGCGCCGGTTCCATAGCCGAGAGCCAGGGGAAACATACCCAGCACAGTGGTGAATGTCGTCATCAAAATAGGCCGAAGCCGGGTCAGCCCCGCATTGATGATAGCTTCATTCCTTGATTGCCCTCTGGCGCGGAGAATATTGATGTAGTCAATCAGAATAATCGCGTTGTTTACGACAATTCCAGCGAGCATGATAATGCCGATCATAGCAGTCAATGAGACGAGTTCCCCGCTCAAATTCAGACCGATCACTGCACCAATCAGAGATAGCGGAACGGCAAACATGATCGTAAACGGGTGAATCAGACTTTCGAACTGACTCGCCATGATCATGTAGACAAGAACGACAGCCACAATGAAGGCATACAAAAGGTATTTCAGCGATTCATTCATTGCTTCAGAAGCACCTCCAATAGAAACCCTGTATCCAGCATCCCGATATGGAGCAATGGCCTGCTCGACTATACCGCCGGGCTGTCCCAGTTTTTTCACCACTTCGGCCAGAGGAATCGATTCTTTATCGATAAATATCGGAACCATAATCACTCTCTCTCTATCTATCCGGTCAATCTGCTGCGCCCCCAATTGCGCTTCCAACGAGGCCACATCGCCCAACTTCCAAATCAGGCCGGTCGACGGACTCACTATATCAAGATTCAGAATATCCGCTTCGCTGGATACTTTCGCGGAGGAAGAAAGAATGATATCGAAAGTGGTATTTCTAATTTCGATATCGGTCGCTTTCTTCCCCGATAAAGCCACCTCTACTTGATCCGCTATATCCACCAAAGTCAGTCCACGGTCCGCCGCCGCGTCCCGTTTCACTTTCAGAATTCTTTCGGGAACTCCTTTGGGAATCCGGCTGATACCGGCGATTCCGAATGCGTCGCGCTGTTCCATCAGGGCACCTAACAATCCGCCGTCACCATCGGTTCCGGCGAGTATTTCCCGAATCACATTCAGGTCCCGCCCGGACACTTTCAGCAGAATATCACCGGTATTGGTGCCGAGCAGACTCTGGATTGGGTTCAGACTTTCCAGGCGGTGATCCAGAAATGCGTCTCCCAACTCAGGATCAGCGTTCAAAGCATCAAGTACCGGCCGCAATTCTTTCACCGGATATACTTTACCCGCCTTCACCTCGTCTTTATCGAAACTGGCAATCACCCCCACCTCCCGGGGCGACACCGATATATTGTAGTCTTTCAAATTAGCCACCCCGGTGAATTTCTTTTCCAACAACCGGGAGGCCCGGTCCACCGACTCAAGCGTCTGCCCGGCCCGCGGGCGAATCACCAACCGGTAACTCTCCACTTTCGTTTCGGGAAAAAATTCTGCGGACGGCCACATATTGACACTGATGGTAAATGCCAGCGCCATAACAAGAATCAAGAGTAACCTTACGGCAACCGATTCAATCACTATAGAAAGAACTACTTTATAGAGTTTGGATACACCCTTACCGAATAGCATCAGGGGCTGAAGCAAAAAGCCGATTATGCGGTTCACCCCGTCAAACACACCCATTTTCGAATCCATGACTTTGAAGGTAAGCATGGGAATCAACGTGAACGCCACCACCATTGAAAAAATCAGCGTGTAGGTAATCACCCAGGATAGATCCCGGAAAATCTGCCCTGCGATTCCGGGAACAAACACAACCGGCAAAAATACTGCAATAGTAGTAAGAGTGCTGGCCCGGATCGCCGGACCAATTTCGGAGATCGCTTCGACGACAGCTTTTCGAATCCTCCGCTCATAACTCATCTTCTGGAAAATCGCTTCGGTCATAACAATCGCGTTATCAACCACCATTCCAACAGCAAGAGTCAATCCCGCCATAGAGAAAATGTTTATACTAATGTTAACCGCATAAAACAGGGAAAAGGTTGCTATCACCGATACCGGCATCGCCAACACCACGATGAATGTCGACTGGAACCGACCCAAAAACACCAGAAGAATAATACTGGCAAGGACCAGACCGGTAACGCCATTGGTTCTCACCATATCCAAAGATTCCTTGATAAATACCGATTCATCGTAGGCAATCGTTATTTGCAACGGAGACAGTGGTTCGGCTGATCCATTTTCACTATCCGTAGCCAGGACAAAGAGAACCTCCGACATCACTTCTCTGGCTGACGCACAGATCGCCACGGAATTCCCGCCGCTCTTTTTGTAGATAGAGACTTCCACCGAAGGGATCGCCCCGGTGGACTTTCCGGTTTTAAGACGGGCGTAACCGGATGCCGCCTTTTCCACCTCCCGTGGGGTCACGTCCGCCACCTCACCGAGGCGTCGAACCGGTTCGCCCGGGCGACTCACGATCAATCGGGATAAATTTTCTATCGCAACGGTGCCCACCGTCCTGATTAGAAACTGGCTGTCACCTTCGCGCAGCTTCCCTCCCCGTTGCGATATATTCTCTCTCTCCAGAGCATCCCTGACATCAAGTATAGAAAGGCCCGCCGCGCGTATTTTGTCCGGAACAACGCGGACCTGAACTTCGTATTCCTTGCCACCTTTGACCTCGACCAGAGCAACGCCGTTGAGGCGTTCCATACCGGGTTTGATCGTTTGCATGACTACATTTCTCAATTCGTCCGGATGCACCGGATTGGGCGCTGCCGGATTCGAAGCGACGTTGAGAACCATTACCGCTCCGGTGGCTGATGAACCCCGCAACACCACGGGTTCTTCGGCTTCTTCCGGTAACAGGCTCCTGACCTCATCCAGCTTCGCCCGGACATCCATCGCCGCCAAATCCATATTCGTCCCCCACTGAAATGTCAGAGTGATCCGGCTGCGCTCATCTCCGGAAGCGGAGGCAAGAGAAGTAGTTCCCTTTACGGTTCCGAGTTTCTCTTCAATTTTCCGAGTCACATTTTGCTCGATTTCACTACTCGCCGCCCCGGTATATACCGTCTCGATGACCAGTGTGGGTTGACTGACATCAGGAAACAAATCCTGCGGCAATCGCTGGTAGGCGGCGGCACCGAAAAAGATCATCAATAGCGTAAGCATCAATACGCTGACGGGGCGATTTACCGCGAATTCTCTCATAAACTATCGATATCCGTATATCGAATATAATTACCTGATTGTACCCTGTTAAGTCATGAACTGTACCCTGTTAAGTCGCTCTCCTGCTAAAAGAAATCATCCACCTGGGAAACAATGCACCGTGTCGCTGCGGGCCTGTCCATACGGCCCGTAACATCCTGAAAACGCCGTACACCTGCCACGATGCGTCCGGCAACCTCTTCATCCACAATTACGACAATTACGCTGTTAATCCCCGGCCCGACCGCGTTGTTCAACTTTTCACCGGAAGCGCCCTTTCCGGTTACCGCGTGATATCTGGTATAATTCTCCACCTTTGACTGACGAAGAATCATCATGATTTCACTCTCGTTTGATTCTTCAAATATGATCTCGATACGTTTCATACTCTGTTCGCCGTTAAACGGTCTTTTACTATAGCTACGCGAAATCCGAGGGAGTTCGCTAATTCGGACAGCTCATCCAGAAGCGAATAAAATACCGGAAGCGCTATCAAAGTCAGAGGAGTGGCAACGATAAGCCCTCCAAAAATCACAGCGGCCACACCTCGGTACAGCTCGGTTCCTTCACCTACACCAAAGACAAGGGGAAGCATCCCCAGGATAGAAGTCAGACTGGTGATAAGAATACTTCTGAGTTTGCGGATCGATCCCTGGATAATCGCATCATCACGCTCCACACCCCGTTTGCGCAATATGTTGACATGCTCGACCAGAATAATGCCATTGTTTACTACGACACCGCAAAGAATTACAGCTCCAACCACTGCTCCTAGACTGGAAATTTCGCCGGTTACATTCAACATCAGAACGGATCCGGCGGTTGCGAGCGGTACCGTAATCATGATAGCCAGAGGATCGCCGAATTTCTCAAATTGACTACACATGATCATATATATCAAAATCACAGATATGATGAAAGCGAGGAACGCGTCGGCAAATGAATCCTCGGTATCTTTCGCTTCGCTTTTGAGCTGATACCCAAAAGATTCGCTGAATCCGGGAATACCTTTCAGAGCCGAAATCATTTGGTCCGTAACATCTCCGACTGTCTCTCCGGTAACATCATACGGGGCATAATAACTCTCCAGATTTACCGTCGGTTTACGGTTGGTTCGCTCCAGAACAACACTCCCCTCGGAAGGTATATCACTTACCTCGGCGACATCACCAACGGGGTAGGTCATACCCGTGGAAACGGACCGCACCCGCAGGGATTCTATAGATTCCCGGGTAAAATCGCCACCAGCTTCACCGTTTCGATCTTCCAGAAAAACGGTGACATCGGTTTCGTCACCATCCTCCAAAACGGTGGCAGCTTTTACCCCGTATACCGAGGCCCGGACGGTATCAGATATCTGCTGAGTTGTCAGCCCCTTCTCCGCCAGAGATTCCTGCTGAAAACGGGTGGACAGGAGGATTTCTTTCGGAGTTTCATTGCGTCTGACACGTTCATAAATCGCACCCGGAATCGTTTCAAAAACCGGAAGAAATTTCGCTTCCGCATGGTTCTGCAGTTTTCTCAATTCCTCCGCATCACTGGAGTTAGCCACCGTCGATTGGGAAAATACTTTAACAACAACAGGTGCACTTGTTCCGCCGCGAATTTTCTCCACCAACGACACATAGTTATTTCCGACTAAATCAGGTATCGAATCGCAACCTTTCCGAATCCTACCGATACATTGGGACAAAGACTTCCACTCCGGCGGCCTCATCGGCTCGAAAGCCTCTATCACCTTTCCGTCGGGTCCACGTTGATTTACTTTCCGGTTTGGAAACAGGCGAACATACAATTTTCCTTCATCGCTGCGCACATCGGCCGATACAGACTTTACAAAACTTTGGTAAGGGGATGTTTGCAGGAGCGCCTCAACTTCCCGCATGCGCCCGTCCACATAATCAAGCGTAGCACCCACCGGCGGTTCAAATCGAATCCACAGCTCATCGATATTTCCCCTCGGGACGAAACCCCGACCGGGGAGAAATTTTAACGAGAACAGGGAAAGCCCGACGAGGGCCACCAGGATCGTAATCTTCAACGGAACAGATCCCAGGCAAAAGCGCAGGGCACCGGAAAGGGTATTTTCAAGACTGTCGTCAAATTGACCCAACACCTTTGTTATCCACCGCCCAAAGAAACTTTTCGACGGAGCCGTACTCTTTTGTCTGAGGATCCGGGCGCTGATCATCGGTATAAAAAGGATTCCGACAACCATACTCATCACCACCGTCCAGATAATCGCGAGTGCCAGACTTTTGAAAATTTGCTGCATCAATCCCGGTATAAATAATATAGGCAGAAACGCAGCAACGGTCGTCATTGTGGAACTGAATATCCCGGGAGCGACTTCCGATCCGCCGCGAATTGCCGCCTCCCTCGGGCTGAGCCCGTAGCCCAACTGCTTATAGATCGACTCGATCAAAACAATTGAACTGTCCAGAGTCATCCCAATGGCGAGCCCCATTCCACCCAGAGTTAAGATATTTCTGCTGATATCAAATCCATGGAGAAATATCGCGGCAGACATGGTACTCACAGGTATCGCCATGACCACGATCAGGGTGACTCGAAAATCTCTAAGGAAGAACAACAGCAGCAATGAGGACAAAGCCCCGCCCTGGAAAATCGAGCTGAGCACCAGAGTTTCCGCGTTTACTACATATTCCGAATCATCCTGAGAAACCTGAAACGAAACACTCCTGCTCTCCAGTGACGGCGCGAGAAGATTAAGTTCCCGGCGAATCCGTTTCGCCACAGTGACAACCGAAACATCGGATGATTTCTTTATCGATAAACCCACCGACGGCTCACCGTCAATTCTGGCATAACTATCTGTCTCTTTACTTGTCCGGACAACTCTTGCCACGTCTCGCACCCGCAACGGGTTACCCGACGGCAGAATCGCAACGATCAGATTTTCCAAATCAAAAACTGAATCAGCTTTGCCGCTAATCCGCAGAGTGGCTGCTGCACCGCCCTCAATCTCTACACTTCCCCCTTTTCGGTTTACCGATTCCTCTGAAATACATTTAACCAGACTTAAAACTGTCAAATTATACCGGCTGAGTTTATCCCTGTTTCCAATGACCTGGTATTCCGGATCAGTTCCGCCTACTATTTCGACCTCCCCCACTCCGGAAAGTCGCTCCAGACCGGGTTTAATAATTTCTTCAGCAATCCCCCTCAGTTCCTCCGCTGACAGGCCGCCTCCGAGAATATCAAATCGAAATACCGGTGCACTGGAAGGATCATACCGCTTGATAATCGGTCGCGAAGCTTTCTCCGGCAAGTTGAGAGCATTCACCTGCTCCCGCACCTCAATCTCAGCCGTGCGCACATTACTTCCCCAGTCGAACTCGAGGATGATTCGGCTTTCCCCTTCCAGAGAAACGGAATTCAGAGTAATCAGATTCCCCACTCCGTTGAGAACTTCCTCCATGGGAAGAGTCACTTCTTCGTGAACTCTTTCGGGAGATGTCCGCGGGACATCTGTCAACACTACTAAAGTAGGAATAGCGATACTGGGCAGCAGTTCCACCTCCATTCGGCTGATCGAATACACGCCACCCATGAACAGTCCCAGCATAAGCATGCAAGTAGTCACGGGATGATTGACGCTGAACCGAATCAATCTCATTGAGGCATTCCGTCGGGATCATCCGGATTCCGGATCTCTACTCTCATTCCGTCCTTCACGGCTTTATTCCCTTTTACGATCACCAGGTCACTTTCCGAAACAGATTTCTCATTATCGGTAGGAGTTATCTCGACATACCGACGGTCACCCCTGGTAACTTCCTGCCCTCTCTTCACCGGCACGATGGAAGCGAGCCCGCTACTGCTGTCCACAGTAAATATATGGTAACCACCCCGTGCATTGGAGTCTACCGATGAAGGCGGAACAAGTATAGCACCCTCCTTTACCTCGGTGAGAAACCGTACCGAAACCTGTTGACCTGGTCGAAAATGAAAGTCCCGGTTGGGAACCGTTATTTCGACATCGTAATTCCTGTTTGCAGCGGTAGGTGGAATATAGGAAACGCTGCCGTGAAACTCCACATCCGGAGCCCTCGACAACCAAACATCCACTTCCATATCCTCGCGAATAAAAACGATATCATCTTCAGAAACGGAAACGCTCACCTTTACCTCTTTTTCATACTCGATTAACTCCATGCTGGAATTAATCGCGGTAACGGTATAGCCATCTTTGAGCTCCAAACGGTTCACGACACCGGATGATTCCGCTTCGATGAGAAGATCGTCGATCATTACGTTAACATCGCTTAAATCCGTTTTAACTTGCACGACTTTTTCCTCCGCTTGAACCACCGTGCGCTTTGCCTGATCCTTTTCCTCAGCGCGCAATTTGACGACAGTTTCCGCTTCGGCAAGACCGGTCAAAATTTCGTCCCATTCTCTCTGGAGAAGATCCCCGTTTCGATACAACGGCAGACTGCGGTCATGAGAACCTTTGATAATCGCGAGATTTTTCTTCGCATTCTCCAGCACCGCATCCGCTTTCGCTACATCAGACTCTGCCTTGGCCACATCCTCCCGGGCTTGATTCAGAGCCGCTGTCGCCTGTTTCCGGGCGGATCGTAATTCCTCTGTCAATTCGAACGAAACCAGTTTATCGCCTTTATCAACCCGCTGCCCGTTTCGCACATAGACCTTTGCCACCTTTTGACCGGGGGGAAACGGAATAATATCCTGCCTAGCAAGACGAACATTTCCGGTTTTTTGAAGTGTTACCGGTATGTCCGCCACAAGAGGTTTCTCTACTATCACAGCAGCATTCCCCATCACCCCGGCGGTCGATTTATTGGCGCCTTCACGAGCACTTTCCCCGCCCGGCCCTCCGGATTGTGACATAAACAAAAACACAGCCAAACCGGAAATGATAGCTGCAATCAAACCAAAAGAAATCGTGCTACACCCCGGCGTGGATAACGCCTTACCCGGTAGAGACCCCGCCGCATCTGCTGAAGGCGCAGGCAGGATACTGTCTTTATTCTCTATAGAAAAGGCAAACCGGTGACTGCCTACCCGGACCACATCACCGGGACTTAATCGCTCTTTTTTGATCCGGCTATCGTTCAGAAAAGTCCCGTTGGAAGAACCCAGATCGCGAAGGAAGTAATTCGAATTCTCCCGCACGACTTCCGCATTGATCCGGCTGGACCCCGGATCGTCGATACTGATATGACAGATCGGCAGACGACCAATCAGAACCGGGTCATTGCCGAGGGGGTAAACAGTTTCCGCACTTTTTCCTGAAATTTGCCTCAGAACTCCGGTTTCGCCCTCTGAGATACTGTCAGATCTGGATTTCGAGGCCCCTGTCGAATCGGAAAGGCGTATTTGAACCTCCCCGATCCCGATCACATCCCCCACCTTGAATTCAACCCGAGTGTCGGGAGGAACAGAAACACCGCTGATAAGAGTCCCGTTCCCGGTTCCTAAATCCTCTATATAATACGCCCCTTTTTCCCCGGTGAGAAGCGCGTGATACCGCGAGGCTTTCGGATCGTCGATAGCAATGTCGTTGTCCGGGTGTCTGCCAATCTTCCAGTTCCCGCCGGAATGGAGAGGGAAATGTGTAGTCGACGATTTTGAGATAATCTCCAGTTCCATAGCCTCACTGAGGTCAACGATTCTCTCGTGATAGCTACGGATTAACCATTCCCAACTCCCGTTCGAGATGGGCCCGGGCTTCTTTCACGTCATATTTGGCTTTGAGCACACCCACCCTGGCTTCATTATATTCGTTTTCCGCTTTTGCCACATCAGCCCTGGTTGCGTTCTTTATCAATGCCAATTTCTTTCTCAATTTTAGATTTTCTATAGCAGCCGTTTCATTTTTACCTGCTACAGTAACACTTTTGAGAGCTTCTTCGACTCTATTTTGCGCATCCTGAATTCTTAATTGCAAAGAAGTGCTCAATGTTGAGGCATCCGCCGCCAATTGGACCTGTTTAGCGTAGGCTTCGTTGAGACGTGCCGTAGCAGCGACCCATTGCCGTCCCACCGGCACACTGACGTAGGCACCCAACTCGTAGTTTGTGCCATCGGGCACCAGATTGGTCGTTCCGGCGCTTTCCCGGGAATTGGAATCTTCTATATGCCCACGAAGAACAACTTTGGGAAGTCGTCCGGCTTTTGCCGCCTGTTCTGCTGTCAGTGCAGCCATTTCGGCAGATTTAACCCTCTGCATCTCCGGATGACAATCCAGATTCACTACATCAGGTAACGAAGTTGGCGAAACCGTGAGACGATCATTGACACACAGCTTATCACAACTTTTCCTGCCGATATAGAAAAGCAATTGGGCAGTAGCAAGCTCATATCCGTTTTGCGCTTTGAACAATTCCTGCTCAGCCCCGGCAACCCCGGCTTCCACAAATAACAAATCTACAGTTCGTGCTTCTTTCGCATCGACCCGGTCTTCGATAGAGATTTTCTCCCGGCGCTTCGCATCCAGCGCCCGCTTTCTCAGATCTACCACCTCTTTGAAAAAGACAAGCCGCCAATAGGATTCGGTGACGTGATATATGGTTTCCAACTCCTTGACCCGCGCACTCCAATAGTGCGATTTGGCCTGGTGTTTCTCCATTTCGATCTTGCCGCGGTTTTCCCCCCAGTCGAGCAGAGGTTGCTCCGCCGTGAGACCAAGCGCATTTCTTTCGCTGCGGTCATATTGTTGATTCCGAATGCCGAATGTCGACGGGGGCTGGGAATCGCGGGTTCCATACACGGCCAGTAGTGGAAAAGCATCCTTCCGGGTGAAATCACTTTTCGCCAGTTGAATAATTTCGTTCTGCCGTGCCGACTTCAGATCCGGATTATTCGCCAGTGCTTCCCCGATCAACGCGGGCAGGGAATCGTCTCTTGATACTGCGGTGCGGTGCGACTTTGGTAGAACAGGCACAGGCGTCGCAACCAGCTTGCGAGGCTCGTAAACCTGTCTCGCGGGCTGCTTTTTGGCCCGACGAAAAAAACCGGGCCGCTTCAGGAGTTTAACCGGCCTGGCCTCGACTTCTACAGGAGTCGCCACGATGGCCTCATCCGAAAGCAATTCACCGGACAATAGAAAACCCAGGGAGACAAAAACGGCAATTTGCCATTTCCGCGCCTCTCTGACCGGATTTCGAATGCGCTCAAGTCGCTCTGGTTCCCGTTGTTTCATGGACAGCCATCCCCAGGCAAAACTTTGGAAAGGGAACAACGAAAGTCAAATGATCTTAATATTTAAGAAAAATTAATTATTTGAGAATATGGCCGGAACAATCATCAACAGAAACGATGTTTGAAATAAAATAATCGATTCGTCACGGGGTTCATTGTTGCGGAAGTTGCTCAGAACCTTGTTTTTACTGTTATGACCGGACCTTTATTTGGAATCATCTTACTTCTTCTCATTCTCCTTTTCTCCGAACTGCGTCAATCCCGCCGCGAAGTCTCACGATTTCGATCCGAAACAAATCGGTACCTGCTTTCCCTGCAAAAGATCGTCCCCGGGGAACCGGAAACGGATACGGTTCCCCCCGCAGAGGCTCCGACCTGTGACCCGCCACCGCTTCCCGACCGAATTGCAGAACCGGAGCCGATTTCGGACGTGCCTACGGCTTCGCAGAAGGCGCAGCGGCAACCGAATCCTTTCGAGAGTTCGGTGAAAAAGATAATGATGCGAATCTGGAACTGGATTGTCGTCGGGGAAGAACATCGCCCCGAAGGCGTTACTATGGAATTCGCCGTCGCCACCACCTGGCTTCTTCGTATCGGTCTTGTCATCCTGGTCCTCGGTATCGTATTCTTTCTTCAGTATAGCGGTGCGGATCACATCACAGGACCTACCATGCGGGTAGCTGTTGGAATTGTGGCCGGAATATTTCTACTCATCGCAGGCCTCGGGCTCCACAGGGGAAAATATCAATTGATGGGCCACGGGTTTTGCGGCGGTGGCATAGCGGTTCTCTACACCAGCTTTCTTGTCAGTCACTCCCTCGCCGGAATTCCGGCTCTGGCAGCTTTTGCGTTGATGGCAATGGTTACGGTTACAGCCGGGATTCTTGCCGTGCGGCTCAATTCTCTACTTGTCGCATTTTTCGGTCTGATCGGTGGCTACGCAACACCCGTCCTGCTCGGTCCCGATGCCGGATCGACTACGATATTGTTCAGCTACCTCATTCTGCTTGGACTGGGCGTTTTCTGGATTGCTTCGAAAAAGGACTGGCGAATTCTCTACTACTCTGCCTTTTTAGCCACATACACTTTGTTCGCGATACACATGGTAGGATTTCTTCCTGTTCATTTCGCGAGCTACATGCCGTTTCTGGTTGGTTTCTTTATTCTGTTTTCCACAGTCACTTTTATCCATCAGGTATTGATTCGGGAAAAATCGAGCCTCCTGGAAATTTTGTTCCTGTTCCTTAATGCCGCTGTTTTCTTCGGATTCGCCCGGCAATTGATGACTCAAACATTCGAAAAAGAAGCCCTCGCGATCGTGACGCTGTCTCTGGCTGCGTTTTATATCATCCACATCTATACCTTTTTGCAGCGGGAATTGTTGGATCGCCCTCTGCTCCTCAGTTTCATTGGACTTGCCACTGTTTTCGTGGCGATCACCATCCCGGTTCTGCTCACCGAAGGCTGGATTACCGTAAGCTGGGCAGTGCAGGGATTTGTGATGCTTTGGATCGCGTCAAAGTTGAACAGCGAGTTCCTGAAACTGCTCGCCTATGCGCTTTACACGATCGTGATTGGCAGGCTGCTTTTTCTGGAAACAGGCAATCAATTCTTCGAGATTCAACCGGAGGTATCAATCCCGGCCTTTCTCGAGCGTCTCAGTCTCTTCGGCCTCCCGGTCCTGTCGCTGTTTGCAGCGCATCGACTCTTACAGATTCCAGGCCGGTCAGTTGACGGCATTGCCGTGAGCCGGAAAAATGATATATCGGCCAATATCCCTGCCCGAACCGGATCTGTGATTATGTTCTGGAGTTGCGTCGCAGTCGCCTTTCTCTACTTGAATTTCGAACTGCACTACAGCATGGGACATCTGCGCGAAAGCCTGGCTCTACCGTCCCTCACCCTGCTGTGGATCGGGCTCGCCACTGTAGCGTTTTTTAATTGGCGCAGCACCGGTTCGTCCTGGGTTTTCGGTCTGTTTTCCGTCGTCTCCGGGCTGATTCTGATAAAAACCCTCGGTTTCGACCGCCTCGCCTTTGCCAACCGGGGTATCCTGTTCGAAACCTCGTTCGGAACAGGTTTTGCGCCCCGTTTTATTGATTTCGCCGGTGTGCTGATATTCTTTTCGGTATTGTGGCAATTCTTCGGAAAAACCACGGCTACCCGGACGCCGCGACTTGTTTTTGGCTATACAAGTATCGCCCTCGCATTTCTCTACACCACTTTGGAGCTTCTAATCTATTCAAAAGAATTTTGGCCTCAGTTTGTCAACGGCAGTCTGTCGATCTACTGGGCTCTTTTCGGACTGGCATTACTGCTTTCCGGTCTGTTGAAAAAGTTTCACGTGCTGCGCGCGCTCGGACTCATTTTACTTTCGATTGTCGTCGGAAAAGTTTTCTTCTACGATCTGAATGATTTTGAACCTGTCTACCGGGTTCTGGCCTTTATTGCACTGGGAATCATCGTTTTAGTAGGATCCTTCCTGTATCTGCGATTCCAGTCGAACTTCAAAATGGCAGTAGCCAACAGCTAAAACCTCATGACCTGGAATATACGATACATAATTGGAGTTCTTCTGGTGGCATATACAACCGGGATGGCAGCCGAATTCGCACGGACCCGGAATATTACTATAGAAACCCGCAAGGAGACACTCGCCGCCCTAGTGCTCGACAGGGAATGCTTTCCGGCCGGGCATTTGCACATCTATCGGGACGGAGGACAGAGCGCCCCTCTCCTGATTCGTAAAACCCCTGAAACCCGGGAAGTGGATTTCAGCACTGCGATAGACCACGAAACCCTGTCGCTACGACAAAGAGATAACGAGATTTCCCTGGTTTGCCAAATCACAGAGAAAAGCCCGTATCCGAATAAGGTAATGATCCATACTCCGCTTCACGATTTTGAACGGCAAATCCAAGTGGAATCCAGCAAAGACGGAATAATATGGTCTTTGTTGGTCGATGACCAGATCATTTTTGATTACAGACAAATAGCCGATTTCCGACGCACCGAAATCACGCTTCCGGAAAATCAGGATCGCTATTTCCTGATAAGAATCGATTCGGCGGTAGAGACTATAGAAACTCCGTTCCAAAAAATTTCAAAATCGTCTCAGAATGCGAGCAGGCAGATGACTGAAATCCATCGCAACATCAGACTACGCCCGTTCCGAATCAACGGAATCTCCTTTTCCCGGACATCGACGAAATCAATCCGAAATGGAAGCAAAATGCAGGAGTACGAGGTGTCTGATTTTGTAGTTCAGAAAGTTGATGAGGAAAGAGAATTCGCCGTGGAATGGGAAGGCAGTGATATCCCGGTCACATCTATCAGGATCGAAACTCTTGAGAAGAATTTTTATCGAAGCGTGGTGTTATCGTCCAGAAACTCTGTAGATGAAAACTGGGTTCAACTACACAAAGACTGGATTTCGAACTTCCAGTTAAACGGATTCGTCGAAAACGATCCGGAAATTTCTCTACCCCGGGAAACCCGATCGAAACTCTATCGGCTGGAAATAGCGGATCAGGATATTCGACCGATCGAAATCGGGAAAATCATCCTGGTTGGCCCGCAATACGAAGCCATATGGCTGGCACAGGAAAATACCGACTACACGGCCGGTTTCACTGACAGCCCGGGAGACATAACCGACCGGAAAGCCATAGAGGTGCTGCGCGCGCAGGATCTTCCGGTGACCCGCGCGGAATGGGCTTCCCCGCTTCTGGAAAATCCGGACTTCGAGACCGATCCGCGGAATGTTTCTCTCAACGATCCCCGTATTCTGTGGAGTTCTGTAGCATTTGCCGTGGTCACTTTGTTCGGACTGCTACTTTGGGCGGTAAAAAAGATTGAAAAACTACCGGACGAATCCACTTAGTCGGAGTCGTATGTTTTTCTATGAACAGTGATCCGAAATCTGTAAAAGTCGCCTGGTCGGTGTGGGGATGTTTTATCGTCTTTTACCTGGCGATGAATTATTATTTTGTGAGCTCGGAAACTCAACCCGTCGAAAAGGTTATCTCCGGCTTCGGCATCGCCATGCCTATCATCTCAAATTTGGCGTGGTGGGCGGTCGGATTTCGCCTGCGCCACCGGATCAATCACTGGTGGGCGTTTGGATTTTTGACCGCTGTTATCGCCGGAATCGCCGGGTTTATGACACTTTGGACGATCGCGAAATCGAATCAGCCTGCTCAGGCATCGAGCGCCTCGGCGCAGCGAATTCCGTCGAGCGCGGCGCTAACGATCCCCCCGGCAAAGCCGGCGCCTTCTCCGCAGGGAATCAAATTCGAGATCTGCGGATGACGGAGAGTATCAGAATTTCGCGGAATCCGCACCGGGGAGCTGGTTCGTGATTCGACCCCGATGAGAGCGGATTCTTCGGTGATGTAACCGCGCATTTTTCTCCCGAATTCCTGCAAGCCTTCGGACAACCGATCGACGATACCGGACTCGAAAAGATGATCAATCCGACCGGGCGCAATACCCCGGTGATAGCTGGTTTCAGGTAGAGAGGAGCTGTCTCTTCGTTGCAAAAAATCGATGACGCGTTGGGCGGGCGCCACCTGGGGCGGTCTTTCCGAAGCGTCGCCGTGGAAGGCTTTTTCCAAATCCTCCTGGTAGTAGATGCCGCCGAGAGCGCCGTGCTTTTCGGTATAGGCAGCCAAATCTTCGGGCTCGACGGTGACAACCATACCACTGTTGGCAAAAGGCGAGTTTCGCTTCGAAAGACTCATCCCGTTTACCACGAGAAGGCCTGGCTCGGTGGAGGCGGGCACGATAAAACCGCCGGGGCACATACAAAAAGAATGAACTCCCCTGCCCCGTATTTTTGTAGCCAGGCGATAGCTTGCGGCAGGCAGATGACGGGGCCGCTCAGTTTCGATCGGATAATGGTATTGCAGTGAATCGATCAGCGGTTGGCGGTGCTCGATCCTGACTCCGACGGCAAAAGGTTTCGGCTCTAACAAAATGCCGTTTTCGTGAAGCAAGCGGTAGATATCCCGCGCGGAGTGACCGGTCGCCAATATAACGGCATCACCTTCGAGTTCTTCTTCTCCATTGATAATAAGCGAGCGAATGATGCCGTTTTCTATACTGCAACCGGTGACTTTGGATTGAAAACGAACTTCGCCTCCGCAGGCGATGATGCTTTGCCGGATGGATTTTACCACATTGGGCAGCAGGTTTGAACCAATGTGGGGATGCGCATCGATCAGAATTCGCCGGGGCGCACCGTGGGCGACGAGTGTATCGTAAACATCGCTGACAGCGCCGCGTTTGGTAGCCCGGGTGTAGAGTTTCCCGTCGGAAAAAGTGCCGGCTCCGCCTTCGCCAAAGCAGTAGTTGGAATCGGGATCGACGATGCCGTTTTTCATGATCGGTCCCAAATCAAAGCGACGGGCCGAGGCGTCTTTGCCCCGTTCGAGAATGATCGGCTTCCAACCCTGTTTGAGGCATTGCAGGGCGGCAAACATTCCGGCGGGACCACAGCCGACGATTAACGCTCGCTTCGCACCGGGTTTTACGTGCGGATATTCAGCCACGAGTGGCGGATCGGGCGGGAGTTTTTCATCGATCCCCGCTTCGATGCGAAGCTGGACTTTGATCTGCCGCTTCCGGGCGTCGATGGAATGTTTGCGTAACCGCAGTTCTTTGATCCGACTTTTGGGAATGTCGAGCTTGCGGGCAACAGCGCGCAGTTGGGCTGATTCGTCTTCGGACCGCTCAAGAGGGAGGATCACGTCGACAGTTGTCGGGCCGGAAGGGATCATTTTTTCCGGACCAAACAGGGTACAGTCGTGGACCTAACAGGGTACAGTCCGGGACCTAACAGGGTGCAATCACTCTTCATCTCCCGAAAACAAAAATCCGGTGAGCGGGCTGGTTGCAGACGCCTGATTGCTCATTTCGGGCATGCCGCATTCGTAGGCGGTGCGACCGGCTTCGACAGCTTGTTTGAAAGCGGTCGCCATTCGGCAGGGATCACCGGCCACGGCGATGGCGGTGTTGACCAATACGGCATCAGCTCCGAGTTCCAAAGCTTCGGCGGCGTGACTGGGCGCACCGATTCCCGCATCCACCACCACAGGAATATTCGCCTGTTCGATAATGATTTGAATTTGATGCCTCGTATCGAGACCGCGGTTGGAACCGATCGGGGAACCGAGAGGCATCACGGTGGCGGTGCCGACGTCTTCGAGTCGCTTCGCAAGGACAGGATCGGCATTAATATAGGGCATCACGGTGAAGCCTTCTTTCACCAGGATCTCCGCGGCGGCGAGGGTCTCTATCGGATCGGGCAAAAGGTAGGTGGGGTCCGGATGAATTTCCAGTTTGACCCATTTCGGAAGTCCCGCAGTGACAGCCAGTCTCGCGAGGCGCACAGCTTCCTCCGCATTCATCGCGCCGGAAGTGTTGGGCAGGAGCAAATATTTCTCCGGATCGACAAAATCGAGAATGTTCGCGTAGGGATCGCTTTTCCCGCTGAGATCCGCACGGCGAAGGGCCACGGTCACGATTTCCGTTCCGGATGCAGCAAGTGCATCACGCATGACTTCATTCGAGGAAAACTTCCCGGTTCCGGTGAGGAGACGGGAAGAGAATGTCCGATCGGCGATAGTGAGTAGCTGTGACACGGCGTATTGTAAATGGAGTGAGGAGAGGTGCAAACGCTTCTGATTTTATGACCGAAAGAATCGAGGGCACAAAAAAACCTCTCAAAGTAAACTCTGAGAGGCTTTTAAGTGTAATCAGGTCACCACGACCCGTTCACAACAACAACCAAGCAATGAAACTTTAGGTGAAGAACACCCAAAACTCATGTAACAAAAAAATACGCTTTTTTTTCAAAATGTCGATAATTTTTTCAAAGCTGAGTCGTTATTTGGCATCTTTTTCTCAAGGGTGAGAAATAAGTGACTTACTGTCAGGAAATTTTGTCCCGGATCTGACCGAGAAGCTCTAACATCTTTTCTTCGTTGGTTGGCTCCGGATCTTTTGCCGGCGCTTCTTCCTCCTTTTTGTTCAAAGAACCGAGCAGCTTGATGATGACGATGAAGATCGCTGCCGCGACGAGCAAAAATGCGATGAGAGAGGAAATGAAGTTCCCGTAAGTGAGAAGGGCGGCACCGGTTTTTTCCGCTGCCTCGATCGGCATGCCCGGCGTAAAACCCTCGGGCTTGCTCAGCGCGACGTATTTATCGGAGAAATCAACTCCCCCGGTGATCAGGCCGAGAACCGGCATAAAGATGTCGTCGACGAGCGACTTCATTACAGTTCCGAAGGCTCCACCGATGATAATTCCAACGGCCATATCAATGAGATTTCCTTTGAAGGCGAAATCTTTGAATTCTTTTATTAGGTTCATAGTTATACTTAAGGTCTTAATTCTGAGAGAAACACTCTCCAAAAGGACACAATTAATTCTGAAAAAACCGGGAAGGAGTGTCAATCACTAAACAAGATCAAGCATTCAAGGAACTTTAACGACTTTCGCCGCTGATTTTTCCTGAAATTTCTCGACTGAACCTTTTACCGCCAGAAAGGCCAGAGCCAGAATCGCTATAATACTGATCATCAAAGCCACGTCGTAGAGGAGGTTGGGCTTCAATTCGGCGGGCAGCCGCTTGAACCGGAACTGAATGGCGGCAACCACGACGAGCAGGAGGATCACCGAAGTGATCGTTCCCCCGGCGAGCACCATAAACACCGGTTCTTCGAAGAACTTGAAGAGGACTGCCCAGAGAATCGGAAAAAACCAGGCGAGCAGGGCTATGGTGATTTTGCGGTGCCGGGGATTGGAGAAGTCAATCAGACCGATCGCCCCGAAAGCATCCGTGTAGAGCCGGGACCACCCTGCGAGGGCGCTGAACAAGGTGGAAAAGAGAACAAAAACCGCTCCGATCGTGAATACAGGTCCGGCCCATGGTCCCACCGAGTCGGTGTACATCCGGGAGAGGGTGGTGATCATGGTGTAGCCTTCCGGAGTCAAACCCTGCTTGTTCAGGATCGCCGCTCCGAGCAGATAAAAAGCCACGGTCATCAGGGTATACACCACCATGGCGAGGAGAGCGTCGAGATACATGACTTTCATCCAACCTTTGGCCCGCTTCAGCCAGGCATCATTCTCCTGGCGGGGACCGGTCTTGGCGGCGTAGCCTTTTTCGAGAAGCCAGTAGTTGTACATCATGATTTCATCCCCGCCGACGCCGGTGATTCCGAAAGCAGCGATGGCCACGGCGAGAACTTCCGGAGGAAGTTTTTCGAAAATATGAAACCCACCGACGATATCGGGAAACGCGATGGCGAAATCGGTCATCTGAATCGCCGCCAGGCAGGCCATCGTAAAAATCGTGAACAAACCGATCATAGCGATCGAGAGCCGTTCGATCAGCACGTACCAGCCCTGAAAGATGAGCAGTGACACGATTGGCGCGGTGATAACCACCCAGACCATCACCGGCACCGTGGGCACCAGCATATTCATCGCAATGCCCACTCCACCGATAATTCCGCCAACCTGGAGGGGTTTTACAATCATGAGAATCAACCAAACCCACACGGACCAGTTCCCTTTTCCGAAGTGAGGCCCGGGAAATTGATTAAACGCCTGAAAGGTAGTTTCACCGGAGTGAATGGCATGGCGACCGAACTCAATTTGGCACATCACCTTCACAAGACAGCTCGCCAGGATCACCCAGAGAGCGACAAATCCAGCCTTTGCGCCGAGGGCCGTGGTAGCGATCAATTCACCCGATCCGACGATGGATGCCGAGAGAATCAACCCGGGGCCGAGATATTTCAACTTACCGAAAAAAGACGAAGGCGGGTCGTCGATCTGCGATTCGTCCAAAGCGTATGGATTCGTAGCGTGTGCCATAGCGAAGATCTATAGCAGAAGCAACGTCCGACAGGAAAGCAAAAGACCTTCCCTGTTTCAGTCCATTGTGCGCGCGCTAGCCTACACTGACTTCCGGGCATTCGGCGAACTGATCGGCCCGGAGCTTTTCCATCGCGCGGATGATGGCATTTTCGTCCATTTCATTGACCTCGATCTTCCGCCCGATTCCTGGAACCAGAGTGATTGTGAGTTTGCCACCGAGGTGCTCCCGGAACTCTTCCAGACCTGCCAGAATAACGGGTTTTCCGCCTACGGACTGATCGAGATATTCTGACCACAGATCAAATCCCACCGTCCGAATCAGCGCCAGAATTTCTTCAGCCGTTTCGCTGTCCAGCAATCCAATCTCAACGGAATAAAGGATGTCTATGGCCATACCGATCGCCACCGCTTCGCCGTGACTCACTTCGAAATCGGAGATTTGTTCCAGCTTGTGCGCCACCCAGTGACCAAAATCGAGCGGGCGGGCCGATCCGTATTCAAACGGGTCCCCGCTGGTGGAAATGTGATCGATATGATTTTCCGCACTGCGCCGAATCGCCACTTCAAGAGATTTGGTCTCCAGTCGGCCCAGTTTTTCGGCGTTTTCTTTCAAAAAAGCATAGAAATCGGAATCGCGAATCAAGGCGACCTTAATCGCTTCGATTATGCCATCCCGACAGGCCCGGGGCGGTAGCGATTTCAGAAATTCCAGATCGTTTACGATGGCAAAAGGAACTGAAAAAGTACCAATCCAGTTCTTTTTGCCGAAATAATTGACTCCGTTTTTGACTCCAACACCGCCGTCACCCTGACTGAGAGTTGTCGTCGGCATCCGGACAAAACGGATTCCGCGGTGTGCCGTCGCAGCGGCAAACCCGGCCAGATCGATAAAAGCTCCCCCGCCGATCGCAATAATATAGGAGTGCCGGCAAATTTTGTGAAATTCGACTGCTTTCCAGATTTTTTCGACCAGCGACCAGTCATTTTTGCAGTTCTCGCCACCTTCCATCGCCATGGGCGGGGCAACGAGTTGAATCACATCGGAATGAATATCGCAATAGGTCGAAATCGTATCGAGCAGACGGGGGTTTCCTTCGGCCACACCGGAGTCGATGAGCACAAGTACTTTAGCAGCACCTTCCAGCCCCGATGACTCAGCGATCAGGTCGCAGACCGTATGATTTTTCGAATCAAAAGCACCGTGAGTGAAAGCTACTCTATGCTGATAGGTGATTGGGATGGGACGTTGAATCATATTCCGTGAGTGTTCCTCACAATACACGATTACGAGGCAGGATCAGGCAGCGGCTAATGACGTGAAAAAGGTGTGAGCCTTTCTTTTTCCGAAAAAAGAATAAAACTTTCTAATATTCCTCTTTGTGGTCCGTCCAAGGATTACTACTTAGCATTTAATCTTTTTTGTCCCGGTGTGAAAACACCGGGATTTTCGTATCCGGATGCCGCCGGATGCCGGGAAATCCCTAAACAATCGTCCCGTCGGGAATGACGGTGCCTTTGGGAACCACGATCACTCCATCGCGAATGCAGCAGTATTTATTATCCATGTCTTCCCGGTTCCCCGGATCAATTACCACATTGTTTCCGATTTGGGCATTCTTATCGATGATAGCCCGGTTGATCCGTGAATTGGAACCAATTCGGATCGGGATTTCGATGGTTTTGCCTTTGTCATCCACCGATTGCTCATTGTAATAGTCAGATCCCATAATAACCGAATCCGTGATGTAGCAACCGGTCTCGATCACTGAACGAACCCCGATGAGCGACCGCTGAATCGTGGCATTACTAATAATACAACCGTCTGAAATCAGGGCTTCCTGAATGTGGGCATTATTGATCTTACTTGCCGGAAGGAATCGGGCCCGGGTAAAAATCGGATTGTGAGAATCGAAGAAGTTGTAACTCGGAACCACCTTGGTCAGTTCCAAATTAGCCTCGTAAAAGGAACGAATTGTTCCGATATCCTCCCAGTATCCCTGAAAAACGTGCGAAAAGACCCGTTTATTCTCAATGGTCTGCGGAATGATATGTTTGCCGAAGTCTTCCATTTCGTTATCCAGCGCATCAATCATGGTCTGGCGATTGAAAAGATAAATTCCCATCGAAGCCTGAAATCTCTCCTCTTTCTCAGGAACACCGAATTTTTTCAGCAGCGCAGGAGGCATTTTTAATTCATCAAGCAATTTGTCATTGGTCCCTGGCTTCTCAACAAAGCGGGTGATTTTGAATTCGTCGTCCGTATCCATCAGCCCGAATGCCCGGGCCGGATCACGACGCACCGGAGTTGTCGCGATGGTTAACTCTGCATCGTTTATCAGATGCTCGCGAATCATCGCCTTAAAATCCATCCGGTACAACTGATCCCCGCTCAGAATCAGGAAGTACTTAAACGACCGCTCCAGAAAGTAATCGAGATTTTGCCGAACCGCATCAGCCGTCCCCTGATACCAGCCGTCCCCGGTCGGAGTTTGCTGGGCAGCGAGGATGTGAACAAAGTTATGACCGAAGTGATCAAACTTGTAAGCACCGGTCACGTGACGGTTTAAAGACTCGCTGTTGTACTGTGTCAGCACATACATCTGTCGAATCTCCGAATTGAGACAGTTGCTGATCGGGATATCAACCAGACGATACTTACCGGCAAGAGGCACGGCGGGTTTTGAGCGCTTGTGGGTCAGCGGATGAAGGCGGCTTCCACGGCCTCCCCCCATGATAATTGCTAGTGTATTCCGGGATGCTTCTGAGGTGGTAATTACTGGTGGCATAGCAGTAATTTCACCTTAGACTTCGAGGCCGAAAAATTAAACTCTTTTCGAAAATATATTCGTTTTAGCGGGCCATCATTTTGAGGTTAGTTTCGGTGACTACAATTTAAAGAACAGTAAGCATGTGCGGTATCATTGGATATGTTGGTAAGGAAGACGCAGCCCCCATTCTCCTCGAAGGGCTGAGACGTCTCGAATACAGGGGGTATGACTCTTCGGGAATCGCCGTGATGAATGGCTCAAAGAGCATTCAGTTGCGCAAAAAAAGCGGCCGACTGCAAAACCTGCGTAACCTCGTCGCTGATCAACCAACAAAAGGGGCCTGCGGTATCAGCCACACCCGCTGGGCGACCCACGGTGAACCCACCGACAACAATGCCCACCCCCACCTCGACCAGAGCGGAAACCTTGCCATCGTTCACAACGGCGTCATCGAAAACTACCAGTCTCTCCGCGATGCCCTCGAAAAGGAAGGCCACGAATTTAAATCCCAGACAGACTCAGAGGTTCTGGCTCATTTAATCGGTAAAATCTATGATGCGAGTGATGAAACAGATCTCCACAAACGCCTCATCTCTTCACTCCGGGAAGCTTTGAAGCAGGTCTCCGGAACCTACGGAATCGCCGCGATGCACACCGATTCACCAAAATTTCTTGTCGGTGCCAGACTCGGCAGCCCGTTGATCGTTGGAGTTGGGCACGGGGAAAACTTTCTCGCGTCCGATGTCGGCGCGGTGATTTCCCACACTTCCAATGCGGTTTATCTGAATGACCGGGATATCGTCTGCCTCACAGAAGATGAATTCAGAGTCGAAACGGTCGAAGGCGGAATCTCAGACTACGAAGTCAGTGAGGTAGAATACACCGCTGAACAGGCCGATATCGGTGACTACCCGCATTACATGCTCAAGGAAATCTACGAGCAGCCCGAATCGATCCAGAATGTTTTCCGGGGAAGGCTTCTCGACGAAGAGGCCTCCGCCATCCTCGGCGGGTTAAACATGACTCCCAAACAGCTTCGCGATGTCGACAGAATCGTTCTTTGCGGCTGCGGAACAGCTTCCCATGCCGCGATGGCCGGGGAATACATCATCGAAAGCCTCGCCCGGATTCCAACCGAAGTGGAAATCGCGAGTGAATTTCGCTACAGAAATCCCCCTCTCGATAAAAATACCCTCGTTTTCGTGATAAGTCAGAGCGGGGAAACTCTCGACACCCTCTCCGCCATGCGGGAAGGACAGCGCAAAGGACACCGTGTACTGGGAATCGTTAATGCGGTGGGCTCCACCATCGCGCGTGAGTCAGACGGAGGGAGCTACCTCTATTCCGGGCCCGAAATCGGAGTCGCCGCTACCAAATCCTTCACTTCCCAGGTCACCATGCTGGCACTTCTCGGGCTGCTCCTCGGAAGAATGCGGCACCTGTCGGTCGACTACGGCAAAAATATGCTCGAGGAAATCCGGGCTCTTCCCGCAAAAGTGGAAAGAATCCTCGAACAGAGCGACAGGATCAAAGAAATCGCGCTGAAATACATCGATGCGGAAGGAATGCTTTTCCTCGGACGACAGTTCAATTATCCCACCGCAATGGAAGCCGCCTTGAAGATGAAGGAGATCTCCTACATCTTTGCCAGCGGCCACGCCAGCGCTGAATTGAAGCATGGCGTGATCGCCCTCGTAACGGAAAAGCTTCCCAGTGTGTTCATTATGCCCAATGACTCTGTTTACGAGAAAAACGTGAGCAGTCTTGAGGAAGTAAAAGCGAGAAAAGGCCCTTGCATAGCCGTCACCACGGAAGGCAACACCGAAATGGAGAGGATCGCCGATGACGTGATCTACATCCCTCCGGTGACCGAATGTCTCAGTCCGATTTTGTCGGTGATTCCGATGCAGCTGCTCAGCTATCATTTTGCTGTCGCGAGAGGATGCGACGTTGATAAACCGCGGAATCTGGCGAAGAGTGTAACTGTTGAGTAAAGCGATTCTCCTTGATAGAGGCGCAAAATCTCTTTAACTTCCCTTGAAAATATGGATCCCGATCCCGCAGAAGATTCCACCACGGACGTAAGCAGTTCTACCCCGGTTCGTCAGCTCACCGTATTTCTCGACAACCGGATTGGAGCTCTCCTTTCCATCGTTGATTTGCTGAAAAAGAACCACTTTGAAGTTCTCGGACTCAGCGTTAGAGACGCTCTGGATGCAACCGTCGTCCGGCTCATCGTCAGCGACCCTTATTCCGTCGAAACTCTTTTTATGGAGAAAGGGATTCCTTTTAACACAACGGAACTTATTGTCGTCGAACTTGCTGAGGGTGCCACCCAAATGGCCGACTGTCTCCGGGCGATTTTGAATGCGGAAACCAATATCCACTTCATCTATCCCATGCTCACCAGGCCCAACGGCAGGACAGCCATCGCGATGTGCGTGGAGGACAACGACTTCGGCATCACCGTGCTCAACGAGTCCGGTTTCAAAATTTTGTCACAGGACGATTTGAGTCGTTAACTTCCGGTCAGGGATCGAAGCGCTTCATATTCTGCTTCATAAACCGAAAGAACATCGCCGGTAGCAGGCATCCCTCTGCAGGGAGCAAACACTATGCTCTCGATTTCGCCCCCGGTTTGCTTGCGCGTCGGCAAAAATGGTCGAAAAGGAATCAGATCGTCGTTAACAGGTAGAGAATATGGGTAGTGGTGATCTCCAGATCGCCACTTTGTAGTTTGCCTATAGTGGCGATCTGGAGATCACCACTACCGGAAAACGGATCGACGGGCCAGTTCGCTCTTCGGAGGCCGTAAAATGGGCGGCGGCCACCGGGGTGATCTTCGGGCCGTGCGGGATCTGCAGATCGAATAAGGCATACAGCGGGAGATATTCCTGCAACGGGTTGACTCCTGATTATCTTCTCCCGCTCTGTCGAAAAAAGCGAACTCTCGATGGTGAAGCATCGTCATGCCCTCGTCACTCCGGTGAAAGAAATTGGATAAACTATTTGATACTTCTGTCCCCATTTCTATTTAACAGGCGATTTACGCTAAGTTGTAATGAGCAAAACCGGACACCGATCTCTCTCGCTGTCCCCATTTTCCCGAAACGAAGAAAGCTCCTTCGAAGTGCGACGTCAAAATCGGCATGAAATTTAACAACTCACTTTTTTTCGCTGCCACTGGCCTGATATTAGGCGTAGTCACTGGATCAGCCCGGGAAGCCGACCCTTCAGGAGCAAATCGAGGTGCGTTCAACTCAATTCGCCGCTAACTCTGATCCCGAAAAAAAGAAGACCTACCCCGACGGAATCAAAGCACCCGCCGCAACCGGCGTCGTTGATTAAAAGAAAACAGACTGATAGCTTGCTCAGCCTCTCCAGCCCAACCGATGAAATCGTCGGCGGACCGACGGATTGAACAAAAAAATATTTTGGAAGATCACCATTCTCATATCGTAAAAGATGTAGTCCTCATCGGGGGCGGCCATTCGCATGTCGCTGTACTGAAAAGCTTCGGGATGAATCCGATGCCGGGAGTTCGGCTGACTCTAATTGGAAAGGACCTCAATACTCCCTATTCCGGAATGCTGCCTGGTCTGATCGCCGGTCACTATACGTTTGAAGAGGCACATATCAATCTCCGTCCGCTCGCGCATTTCGCCGGGGCCCAGCTATATCATGACGCGGTCAGGAAAATCGATCTGGAAGCTCGCAAAATTCATTGCGCGAATCGTCCGCCCGTTCATTTTGATGTACTTTCGATCAACACGGGGTCAACGCCTTTTCTTGATGATGTGCCGGGAGCGCGGGAGCATTCCATCCCCGTAAAACCGATCGAACAATTCCTCGAAAAATGGGAGGCGATTCAGCAACGTCAGCGGCAGGAAAAAAAGCCGTTGCACATCGTAACTGTCGGAGCCGGTGCCGGAGGAGTGGAATTGACGATGGCGGTTCAGTTTGCGCTGCGGGACATCGACCCGGGAAATAGCTATACCGTGGTCAGCCAGACTGAAACTATTTTGCCGACTCATGCAAAAAGCGTTCAGCAAACTTACAACCAAATTTTAGCTGAGCGGGGAGTTTCTGTGGCACTTCAAAAGCGGGTATCTCATGTCGTTCACGATCAGGTGATTCTTGATGATGGAGAAAAAATCCCTTTTGACGTTCTGTTTTGGGTCACCAACGCGTCTCCTCCTTCATGGCCGAAGAATTCCGGGCTGCTGACCAATAAGACGGGATTTATTGCGATCAATGACCGGCTTCAATCTGAATCTCATCCCTATGTTTTCGCGACAGGTGATGTGGCTTCATGCGAGAAATATCCGAGGCCGAAATCCGGAGTTTTTGCGGTGCGCCAGGGTCCACCACTGGCCGAAAACATACGTCGGATTTGCGCTGGCGAAAAACTAAAGCCTTTCCGTCCACAGCGCATTTTTCTCAGCTTAATCAGCACAGGTGATCAATTCGCAGTGGCTTCATACGGACCTTTTTCTTTGAAAGGGGAGAAGATCTGGAAGTGGAAAGACTGGATTGATCGTCGCTGGATGGAACGGTATCAAAAGATGCCGGAAATGGCAGTTCCCGAGGTGGCAAAGGAAAGGCTCACGGTTCCGGAATTACTTCAGGCGCCGGTAATGCACTGTGGAGGCTGCGGTTCAAAGGTCGGCTCCACAACGCTTTCCAGGGTGATCAAAAAGCTCGATCCGATCAAGCGGGAGGATGTCCTCATCGGACTCGATGACCCGGATGACGCCGCCGTGACCACGATGCCTTACGGCTGTGTCGGAATTCATACGATCGACTTTTTCCGGTCTTTTATTAGCGACCCCTATGTGTTTGGCCAGATCGCTGCGAACCATGCCTTGAGCGATGTTTTTGCGATGGGCGCGGAGGCGCAATCCGCCCTTGCGATGGCAACGGTCCCTTATGGGGATGAAGAAAATGTCGAAGAACAACTGTTCCAGGTCATGGCCGGGGCTTTAAAAATGCTCAATGCCTGCAACTGTGCTCTTGCCGGAGGCCACACCACGGTGGGGCATGAAATGGTCTTCGGCCTTTCCGTTCACGGCATCGCGGAGAGATCGAAGCTCATGCAAAAAGGCGGGATGAATCCGGGCGATAAATTGGTCTTAACCAAAGCGGTGGGAACCGGGACTATCTTCGCCGCCGACATGCGAAACGAAGCGAAAGCCGCATGGGCTGAATCGGCAATTGATTCGATGCTTCTGAGTAATTTTCAAGCCGGGCAAATTATGCACCAACACGGAGCCACCGCCTGCACGGATGTGACTGGTTTCGGTTTGCTTGGTCACCTCGTGGAAATGCTGAAGGCTTCCGGATCAGGTGCAGAAGTCGAGTTAGATAAAGTCCCGGTTCTCCACGGTGCGTTCAAATGTATGGAAAAAGGCATTTTCAGTTCGCTGCAACCGGACAACCTGCGCCTTCGCCGCGGTGTTACTGCGTCGAATTCGGTAGTTGAAAAAGCAGCCTATCCGATCTTATTTGATCCACAAACCTCGGGGGGTTTACTTGCCGGTATTCCGAAAAGAAATATAGATTCCTGCGTGGCGGCACTGCGTGAAATCTATCCGAAAACCTCCATTATCGGCACAGTTATAGATACTGAAATTTCAGGAGGGAAGTATGTGACAGTGGTTTAGAAACCGCGTTGATCGAAACCTGGGACACAAACCTGCCGCCGCCATAATCTCAGAACCGGGGTCCAGCCAAAAGGTTAAGCAATGCCAAATTGGGTGGGCAGAGTGATCTGAAGGCAATATCGAACCGGGGACAGAATCCCTGGTTGCCGGGACGATTCACCGAACTACGCGTAGTCATCCGTGCTCGAAAAGGAATCAGATCGCCGTTAACTGGTAGAGAATATGGGTAGTGGTGTTCTCCAGA
>JARGOZ010000006.1:71693-73781 GCA_029213025.1 Verrucomicrobiales bacterium
CACTTTGTTGTTTGCCTATAGTGGCGATCTGGAGATCACAACTACCGGAAAATGGACCGGCGGACCAGTTCGTTCTTCCGGAGCCGTAAAATGCGCGTCGGATCCGGGGTAGTCTTCATATTCAAATATCTGTCCCCGTTTCTACGCGTGTGCCCCCAATTTTACGCCTATCCAGCAAGCGTTACGTTTTGAAGCTAAGGCTCAAACCTATCTTTGGTGTTTGCTCATACCTATTCTATCCTATCCGTCTGGATGCGACAAAAAGCCATCCTATACGTACTTTCTCTATAGATTGGTCAATGCTTCGGACAATACCGAGGAGTAGTCGTTTTCGTTCATTTTATAGAGAAAGAGATGCTGCACACCGGCAAAGAAGAATTCAAAGTCATCGGGGAGTTCGGCCTCTTCAAGAAATACGGGCAACATCGGTTTCCTATAGCGATCAGCGAGGTATACTTCCCGCTTGATATGGTCGCTCTCAAAGGCTCTCGGACTACACATCACAAAAATACCGTCGGCGGATTTGATGCCCCTCACAATTTCACCGGCCCAACTTTCACCCGGGGTAATCCCTGCTTTGTCTATCCATACCGCTTTTCCGTTTTCTTTGATAATGTCAACCAGCTTTGTCACCACATCGGTATCCGAATGAGAATAGGAAACAAAAACCGTTGAGTCAGGTTCGGCGACTCCTTCCTCTTCCAGAATCTCCATTTCCTCATCGTCGTCACCCATTAGAGATTCGGTGACCTCCGGCTCGAACAGGCCTTTTCGTAATTTGTTGAGGGTTTCACGAACTTCGCGCTGCACCTTAAACCAGGCCCCGCTCGACCGTCCCTGGACAAATGATGCATCAATGGCGGGCAGATCCCGCAACCCGACCGGTAGAAAATGGCGGTCAAGCTGAACCAGAACCAGCCGGTTCTCGGCCCATGCCCCTACAATGCGCTTTTCCAAAAGAAGCCGCCGGATCGAAAATTGCGTCTTTTGCGACCACAGAGCCACAACCACATCGGTCCTTTGAAAAGGCAGAAATCCGCTGGTTCCGTCATCGAGGCGAACCAGGCCGAGAAGACCGAGGTGTTTGGCAAGGTCTTCGGCGGACTCTCTGTCCTCTTCCGCATGAGTGATGAACACATTCATGAATGAAACTACCGCGAACTTCTTCAAGGGGAAGCAAAATTGCGTGATGAAATCTCACTCGATTCTTTCCCGATCATGAACGAAAGGGAAGCCATGAATCGAAACGAAAATCACTTCACCCGCCGCGCCGTATTCAGCTCTGTTGGTGGTTCCGCTCTCGCAGCAGCCCTGGCCACCGCATCTGACGGTTCGACGCCGAAGAAAATTCTGCTCCGCTCTTCGTGGCAAACGGTAAATATCGGGGATATCGCCCACACTCCGGGGGTTCTGAGCATTTTGCGACAGCATTTGCCCGAGGTGGAGGTGACTTTATGGCCTTCCAATGTCGACAACGGTGTCGATGAATTGCTGCTTAAAGAATTCCCCAAACTGAAGATTGCCAAAAAAGGTTCAAAGGAACTGGAGCAGGCCTTTCAGGAATGTGATTTCCTGCTCCACGGTTCGGGCGCATCGATCGTTGCGGAAAATGATCTGCTGCGTTGGCACAAAGAGACCGGCAAGCCTTACGGGATTTACGGGATCACTTTTCCCATGAAAAAGTCATCGGCTACCTCTGTCCGATCCGGGGAAGCAGTGCAGCGCTCTGTAGAGGTGTTGAACAAGGCCGAATTCGTCTATTTCCGCGACAGCAAATCTCTCGCCCTAGCCAAAGAAAGGGGCGCTAAACCACCGGTAATGGAATTCGGACCCGACGGGGCTTTCGCCTGCGACCTGCGCGATGCGGAAAAAGCCGAAGCCTATCTCGCCGCGAACGGCCTGGAAGAAGGAAAATTTATCTGCTGTATTCCCCGGCTTCGCTACACGCCCTACTGGATGATCAAGGAAGGCCGGAAATTCGATGAGATCAAACACGCGCGCAACGAGGAGATGAAAGAACACGATCATGCGCCGCTTCGCCAAGCCATCATTGAGGTAATAAAGAACACCGATTTAAAAGTCCTGGTT
>JARGOZ010000006.1:73791-89832 GCA_029213025.1 Verrucomicrobiales bacterium
CCAGATGGCGGTAGGTAAAGAAATGATAATCGATAAGCTCCCCAGGGAAATTCTGGACCGCGTTGTGTGGCGGCCTGACTACTGGCTGACCGGCGAAGCGATCAGCGTATTCATTCGCAGCGCCGGCCTTTTTGGTAATGAAATGCACTCACCGATCATGTGCATCGGCCACGGGATTCCGGCGATCGTCTGTCGATTCGCCGAGCAGACTTCGAAGGGATTTATGTGGGAAGATATAGGCCTGGGCGACTGGCTTTTCGATCACGACTCCGCAGAGCAACAGAAGAAAATTGCATCTACCGTTCTCGATATGGCAAAAAATCCGGATGCAGCAAAAAAGAAAGCCGCTGAAGCCCGCGCCTTTGTCGAACAGCGTCAGAAAGCAACCATGGAAGTTTTACAGGAGGCTCTTAAAAATAACAGATAGAAAGGAAGTTACTATGCCATTTCTGTTCACTTCGACGATCAGGGCGAGGTCGAAGAGATCACTATGGAGAGCTGATCAGCCCTTCTTCGGCTTCACTTTCTGAAGACTCTTAATATAGAGGATTACACTGTCGATTTCGTGATCTTTTAACACCCCGAGATAAGAAGGCATACCTACCCCTGTCTTTTCGGTCTCAAATCCCTCAGCTACTTTCCTGGCGGGATCGAGGATTGATTCACGCAGGTATACCTCATCAACCCGTTTTAATTCGGTTCCGTCGGAGAAATTTCGTTTCGATTTCCACAGCCCGTTCCAGGGCGGTCCAACCGCCACCTGAGTGCCGGGAGTCGCTGTTGCAACCGGGACATTTTCCCCGGCCGCGTGGCAAACAATACAGCCGTATTTGGTGGATGTTTCTTTGCCGATCGCAACGGTCGGCTCAATATTCTGTACCTGAGACAGCATTTCCTCGGACAACTCCAAATCAACCTTATCGTCGGAGAATCCCGCTTCTTTCAAATCAATGGAGCGCAGTTGGTGAACAGTGAAAAACGCGTTGGCCACCGACAGTTGATCGGCGGTGGGGACTTTGTAGGTAACCCGGAGGGAATGGCTGGTTTTCATGTCCGGAATTCCGACAAATACACTCTTTTTATCTTCCGAAATTTTCACGCTGGAAACCGGTAGAGATTCCTGCCCGGGCTCACCGTTCAATTGGTAGTGCCCGGATCCATAGTTGTGGGTCCTTTTATAGTTCCAGCGATCCACCGAATACGAAGTCAAATTACCGGCAATAGCGGGATCCACCTCCTGATGAAAACTTAGTAAAACGCCCCGCTTTTCGGATCGAAGTTCCGCCGGAACCCAGACCGGTTCGCCTGTGGGCGTAACCCGGTAAAGACCGCTGATTTGTTCCGCTGAAGTACCCCAAATCTTAAATCCCGTCAGCCAAAGGCTCCCATCCACCGGGTGAACTTTGCCTTTTAACAGTCCGGAGGCAAATTTGTGAGTGATCGACGCAACCGCACCCTGAATTACTTCATCGCCGTCTTTGTCGAAGTAGATTTTGAAGATCTCCGGTCGGTTGTAACCGACATGAATCAGGGAATCATCGAGAGGCCCCATCTTCGAATCGCGCAACCATACCTGGCTCGCGCCGGACTGGTTTACGAAGTGAGGAATCCAGATTTGCGGCTCCACAGTGGGCGCCGGGTGAACGGCTTTATCTTTAAAACGGGACGGCTGAAACCCGTAGTATTCGCCTTTTTTGATAATTCGTACCGGCGTGGCGGGCTTCCAGTTTCCCTGCTGATCACTTGCTGTAATGATACCGGTTTGCGGGTCAACACCGATATAGGGCATCCTCAGTCCGGTACAGATAATCTCGTAGCTTTGGCCATCGGCAGAAACCTCTACCACCGTACCGTTGGCAATTCCGGTAGTGGTCCCCTGCTGTCCGCCTTTGGCGAGATAAAACCCGCCGCCCGGTTTCGCTACAATGTCATTGGCGAACTCCCGGGTCTCGGCGGTTTGCGGAAATACATTCGAGAAATTCTCGTAAAAATCCGCTTCGCCGTCGTTATTGGTATCGAGAAGTCGAATGATGCCGTTGCGGGAAAATACATAGATCTCATCATCGACGATTTCGAGTCCGATCGGCTCGTGTAGACCGGAGGCAAAACGACTCCATGTAGTCGCTGATTCATTGCCGCCATCTCCGAAATTCAGATTATTCACGATCCACACATCACCATCGAAAGTCGATATCGCGGCATCCCCGTTTTTGAAAAAACCGAACGCTGAGAGCCGAACGTTTCGTTGCCATGGATTTTCCATAGGCAAAGCCATTTCCTCGATTTGAAATCCGTTTTCGACTTCGGGATTTTGCTTAAACCCAGTTTCGATCAAAACCGGCTTTTCACCAAAACACGGCTGGCCGATTTTCCGTTCCTGTTCTGCCCATAGTTTTTTGACATCGCCCGCTTCCGAACCGTCATAGTTATGCACAATCCAGCGGTCGCTGTCGGAAGCCGGAATAGTTAGGGAAGTCGTAGAAGCGAGATTTACTACCAGGTCTTCTTTTCCCGGCGCGACTTTGATCATCCGCCTCGGGCCGAGCCACATTTCCTCTACATCGGTCCCGCCAACGCTGTACTTCAGCTTCACGGCTCCTTTGCCAACTTCGAGTCCTTTCCATTTCAGACCCGGAGCCGGCCCCAGTCCGTTCTCATCGTCACCGGCCCATTTTCGATCCCGTTTATCGACTTTCTCGCCCCAACCAGGATACAGACCATTCGCTGCTACGGGAGTTCCCAGTGGAACGGGCAGGCTGTTTTGACCGGCGGAAGCCTTTTTATTCGGCAGTCGGTAACTTCCCGGAGCCATGCCGGACATGGTGAGAAATTCTCCTTTTTCGTTACTTTTCCAAACCAGAGCGACCCGCAGAAGATCGATGTCGAAGGCCACGTAATAATCGTCGCCCGGCTTTAAGATGATCCCCCGCTGCGTTAAATTTTCCTCCGGCCAGTCACCCTCAAGTTTCCGGCAATCCAGGGTCTGGGTAAAAAACGGAAAATCGTCCTCTACAAAAGAAGCCAACGGGGAATCGAGAGCCAGATGCTGCTCATCCTGAGCGAGTGCCGCCGCGCCAATAAGTCCGGTGACCAGACAAACAACGAAAATAGTTTTGAAAAAGTGATACATGCCGGTCCTATCCTGGGACCAAAGCAGGAATCCGGCAACTCACTCTATTGGGGGAAATTAACCGCTAGGCGGCAAAATCCACCTTGGCGATTTTGGAGGATTGAGCGGCAAAAGCCTCACCTTTGCAGAGGGCTTTTTTCGTGTTGGCAACCCGGCCGCACTTTTTGCAAAAGAAACAGGCTTCTCTCGTCAGAGCGTGGAGTTTTTCGGGGTGCTTAAGCAAATCCTTCTTCGACCAGTCACAAATTGTCTTCGCCATATTGTTAAAAAGGTTATTCTTGCTGCTATTGAGAAGCAGTCGCAACAAAATTAGCGAATTTCGGAAATCTTCAAGCGCTTCTTTGCCTTAATTGCGTTCCATCTGAATTCTCTGAAAGGATCTTTTTCATGAAAACGTAAGGTAATTATGAATTTCCCGATCCCCGTTAAGATCCTGGTGGTATTACTCGCAGCCATCTTCGTAATGATCCTCCTGACTTTCCTGTCCCACCGGGCCGTGGAACTGGCAGCGCAGGAGCGTCTGTTTACCCACGTGACGCCGGTTCCAAAGAAAAAAGCCGCTCTTGTTCCGGGCTGCGCCAAAACTGTGGCCAACGACAGACGAAATTCCTACTTTCAATTCCGGATCGACGCGGCGGCGGAACTTTTTCACGCCGGAAAATGCGAGTACCTCATCGTCAGCGGTGATAATTCCCGAAAAAATTACGATGAGCCTACCGATATGCAAAAAGCCCTGATCGGGAAAGGAGTGCCGGAAAACCGCATCTACCGGGATTTCGCCGGCTTTCGAACCCTCGATTCCATCGTCCGGGCGAAGGAAATCTTCGGACAGGATGACATCATTGTCGTCTCGCAGCCATTCCACAACAAACGGGCCATATTCATCGCAAAAAGGTATGGAATCAACGCGGTGGGCTTCAATTGCGAAGAAGTAAAATCCCGCGTCGCACTCAAAACAAACCTCCGGGAGTATCCCGCCCGCGCCAAAATGATGCTTGATCTGTTTCTGCTGGATACCAAACCCAGGTTTCTCGGACCGAAAATCGCTCTTGGTGATCCACCTCCCGGACACGGATCATAAACAAATTAATATAATTAACGTGCCTTTATTTTTCTTTCCCGGTTAACGCTTTATGTGATATACCTATCAAATGGCTTCCCCGGCAAAATATGTAGAAGAATCGCAAAAGATCTCCCTTCATCACTCGCCGCCCGGATGGTTTACCTCCCAACAACCGCCAATAGATTCACTCAGCCAGGTGACCAGACAAAAGCGGGAAGAATGGAGTCGATTCTTTTTCGAAAACCGCAGACCGGGAATTGCAGCGTTTTGCGGGCCGGATATATGGATTCCATGGTATTTCGCCAACCCCAATTTTTCGCCGCGGATTTTTGAACTGCGAAATTCAAACAACCAACTCGAAGCTGTTCTTCCTCTTTGCTGTATAACAAACCGCCTCACCCTCACCTGTGAAACAGAGTTTAGTTTTCAGGAGTTAGTCGCAGTATCCGTCTCTGCCGGTGTCGATCTACTACAAGAGGTTCTCTACTATTGCAGGCTTAATGACTACAATTTGTCCCTCGGAAAAGTAGCCCCCCACACTTTGCTGTTCGATGCCGTTCAACTATGTCAAGCTCCAGGCAAATCGAATCTGTTTGGCCGGGTATTGGGCGGCGGGGAAATCGAACACTTTACTACAGATAAAACCGGACTAACCGAACTGGGGCAGCGTTACCCCTATAGTACCGGAGTGGGAACGCTCCGGCATTTTTCCGGCCATCAGATATCCGAACAGTTGATAGCAGCCATAGCCGAGACAGCTAAGTCGACGCCCGGTATCTTTACTGACCAAAACTTCATCCACTTCCTTACGCTCCAGGCCCGGAACTCCGGCCAGCTACAAATATCCGTGAAGCGGAACGGCGGTGAAATCACTTCGTTTCTCATCGGTTATTTTGAGAACGGCGGATATCACCCGGTCTACCAACACGAGGAGCAGGGATCGAACGACCATTTTCTGCACGAAGTGCTGCACGATCTTTACCATCAAACCGTGGCAGATGAATTTCTTGTCTATCACCCTGCCGGCATCCGCTTTGATTTCTCCCATTACTGCTGCAACAAGTCCGCCTTTTCGGATTGCGGACTGATGTCCGCGGCCCGCAAGCTGGGTCGACATTTTCCTACTTTTCGTCGCTAACAGGCGTAGCCTTTAGCGATAAAATGAATCAATTCCGCAAGCAAACCACCATCCATGTTCCGGCAAAGGAACTGGCAGACTGGCACCTGTCCAAAGGCGCGTTCAGACGCCTCTCCCCGCCGTGGGAGAAAATCCGGGTAGGCCTGGAACCGGAGGAAATCACCGAGGGATCGCGGGCCGAAATTTCTATGAAAGCCGGTCCGGTGTGGACCAACTGGATCGCTGAACACAGAGATGTCGTGCCGGGAAAGGGTTTCAGTGATATCCAAATCGATGGCCCGTTTGCCAAATGGAAACATGTTCACACTTTCTCCGAAAAGGATGAGCAAAGTTGTGAATTGATTGACGAAATTTCCTACAGAATGCCTTTCGGAATTTTCGGTAACATTTTCGGTTCCGGATTTGTGCGCAGCAAATTGGCATGCACTTTTCAATACCGGCATGCGATCACAAAAATGGATTTGGAACGAATGTCCGGCGAACCTTCCACTCCGCCTAAGACAATCATGGTAACGGGAGCGACAGGGATGATCGGTACAGCCCTGGAATGTTTTCTGCAAATGCGCGGTCACAGGATTCGCAGAGTAACAAGACATCCCGAGCAGGAAAGTGATATCTATTGGGATATCAAAGAGGGAAAACTCGATATACCACCCGGCGAAAACATTGACGCCGTAGTCCATCTCGCCGGGGAAAACATAGCCGGCGGCAGATGGACGGAGAAACAGAAAAACAGGATACTGGAAAGTCGAAGAGAGGGTACCCGCTTACTGAGTCAAACTATAGCAAACATGGAACGAAAGCCGGAAGTCCTCCTCAGCATGTCCGGTGCGAACTACTATCAACAGGGAACCGAATCCGCGCAGGATGAAAATTCGCCCGGCGGGGATACTTTTCTTTCAAAAGTCTGCCGCATCTGGGAAGATGAGACAGCTCCGGCAACTCATGCCGGGATACGCGTCGTAAATCTACGCAGCGGTATGGTGTTGGGCCCGTCCGGGGGAGCGCTGAAAAAAATGCTTCCCGCATTCCGCCTCGGACTCGCCGGACCACTCGGATCCGGGAAACAGAGGGTTGCCTGGATCGCGCTCGACGATTTGATCGACATCATCAATCGCGCCCTTTTCGACTCAAGGTATACCGGCCCGGTGAATGCCGTCGCTCCGCAAAATCCAGCCAACCGGGAGTTCACATCGTCCCTGGCCGACGCGGTGAACCGTCCCGCCATCATCCCCGCCCCGGCACCCGCCCTGCGCCTCGCCCTCGGCAGGGAAATGGCCGACGAAACACTGCTCGCCGACCTCGCCATCGCCCCGGGAAAACTGGAAGATCTGAATTACCCCTTTCGATTTCCCGACCTGCAAAGCGCGTTTGAATTCATGATCTAACCTGAGAAATTATCGACTGTACCCTGTTAGGTTCCGGACTGTACAGGGTACAATACGGAGAACTGATCCCCTGATTTTCCAAAAAAACGTCGTGTCCGTCACATCAGCCGCGCTATCATGAAGCCATGAATACTCTTCGGATATTGGCCCTTTTTCTATTTATCAGTGGCGCTACGGCACAGGCTATCGAGCTGGAAGTCTCTGCCGGGAAAACCGACCGCCCCGTCGGCTCTATCATGTCAGCAATGGTAACCGGCCTGCCTGAAGGCACCCGTTCCGCTTCGATCGAGCCGGGAGGTGCCACGGGCCAGGTGGAAAACGGCGACTCCGGGCAACTTTTCTGGCGCCTTGCCGAACCTCTTAACGCGGGGGAGACGAAGCGATTTATCATCACTCCGGTGAAGGCAAAAGGGGAAATGAAATGTATAGAAACAACAGAAGTGATCCAACTGCAACAGTCCGGGCGCAACATTCTGGAATTCCGCAAAGCCCCCTCGTCCGAAGCGGCAAAACATGCTTCCTACTATACCAGAACCGGATACATTCATCCTTTATGGACACCCCTTGGAAAAGTTGTCACCGGCGACTACCCGATCGACCACGTCCACCAGCACGCGCTGTTTTTTGCGTGGACGAAGACGGAATTCGAAGGCAAAAAAACGGAATTCTGGAACCAGAAACTGGAAAAGGGCAGGATCAGTTATCAATCGACAGAAACTACTGCCGACGGGGTCTGCTTCGCCGGATTTTCCGCCCGTAACCTGTATGAAGATATTTCCAACAGCGAATCTTTCCAACCTGTCCTGAATGAAACCTGGACCGTTCGGGCGTGGCACAAATTGCCGGGGGAAAACTTTCAAATCGTGGATCTTTCCATAGTGCAAAAATGCGCCGGCGAATCTCCTTTAACTATAGAAAAGTATCACTACGGAGGTATGACGATTCGGGGCAACTCCGATTGGTTGGCCCCATCGAAAAAAGATCCCCCACCGGCTCAGTTCCTTACCAGCGAAGGTTTTTCCCGCGAAAACGGCAATCACTCCCGACCGGAATGGGTTGCCATGCACGGTCCGCTCGACGGCGGGCATGCGGCGGTGACCATAATGGCACATCCCGAAAATTTCCGCCATCCTCAGCATGTACGACTGCATCCATCGAAACCGTATTTTGTATTCACCCCCATGGTGGAAAAAGCGTTTCAGATCACTCCGGAAAAACCGTGGAAAGCCAACTTTCGGCTTGTAATCTCCGACGGCAAACCGGATACAGATTTACTGGAAACGATTCGGCAAAACTACGCCGAACCTACCCGGGCAAAACAATTGTAACACCACCAACAAGGGAATCAATTTACCTATGAGCGATGAAGATCAGAAGATGACCGACCCGTTTCGGGAAGCCCGCAGGGATAAAGGAGTATTACAATGCCCGTTTCAAGGCGAAACACTGCCTATGGTTTTACGGCATGCCGATGTCAGGGAAACAGCTAAAGACTGGAAGACTTTCAGTTCCGATGCGCCTTTCCGTGTGCCTATTCCGTCGGAGGAAGATGTCCGCTCCATGCGCCAGTTACCTATTGAAACAAACCCACCGGAGCACGGTGAGTATAGAAAGCTGGTAGAACCTTTTTTCAAACGGTCAAAAACCCCGGAAGTAACAGAAAAAGTAACCACTCTGATCGACGCTCTGCTTTCGAAAGCAATTGAGAGAGAATCCATCGAGGTCGTCCGTGAATTTGCCCTGCCATTACAGTCCCGCGCTTTGACCTACCTGCTCAACGTCCCCGAAGCGGAAGCCGACACCTGGATCAAATGGGGCATACATGTCTTCCGGGACGGGGATTCCAAAGGCGGGGAACTTGAAGTATACCTCAACAACCAGTTCGATAAGGCCGAAGCCAATCCCGGTGATGACTTTTTCAGCGCCTTGACGAGGGCAACCTTTCAAGAGCGGTCGCTGACCCGCGAAGAGATGATGGGATTTGCCAATCTGACTTTCGCCGGTGGTCGCGATACCGTTATCCAAAGTGTAGCCTGCGCGCTTGCCTACCTCGGCGAGTATCCGGAAACACTCGAATACCTCAGGGAAGACCCGAAGCGGATCATTCACGCTTCTGAAGAAATGTTCCGCGTGTTTATGCCGTTACCCCACATCGGTCGAGTCTGCCCGGAAGCGACCGACGTGATGGGTGTGCCGGTACCGCCCGGTGGCCGCGTTTCGCTTTGCTGGTCCTCCGCAAATTTTGACGAAACTGTTTTCGACAAGCCCGAAGAAATTAAACTGGATCGCAAACCCAACCCTCATTTATCCTTCGGCTTCGGCACCCATCTTTGCCTCGGCGCTCCACACGCCCGCCTGATCATGCGCACGCTACTGGAACAGTGCTCTCAAAAACTTGGAAAGATTTCGATTCTGAACTGCGAAAAGCATATTGAAAATGAGGCAGAGTATCAACGGGCGAATGGTTACACTACTCTTGAGGTAAAGTTTGAAGCGCTACAATAATCACCCGGCACTGTCAGGATCCTGCCCGGGAATTACCGGCTTCATTGGCGGACGTTTGCCGGGATTGGGCATGACTACCACCGGAGCCGTGTTGACCGAATATTTCGGACCCTGTGTTGCCTGCAGAGGTGGTTCGGTTGCGGGAGAAATCGCTGACGGCGTTCCCGGAAACTGAAAGATACCCCATCGGAGTTTTTCGTCGAGAGCCGGAGTATAGATTCCGTCGCGAGGCAACTCGTTGGCAGCCTGAAAACAGGTTAATCTGTATTTGGTTGCCGCCCCAAAGTAGCCGGTTTGATTCATTGCCAAACGGGCCTGGAGCCTTTTTACATCCTCACCACAGGAGCCGGTGCGCAGCCTTGTGATTCGTTTCAAATCGGCCGGGGAGCCTGCATCTGACAACGTGTGAGCAACAGCGATGTCCATTCCGGTAAGAAGAATGTAGTCTACTCTTGAGTCAGGCCCCAATTGCAACAATTGCTTCTGGTATTCATTCCAAAGCCCGTACCCTTTACCGCCTTTTACTGTCTGGCATCCGAGGCTGGAAAATTTGGTATTACTGTAGGCACAATGAATATTATCCGAAGGTTTACACTGGTCCCAGGCGTCCGCGAGCCCAAAGACCAAATCATTACGGGTGCGCAGCACGGTGGCAGGGCCGCTCCACGCCCCGTTGGCATCGCTCATCCGCAACCCCTGCACCCATCTCGAAGAATCGGCCGGTCGGTGTTCACCCACTTTGTATATATAGCAACCGGTAGGTAAAAGGTTATTTTTGATACCTTTAGCCATATATTGATGCCACGGCACTGTCGAACCGGTGTAAGCGGCAAAGGTGCCGCGACTTCGAAAGTAAAAACCAAGTACACAGTGAAAATTCCGGTGATCCGGGCGGGCATCTTTCAGAGGGATCGATTCCACTTCCTCGACTTTTTCCTGGCTGAAACGAATCTTTGCCCCGCGAATCCCGAAACCGATCACGTCGTCTTTCCCCATCGGGGCGAACCTGTTTCCGGCAATGAGCAGTTCCATTTCCTCCACTCCCAGCTCAAAAGCGGCCGGATCGGGCAAATCACTGCTGCCATCAGTTATCAGGTGGTAGTAACAGGGCGAATGGCAGTCCTGCGACGGCCAGTATACCAACCCGCCTCTGGTTTGATTTTCGTCACCGGATTCTTCAAAAATTTGCGGGAAATAGTCATTCTCATCCCGCCTCGCTACAACTGCTCCATCGTCCGGAAATTCGGTAACAGAAGACGGAGGAATATCCGAATCATCAAATAAATCGGGACTGCGATCAACCGCCGGTAAAGCAACGACTTCCAGTGCAGGCAGCTCCTCGGGGGGATAAATACCGAAGCCAAAAACATCGTCCGTTTCGTTGGAGAAAATCGCATCAGCGACGACTCCGCAATTCCTCTGTTTCCCGACCAGCGCCTGCCGGGTTTTTGCCCCGAATTCCCCGTCGACGATAACCCGAAGTCCACGTTGCAATTCTTTGACCCGCTCCCCCCTGGAGCCGCTACGCAAACGGCTGAGTCGTTCGACAACTTTGGGATGGCTGCTGTCCGAAATCCCTGCGAGCCGAAGACCGGCGGCGATGCGGGCTTCCAGCCCGGTCAAAAGCACCAGATGAAAAAACTTTCCATCCCCGGTAATTCCCGCGTCCTGCTGAAACTTCGACCATTCGCCAGTGTATCCCCTGTCCTGATAGTAGGATCCTTTTACCGTCAAAGAACCGGCACTGGAATAGTCAGCCCATTCAAAAGTAGAGAAAGAGGGATGAATATTGTTCCATACTTTGCCCGGCTCCCACCGGTCTTTGGTTCCGTAGGACAGATCATTGGTTGTGCGCAGAACCAGAGAGGGTTCATCCAGAAGCAAACAATTCGGATACCGCCCGCCACTGTGCGCGCCTGTTTTGTAGCGATAGCAGCCCGTCGGTAAAAGATTGCCGGCGTTTTTATATTCCGAATAATTCCATACAAAACGCGCATTCGGAACCGTGGATCCGGTATAGGCGGAAAGCTCGCCGGAATTGCGATGATATACTCCGATCACGCAACGCAACTGACGATGATCCGGACGCTGATCGACGAGATACAGGGACTGTTTACGAATCGCGGAGTCACCATACTGCAGGCGGCAACCCCGGAGAGCAAAAAGCACAACGCCATTTTGATCGACCGGCTGAAATTCATTAGCCCGGATCAGCAACTCCAAATCCCGCGCGCGGAATTCGAAATTCAACTCCCCTTCCCCGAGACCTGCGATGTGGCGGTAGTCGGGATGGCTCTCATCATTTCGCGCCCAGCACACATCCCGCCAGACCGGCTCTCCATTGTCACTTTCCACAGCGACATCCTCCGCCCAGGGGTCGAAGGTGTAGTCCGTGTCATTGAGTCCCTCGATGCGGACCATCCCGATGAGACCTTTTTCAAACAGCTTCGCTTCCTCCTCACGCCGGGCACGCAATCCGCGACTCTTCCACAAGCGCTTCATACTGCGAATTTCAGCAGGAACCCGTTCGGGCATACCGTTGCTGATGTGGCGCTTTATCGCTCGCATTTCCCGGTAGCGCTGGCCCTGCCGGTCAAAGCTCGCGCCCCGGTTGAAAACGAGTGAAAGAAGGGCGCCGAAACAGTGCGGAGGCAGAGATGAGGCTCCGGGTACATATTTGTGAACCAATCTGAGCTGACCGGGGATGGTGTATTCATGGTATACCGATTCCCCCATCGACCAGGGGATCGATATGTCCTGAAACTGTCGGATCCATCTTTTGGCTTTGTCTACTTTCGAGGATCGATCCGGCTCAGTAGTGGTAAATCCAATACACGATTTCAACCGGGAAAAGTCGGCAGGTGACAGGTGCCCGGCCCAGGCGGTTTCAAAAGCGGCGTCTGTATAGTATCCGAGGTCAAAACCGAATCCTATCGTGATACCCGACTGCAATCCGGGCCAACAAGGTGCACTTTTATAAACTTCCTCGTAGTAGGCTTTTCCGCCGGTTTCGAAAGCTACAATCAGATTATACGCTTGCTGGGAAATTTGCCCCGGTTGATCGCCTATCAGTTCGCCTCCCGGACTGCGCATCGGTGGTAGAGGTTCGAGCTGCGGCAAACTTTGCATCACCATTTCGGCTTCGCGGTCGGCCAGCATTTCGAAGACTGAATCTTCGCCGGGAAATGAGGATTCCAGGGCTGCCGCCTGGTGAAGTTGTTCCAGATAGGAATCGATACTTCGAATCATGAGGCGGCGGAATATCGGGAATCCGAAGACGCCGCTACATGTCTCGCTTCAATGATCGCCGGCATCGGGATTCCCTGGTTCGCTTTCCGGGTCTTGCGGGGATCGGCCAGTGATTTCATCCGATCACTCCCGGCATGGTGCATCGCAACAACATTTAAATTTTGATCAAAAACAGGTGAACCCGAACTGCCCGGCTCCGTAGGGGTGATATATTGAATACGACGCCGGTCCCCCTCGATAAACTGATTGTCCTGAAAGCTGAAACTCATCTCGCCGCCCTTCGGGTGCCCCACGATATAGAGCCGATCCTCTTTGGCTCGCGGCATCCGCGCATGATTTTTCAGGATATCGAGTTGTGTCCGGCAACGGCCTCTTTCATGAATCCGTTCCTCCCGGCGGGCCAGCTGCAGAATGGTCACATCCAGCTCTGTTCTCGGCGATTCCCAGAGAATTCTTTTCACCGTGTGACGCAAAGGATTGGTGCTCCCCGGGGCTTCGAGAGTATCAAAAGTAATTGTGGCTTCATCAGAGAACAGCGAGCCCTCTTCATTAAACTCATCACTGATGACATGATTGCAGGTCACAAATATTTGAAAACCCCGCCATGCCTCAAAAATATCGCCGCCGTCATCAATCAAAAACCCGGTTCCGTAGCCTTTTAAAGATTTCAGCCAAATCCGACCGACAAAATTGGAACAATCGATCAGTTGAAGAAACCAGGTCCGGAGGAGCGGACCGGAATCAGTGAAACATTTTTCGTAGTTCAGCGCAATTTTGTTAAGACTTTCCACCGGAGCGATGATTTCGCCGCCCTTCTGCTTCATGAGAGACGAACGCAGGATATCAATAATCTGAAGGTAATCCCCGTCTTTTTCGTCCAACTGCCAAAGGTGATCAAACTGACTGAGCAACGAGTTTATCGCGAAAGAACCAACCTCCGGGTGGCTGCAGAACCGTTTAACAAAGCGGATTGCATCTGCCGGTCGATCCAGAGCGACGAGCGCCTCGGCAATGGTTGCTTCATCCCAGTAAGTCCGGGCTTCCGGGGCTTTGTAACGAATCGCTGTGAGAATATCTCTGGCGATGGCCCGGTAGTCGAGCGGAGCTTCGAGAGTGATGCCTTCCTGCTCCGCCACGGCGCTGAGACAAACGACGTTGATCCCGTGCCAGAGTGCGTTTTTGTCTTTCGAATAGAGAAAATCGTACCAAATCAGAGCGGTATTTAGATCTTCAGCCCGTCTCCGGTCGGTAAAAGACTGCTTCCACGCTCGACCAAGCAAGCCGACCACTTCACCCCATTCTTTTTCGTTCTTGCCGCGGAATTCGATTTCGCACTGACTCAGCCACTGCGTCGCGGCGAGCAGGTGACCACATTCGATCAGTGCCTGACCATGCTGTCGCTTCAGCTCCGGGTCATCGAACCAGTGCAGCACAGCCCCGGACAGCACGAGCAGTTCCTGAAAGCGCCGCCCTCGGCGGAGTAAATGCAGCGCCCTGCGCGAAACTTCCACCGTAAATCCCTGGTTGGAAGTGCGCAGCAAATTCGCCTGAGATTCACACAACAACGTCACGGTATCCCGGTCGTCGTCGATCAACTCATCGTTTAGTTTTCTGAGGAATTCCGCAGCTTCCATTTTTAATCGTTCGGCACCAAAACCCAAGACGGCATTCAGATCAAAAAATTATACGAATTTTTGTGGCATTGTGAAGCCGCGCCGATAAGGATTACGTTGTTACATTTCGATGCCCGCCTTCGACAAACACAACGACAAAATCGCGATTTCGCTGAAGAGATTTAAACTCCTGAAAAAGCCGGGGATGTTTGGAAAGTATTTTGAGCCCTATATCGTGACCTTTGCCGTGGATTCCAACGGCCCTGCCAATCCGGAAATCGAACTTTCCACGATCCCGTTCGCGAAATTCCGGGTTGGTCAGGAGAAACACTTTCTCAACCACGGCAGATTTATTTATCAGCCCAATAATCCAGGGGAATACGTCGCGTACAGCCTGCTTTTCATGGAATCGGAAAAGGACACCCGCGAAGTCGCCGGGGCGGTGCGGAATATTCTGCAAGAGGACGAAACCAGGACGATTCTGAAAACTCTCATCCTCGCCAAACCGGACCTGGGCGGAGCGCTCACCGTAGTGCAGAGGGCCACGGTGCTGGTCGCTTCGATCCTCGAAAAACAAAAGGACCGGGAGCTGTATTTTACCGACGGAGCGCTCCTGCGTGATGTCAACGGCCCGCCCTACGACATCGATACTTCAACCGTGGACGGCAATGATTTTATCGAATGCGAAATTTCTGTTATCCCTCTGCCTCAGAGCGATTTTGAGTCAATTTCCGTCGGTGGAGATGACTGGAACTACACTGAAAGAATCTCACTTTCCTGACCGCCGCCTATCCGAAATGCGACTGGATCGCGTGGTGAAACCGCTGCGCAACCTCCCGGTAGCCGGCTTCGCTGGGATGAATTTCATCGTCCCAGGGCTGAGGAGCCGCATTCCGGCAATCGACGTAATACAAATTCGGCGTTTCGCGCGATAGCAGCTCCAGCCCCCGGTTCAGTTCATCGATCATGATGCGCACAACATCCGGCTGCTGTTGCTCCGGGATTAGCAGGGCATCCATCGGCTTTTTCAACCACGGGCAGCGCTTACCCGCCCCCGGCAAAGCATAGTCATAGCCGTGAACAAACATCGGCATCTCGGGATTGATCCGCTGCAACTCCGTCGCTACTGATCGATAGGTATGCAGCCCGTTGCGCAGAGCTTCGACATAGCCTTTTGACAGATGATCCCTCGGATTTTCCCGGAGTTCCCCTGTGTCATTTTTTTTCAAAACCTGGAAAAGGTTCCCCAGAATATCATTGCCGATGCCACTGAAAATAAAGGCGACCGGGCGCAGCTCGGAGATCACATCGAGATATTCCCGGGTCGCGGGCTGCGTCATCCGTCTCAAAGTATCCCCTGCTTCGCCGAGCGATCGGATATTGTAATATTCATACAAACAGTCGACGGTGACCTTCAAATACGGGTGATTAAACCACGAATCGCCTTCCGAAACGATCACCGGGGCGTCGCACCGTTCCATAATCAGACGGTCGAAATATTTTCTCCGGTTTCTCTTGTGATAGCCGTTCACCGCCCGCAGCGCGGCCGTCAGAACAAAGCCTTCATACTCGCTGTCGCTGACGTCATTGATCACCGTGACATCGCTTCTGAGCTGATAGGAAAAGGCGAAAGCCTCACCTGTGGTCATCACGAAATATTCCCGGAGCGCCACTTCCGCTTCGGCGTCATTTTCGAGCATTTCGAGAAGTCTGCTCTGATGAATCGTTTTCATAGTTCGTGTTTCCGGGCAGAAGTAAAGACTCCCGAAATGGTCATTTCAAGAGCATTGTACCCTGTTAGGTCCGCGACTGTACCCTGTTGAATGCGGAACTGTACCCTGTTTGGCTCCCGGGACAGGACGAATGAGAGGTCCTTTGAATTGGGAAAATTTCCACGCGCCGGACTTACTGCTTAAACTGAGACCGCAGAAAATTCTCCAGAGTATTCCAGTTAT